>DATJIU010000218.1:0-20815 GCA_035492855.1 Dongiaceae bacterium | reverse complement strand
GCGGTTGTCGTGCGGTTTTGAAACAGGTATCTCAAGTTGAAGATTTACTGGCTGTTTATGAACGGGCCACGGCCAAAAACCCGCTTCGTAGTGGTAAATTTCATAGGAAATACGATTATATCCAAAAGCCAAAGGCTTCTGGATACAGAAGCATTCATTTAGTCTATAAATATCATAGTGAATCTAGGGATCTTTCAATTTATAACGACCTGAAAATTGAAATTCAATTACGCTCAAAGCTTCAACATGCTTGGGCTACAGCTGTTGAAACCGTTGACTTTTTCACGGGCCAAGCTTTGAAGTCCAACATAGGAGAGGTGTCTTGGAAGCGTTTCTTCGCCCTGGCATCCAATGAGTTTGCGAGATTGGAAAAGCGTCCCTTGGTTCCAGATACTCCTGAAGACGAATCGGAGTCGAGAAAGGAGCTGAAATCATACGTGACCCAGATTGATCTGTTGGAGGGGTTAAAAATGGCGACAAATATTGTCACGACTGGTATGGGTGGTTTGAAAAAAGATGGATACTTTTTCTTGCTACAACTAAACCTACAAAATAGGACAATTCAAACCACTACTTTTCGTCAAGAGGAGGCAACTTTGGCTCAAGAGAAATACCTTGAAGCTGAGAAAAATAACAAAGACAAGCCAATGCAAACTGTGCTGGTTTCCGTTGACTCGTTGGCCGCATTGCCAAAAGCATATCCCAGTTTTTATTTGGATATTGGAGAGTTTGTTCGAGTACTCAATAGAATACTGGGTATATCAAAAAATCCTGAGGCTCCGGCGCCTTCTGTTCGCACTCGGTAGCTATTTCGCATAAATTGGGCTTACTGCCATAGCGAGAAATGATGCGGTATCAATAGGACGCAGTGTAGCCATGCGGTTTAATCCGCCATAGCGTTCATCCGAGGAATGACAGATGCTATTTCCCGATGCCGCGTTCGCTGGCGCGGACGAACTGGATGAGGTGCTGCACTTCGGGGAGCGGCGGCAGTTTCTTTTCGATCTTCGCCAGGGCGTTGGAAATGGTCAGCCGCTCGCGGAACAAAATTTTGTACGCGGCGCGCAGCGCGGTCTGGGCCGCCTCGGAAACGCCGTTGCGTTCCAGTCCCACCTTGTTGATGGTGCGCGTGGTGGCCGGGTTGCCATCGCCAATCATGTAGGGCGGAATGTCCTGTACCACCTTGGAGCAGCCGCCAATCATTGTCATGGTGCCGATGCGGCAGAACTGGTGCACCGCCGCCAGGCCGCCGATGACGGCATGATCTTCCACCGTCACATGACCGCCGAGCGTGGCCACGTTGGACATGATGACGTGGTTGCCCAGGGTGACATTGTGCGCGAGATGGCAGTAGGCGAGAATGTGGTTGTTGGATCCCACGGTCGTCACCTCGCCGTCGCTGGTGGCACTGTGGATGGTGACGTATTCGCGGAACGTATTGCGGTCGCCAATTTGGGTGCGGGTGATGCCGCCGGCCCATTTCAAGTCCTGCGTTTTCAGGCCGATGCTGGCAAACGGGAAGATTTCATTTTCCCGACCAAGGACAGTGTGGCCGTCAATGACCACGTGCGAGTGCAACCGGCATTTGGGGCCGAGCGTGACATGCTCGCCGATGACGCAATAAGGCCCGATCTCGCAACCCGCGCCAATTTTGGCCTTGGGATGAAGGATCGCCGTGGGATGAATGGTCGCGGCCATGTGGATCAATCGGCAAACATGAACGTAACGTTGGCTTCGCTCACAATCTCGCCGTTCACCTTGCAGATACCCTTGGCCTTGCCCAGCTTGCCGCGGTGCTTGAGCAGTTCCACCTCAATTACCAGGATGTCCCCGGGCCGGACCGGCTTGCGCCATTTCACATCCTCGGCGGACATGAAGTAGGCGGGCTTGCCGGCTTTGTCGGTGCGCTTGAGCAACAGGATGCCCGCCACCTGGGCGATGGCTTCCAATTGCAGCACGCCGGGCATGATGGGGTGTCCGGGAAAGTGACCGAGAAAATATTCCTCGTTCATGCTGACGTTTTTGACGCCGGTGATGAAGTTGCCTTCCAGCTTGGTCACTTTGTCCACAAACAGGAACGGGTAGCGGTGGGGCAACAACCGCATGATTTCGTTGATGTCCAAGACCGAGTCCGAAGTTTCGCCGGTGGCGGGCGCGCCGGTGGCGGTGGGCGGCGGGGCAAAGGTCTGCACGGCGCGGAGCGGCTGGTTCATCTGGGTGACAATTTGCCGCGCCAGCTCGCAATTGGAGGAATGGCTGGGTTTGACGGCGATGATGTGCCCGAGCAATGGCCGGCCGACCAGGGACAGGTCGCCGAGAATGTCGAGCATCTTGTGCCGGACAAATTCATTGGGATAACGCAGCGGCTCGGTGGTGAGCACAGCGTCCTCGCGGATGACCACGGCGTTTTCCAGGCTGCCGCCCTTGATGAGTCCATTGCGGATGAGGTACTCGATCTCTTCAAAGAAACAGAACGTGCGGGCGTGGGCGAGTTCGCGTTCCCAAAGCTGCGGGGAGATTTCCGTGCTGAAAAACTGGGTGAACCGGCCGTCCTTGTCGGAACTGGTGCAGGTGATTTTCAGCGCGTCGTGCGGAAAGAGCGAAAGCACCGATTCGCCCTGCTTGAGTTCGATGGGCGCGGTAACGACGTACGGCTCGCGCTTTTCCGGCAGCGGCACAATGCCGGCGTTTTGGATCAGCCGCACATATTCGCGGGCGCTGCCATCGGCGATGGGCGGCTCGTTGGCATCGAGTTCAACGATGGCGTTGTCCACGCCGGCGCCGGCAAAGGCGGCGAGCACATGCTCGACGGTGTGAACCTTGATGTTGCCCTTGGCCAGGGTGGTGGAGCGGTTGGTTTCGCCCACGTTTTCCACCCGGGCTTCGATCTCGGGTTTGCCTTCGAGGTCCACCCGGCGGAACCGGATGCCGGAGTTGGCCGCCGCGGGCAGGAACGTCATGTTCACACGGTTCCCGCTATGCAGGCCAATGCCGGAAAAGCTGGCGGAGCGGTTCAGGGTTTGCTGTTGTAGCACGCCGGAATTAAACAAACCGGCGTCGCTCTTGGCAAGCGAGCAGATTACCGCCGGCCGTCGTACCAGGTATGGCAGGCTTCGCGGTCGGTGAGCGGCCGGCCGCCGCGCAGGATGGTCTTGGCCAGAAACCGCAAATGTTCGCCCGGGGTGTAGAGGTGGACTTTCCGGGCGGAGGTCAGCAGTGGATGCCGGTTGAGGATGACCATTTTCCGTCCCGTGCTCCGGGCCAGCCGTTTGAGCCGCTTGCTCAGCTCAATTTCCTCGCTGGCAAAGAGCTTTTCATTGAAGCCACCCAGTTGGCGGAACGCCGCAGTGTCGCAAAAGATGAAGGAGCCCGCCGCCCAGTGCAGCCATCGGCTGATTTGATTCCACAACCCGGTGACGGCGCCCGCCACGCGATAATGGCCGTCCAAACGGATGGTGCTGCCACCGGCCAGGCAGCGGCCGCTGGCAATGGCCTCGGCCACGTCGCTGAAGAGTTCCGGCGAGGGGTGCGAATCGGCGTCCACAAACACGAGCCAGTCGCCGGTAGCGGCGGCGGCGCCGGCATTGCGGGCGCGGGCGATTTGGTTGACCGGTTCAAACACCACGGTGGCGCCGGCGGCCCGGGCGAGTTCGGCGGTGCGGTCGGTGGAGTTGTTGTCGCAAACTATTAATTCGGCATCCCAGCTGCGCGCAGCAAAGGCGGTCATGGCCTGCCGCACTTCGTGAAGTGTGGCGGCGATCAGGCGTTCCTCGTTGTAGGCTGGAATGACGACCGAGATTTTCACAACTGTTGAATATACTTTGCCCCAGAGTTGTCATATACTGGGTAGTCGCGGCGCACCCGCGACGTCTTAGGCTAGCGGAGCCTGGGCTGGGGGTGCACGCGATTTTTGTAATTTATATGCAAGATGTTATGAGTAGTGCACCTGCCTCTGCCCCCCGTAAACGCCGTCGCTGGCCCTTAATCCTGGGATGTGTGGTGGGTGGTTTATTTTTGCTGCTGCTGGTGGGTTATTTTGTAGTGACCAGCCAGGGATTCCTCAAAAGCTTCGTATTGCCCCGGGTAGGCAAAGCCATCAACGCCACCGTGACTGCGGACGCCATTGCGTTCCACCCGTTCCATGAGCTTGATTTGCAAAACCTCAAGGTGCAAACCGCTGGCGCAGAACCCTGCGTCACCGCAGCCGAGGTCCATGTCCGCTATGAGCTATTTAACATTCTTAAAGGAAATATCGATGTTGACGAAATTACCCTCGTCGCGCCCACGGTCAACGTGGTGCAAAACGCCGATGGCACCAGCAACCTGGATCCGTTGCTCAAGTCGCAGTCGTCTGCCGCGCCCAAGCCGGCGGCAACCAAATCTGCGGCGCCGCCGCAAATCAACCTGGGGCGGTTGACCATCACGAACGCCACGGTGCGGTTAACCCAAAACAAAACCGGCGGCTTGCAAGACCGTACCGAATTGAGCGGAGTGAACCTGGTGGTCACCGGATTGAAGAACGGCCAGTCGGGCAAACTGACGCTCGAGGCGTTGGTGCAGCTTGCTTGGCAAAGTACCAATGCCGCCTCGTCCGGCAGTGTGCAAGCCCGGCTGACTGGGGCGTATGATTTCGCGCTGACCGCCGCCTTGCAGCCGGCTTCCGTTCAGGGAAACACCCGGCTGACGGTAGCCCAGGCCTCTGGCGTGTTTGGTGACTTCGCCACCTTCGGAGCGAACCTGGATTGTGACATCACCCCCACCGAGGTGAAGAACGTGGCGCTGCGCTTTGAGAAATCCGGAGCTTCGCTCGGCAGCCTGCGCGTGGCCGGGCCGCTGGATTTGCAGAAGTTGGAGGGCCGCCTCCAGGTGGAACTCGGCGGGCTCGACCGGCAGGTGTTGAATCTGGCAGGCGCCTCCAGCGGCTTGGATTTCAGCACCACCACGCTGAATTCGACCAATCAGATCGAGCTGACCCAAAGCGGGAATGTGATTGGCGTCAGTGGAAACTTGAATGCCTCGCGGCTGCAGGTGGTGCGCGCGGCGCAATCCACGCCAGTGCTGGATTTGCGGGCCGGTTATCGGGTGACGGTCAACCGCTCGGCAAAATCCCTCCAGTTGCAAACCTTCACGCTGGATGCCACCCAGAATCAGAATCCGTTATTGCATGGCGAACTTTCCAAACCCATGGATCTGTCATGGGGTGGTGGCTCGGCTGGTGCGGGTGGCGACGCCAACCTGCTGGTGAAAGTGAGCGGACTCAATCTGGCCGACTGGCGTGCTTTTGCCAGCGGACTGAACCCGGCGGGCCGGCTGAATGCCACGCTGAATTTGGCGTCCCAACAGGGTGGCAAGCAGCTGTCATTTGACCTGGACAGCTCCCTGCAATCCCTGGCCGTGACGCTGGGAACCAATACGGTTCAAAATGCCGATGTGCGTCTCACGGCCAAAGGGCAGGTGGCGGATTTGAAACAGATTAGCCTGGCCAGTTACGGACTGGAACTGGCGCAGCGCGGAGAACCGGCGCTCGCAGTTTCTGGCTCCGGCTCCTTTGACAGCGGGACACAGGCAGCCGATTTGCAGGTACAGGTGCATTCGGTGCTTGCCCGGCTGCTGGCATTGCTGCCTTCCGACGGTGTGAAGCTCGGCGACGGGATGTTGGATTTCAAAGGCCATGTGGTGAGTACGGCACAAAGCCAGAGTGTCAGTGGCGATCTGGCCCTGACGAACCTGATGGTGAGTGCCGTCCCCGGCCCGCCCCTGGCGGTGAATTTGCAACTCGATGTTGCGCGAACCGGGCAGACGGTGGACCTGCGAAAGTTTTTGGTGAAGCTGACACCCACCACCCGGGCGGCCAACCAACTGGCACTCACCGGCCAGGTGAATCTGAGCCAGCCGGATGCCATCACCGGCCAGTTAAGACTGGCGGCTGAGGCTCTGGATGTAACTGGCTATTACGATTTGTTCGCCGGCAAATCCAGTGCGGCGTCTCCGACCACGGCATCGAATTCGCCGGTGAAAGCCCCGCCCATGGAGGAGCCCAAGGCAATAAAACTGCCGTTCCAGAATTTTGTTTTGGATGCCGCCATCGGCCGGCTTTACCTGCATGAAGTGGCGGTAACGAATCTGCAAACCACCGTCAAACTGGACGGCGCCAAGGTGGCGTTGCAACCCTTCCAACTCACCTTGAATGGCGCGCCCGTGGCGGCGGATGCCAATGTGAACCTGGGTGTTCCCGGTTACGAGTATGACCTGAACTTCACCGCCACGAAGGTGTCGGTGGCGCCGCTGGCCGATACGTTTATGCCGGCGTACAAGGGACAGGCCAAAGGCGATTTGTCTGCCAGTGCGAAAATTCACGGCGCCGGCATTACCGGCGTGAATCTGCAAAAGCATCTGTCGGGTGACGCCAGCCTGGTACTGACCAATGCCAATATTCAGTTGGTCGGCCCGAAAGCCAAGGCGCTCATCACTCCCATCGCTTTCGTGCTGGGTTTGAACGAGCTGCTCACCACACCGCTCAACGCGTTGCAAGTTCAGGTCAAAATGGGAAACGGCCAGGTTACGCTCTCAAAATTTGAAGCGGCCAGCGTTGCCTATCAGGCCGACACGGCTGGCAGCATACCCATCGCTCCGGTGTTGAATGATTCGCCCATCGCCAACTGGCCGGTCAATCTGTCATTGAGCCGTGATTTGGCGGGTAAAGCCCGGCTGCTGACCAGCGACACGCCGACCAATGTTATGTTTGTTCAATTGCCCGCGTTTGTTCACTTGAACGGTACGTTGGGCAAACCTGAAGCCACTACGGATAAGTTGGTGATTGCTGGACTTATTGCTCGTTCAGTCGGCGGCATCCCCGGAGTCGTGGGAGGAAAGGCGGGGAATGTCATTCAAGGCATCGGCAGCGTGCTCACGGGCACGACCACCAATGTTCCCGTCGCAAATGAGGTGGGCGGTGGTCTGGGCAAACTTCTGCAAGCTACGGGTGGTCTGCTGGGTGGTCAAAATACGAACACCCCGGCCACCAATGCTCCCGTGCGCAATTTGCTGGAGGACCTGTTACGCAAGAAATAACCGGCCGGCGGTTAGTGGCGTTTTGGGCTTCTAATTTGGGGCTGCAAAATAGTGTCGCTCCAGACTTTGCTCCGGACCCCAGTTTCCGTATTATGGGCGCATGAACGCAGTTGCAAAGTATCTGAAGCAGAACCAGGCCCGCTTCGTGGCCGAACTAGCCGACTACGTCCGCTTTCCCAGTGTGTCGGCGCAGCCCAAGCACGCCAAGGACATGCAGGCTTGTGCCAAATGGGTGGCGGAGCATTGCCGCAAGATTGGACTGAGCGCCAAGATTTATCCCACCGCCGGACATCCCGTCGTGGTGGCCCAAACGCCACGCGCGAAAAATTCCGCCAAGCCGCACTACGTCGTTTATGGCCATTACGACGTGCAACCGCCCGAGCCGTTTGATTTGTGGAAGACTCCGCCGTTCGAAGCCCGCATTGAACGCGGGCGGATGTACGGTCGCGGTGCAAGCGACAACAAGGGCCAAAACCTCGCCCACCTGAAGGCGGTGGAGGCTTATTTGAAAACCGGCACGGAACTGCCGTGCGACCTCACCTTTGTCATCGAGGGCGAGGAAGAGGTGGGCAGCGACAACCTCGCCGTCTTCCTCAAGGCGCACCGCAAGGAACTGCGGTGCCAGGCCATTGTGGTTTCCGACACCGGATTGCCGGATGCGAAACTGCCCGCGCTGACCAGTTCGCTCCGTGGCATCGCGGCACTGGAAGTCACCATGCACGGTCCCTCGCGCGATTTGCATTCTGGCGTGTTCGGCGGCGCGGTCGAAAACCCCGCCATGGCGCTCTGCCAGTTGCTCGCCCAATTGCGTGACCGCAACGGACGTATCACCATTCCCGGATTTTACGATGACGTCAAACCGCTGACGGCTTATGAAAAAAAGGCCATGGCCCGGCTGCCATTCAACGAGAAGGCGTTCAAGAAATTCCTCGGCGTGCCAGCCCTGTTTGGCGAACGCGGCTATATTCCCAACGAGCAGCGCGGCACCCGGCCCACGCTGGAAATCAACGGCCTCACCAGCGGTTACCAGGGCGAAGGCAGCAAGACCATTGTGCCTTCCTGGGCGCGGGTGAAAATCACCTGCCGGTTGGTGCCCAACCAGACGCCGCCGAAAATCGCTGAACTGGTGCGCCAGCACCTGAAGAAAATCTGCCCGCCCACCGTACGGGTGGAGGTGGAAATCGGCCACGGCGCCATGCCTTACGCCATGTCGCCCGAGAGCCGTTCCGGGCAGGCCGCGCTGCGGGCCCTCAAGCTGGCGTTTGGCCATGAGCCGGTGCTGTTGCGCGAAGGCGGCTCCATTCCCGTTATCAATGACTTCAAGCAGATCCTTGGCGCAGACTCGCTGCTGCTCGGGCTGGCATTGCCGGATGACAATTCGCATTCGCCCAACGAGAAGTTCGATCTCGATATCTTTGCCAAGGGCCAGTTGATGAGCGCGTATCTGTGGCGGGAACTGGCCACGGCCTGAGCACCGGTTGCGGTGTCAACCCAATGGGTAAGTGGCAAGTACGCGGACCAGATCGGCCGAGGCGTACCAGTTGCTCCAGATGAGTTGCGCATGGCGAACCTCCAGTTCGCCGAATGTCGTTTGGCGATGTGCCTCCAGCACTCTCAGCAACGGATTCCAATCCGGCAACGGGCGGGCCAAGCGCAGGGCTGTGAGATGCGCCGCGCCGATTTTGTAACGTCGGTCCAGATTCTGCCCCAGCCCCGCCTTGGCAAAGGCGGCGCGCAAATCATCCCGCAACCGGGCTAGGCTGTCATCCTCCGGAAAGCCCTGGATCAGCACCGCCTGAGGTGAGGCCGTCACGCCGCGGAACGAAATGGTGAATGGTTTATGCCGGGATAATACTTCGGCCAGGATGGTCTGGTACTGGGGGAGTTGTGGCTCGCTTTGTTGCCACTGCTCCGAGCCGGGGATGACTGCCAGCAGGGTGACGTGTAATTCTTCCCGCGAGTAAACATGCTGGCCCGGAGCCACCGCTTGGGCGGCTTGCAGAAAAGCCGCCACGCGCTCCTGAATTTCCGGCGTGGGGCGGGCGATGAGCGTGACGCCGCGCCGGGCGTCGGCCGCCCCCGGCAACAATTGCGGGTCCAGTTGCGGGGTGCCGTTTTGCAACGCCGGGACCGCCTGCTGCCAGAGCGCTTCGTAGATGTTCCCGGCGGCGGTTACCGGAGATTCCATTTTTCCAGTTCCTCCTGCAACCGTTCCACCGGCAGGCCCACCACATTGCTGAACGACCCGGAGATCTCCTCGACGATCAGCTCGCCGTGTTCCTGGATGGCATACGCGCCGGCCTTGTCGAGCGGATTGATTTTGCTGAGATAATTCTCGATTTGCGCGCGGGTCAGCGACCGGAAGGTGACGCCGGTAACATCGGCAAAAATCTTCTGCCGGTGCGTGCGCAAATGCAGCAGGCAGATGCCGGTGATGACCTGATGTGTGTGGCCCTGCAATTCCATGAGCATGCGGATGGCATCCGCGTGGTCGGCCGGCTTGCCGTAGAGCCTGGTGCCGAGATAGACGAGGGTGTCGGCACTCAGCACCAGCGCGTCGGGATTGTGCTTGGCCACGGGCCGGGCCTTGCGACAGGCATTGAGCTGCGACAGCTCCCACGCGGTCAGTTGTTCTTCGTGCAATTCTTTCGCGTTGCTGGGCACCACGGTAAATTCCACTTCCAGTTGTTGCAGCAGTTCCCGGCGCCGCGGGGAAACCGAGGCCAGGATAAGTGGCGGCAAACTCATCACGCGTTCAATCTACTCCCGGGAGCGGGCCGGCGCAATTTCTTTGCGCGCGGCGGAACCGGAATACGCTCCGGATCAAGCTGGTGGCAGGCCTGCCAGCAATGCGGCGACAGTTTGGGTCTGGCCGGGCAATACGAAGTCCGGCGCGATTTCCGCCAGCGGTTGCAACACGAACCGGCGCTGGTGCGCGCGCGGGTGGGGCAGGGTGAGCTGCGGCGTGTCGCGGGTTTCGGTGTCGAACGCGATCAAATCCAAATCCAGCACCCGCGGTTCGTTCGGCGTCTTTTTGGGCTGGCGGCCAAACTCCTTTTCGAGCGCCTGCAACCGGGCGTGCAAACTCTCCGGCGTGTCCCCGGCGCGGGGTTGCAGTGCCACCACGGCGTTAAGAAAGTCCGGCGAACCGGGGGGGCAATCCACCGGCGCGGTTTTCACAAAGGTGGATTGCAGCAGCGGTGTGGCGGAAAAATCCTGCAAGCGGGCGATGGTCTGCGTGAGGATTTGCCGCGAGTCACCCTGGTTCGAGCCGAGGGCCACAAAAGCCCAAGGGGAATGGAGAGGAGGTTTCATGCCGCGCTCCACATCGCCAACTCACTTCAGCCCCAGCACGTCCTGCATGTTATAGAGACCGGGCTTTTGCGCGGCCACCCAGGCGGCGGCGCGCAGGGCGCCGTGGGCGAAGGTATCGCGGCTCGAAGCCTTGTGGGTGAGTTCCACGCGCTCGCCGACATTCGCAAAAATGACGGTGTGATCGCCCACCACATCCCCGCCGCGGATCGAGTGGATTCCGATCTCGGTCTTGGTGCGTTCGCCTACGATGCCTTCGCGTCCGTGGCGGGCGGCGGTGCCGAGCTGCAGCTTCCGCACCTGCGCCAGAATTTCCGCCAGCGACTTGGCGGTGCCGCTCGGCGCATCCTTCTTCATGCGGTGATGCATTTCCACGACTTCGAGGTCGAAGTCCGGCCCTAAAATTTCCGCGGCCTTGCGGGTCAGCCAGAACAGCGTGTTCACGCCGGTGGAATAGTTCGCCGCCCACACGATGGGAATCTGCGTCTGATAACCGAGGAGCTGCGCGGATTCCATGTCGGTGTGGCCGGTGGTGCCGATGACCAGCGCCTTGCGGTGCTGTGCGCACAGCGCGGCGATGCCCACCGTGGCGGCGTGGAAACTGAAATCAATGACGACGTCGCCCGCCGCGATGACGGCTTCCAAACTGTCGCCCTGGTCAATCTGCCCGACGACCTGCAAGGTGGGGTGACTCGGCGCGCAGGCGAGCAGCATCTTGCCCATGCGGCCCTTCGCCCCGGTGATGATGATCTTGGTCATAACCTCAAAAAAGAAATGCCACCGGGTAAACCCGTCGCGATGATGGACGAGTTTCCCGGGAGCAACCTGGAATTTACTTTTTCAAAATGCCGCAGGCCTTCAAGGTCTGTTGCAACTTCTGCCGGTTGGCGGCGCTCAGCGCCACGAGCGGCAGGCGGTATTCCTCGGCCACCACGCCCATCAGGGCCAGCGCGGCCTTGACCGGAATGGGATTGGTCTCGACGAACAAATCCTTGAACAGCGGATAATATTTCTGGTGCAGCTTGAGCGCCACGGCGGGCTTGCCGATGGCATAGGCCCGGACCATGTGGGTGACCTCGCGCGGAATCACGTTCGACGCCACGCTGATGACGCCCTGCGCGCCCACGCTCATGAACGGCAGCGTGAGCGAATCGTCGCCGCTGAGGATGGTAAACTTCTCGCCCGTCGCCGCGCGCAACTGGCTCACGCGATCGGGGTTGCCGCCCGCTTCCTTGATGCCCACGACATTGCGGTAATCGCGGGCCAGCCGGCTCACGGTATCCACGCCGATCTCCACGCCGCAGCGGCCGGGAATGCTGTAGAGGAGCAACGGCAGTTTGGTGGCGCGGGCAATGGCGCGGAAATGTTCGTACAGCCCCGCCTGCGTGGGCTTGTTGTAATACGGCGCCACCTGGAGCGAACCGTCCGCCCCGGCGCGTTCCGCAGCCCTGGTGAGGTAAATGGCCTCGCTCGTGGAATTGCCGCCCGTGCCGGCGATGACCTTGATTTTGCCGGCGGCGAATTTCACCGAAAGTTCGATGATCTGGACGTGCTCCTCGTAGCTGACCGTGGGCGATTCGCCCGTGGTGCCCACGGGCACGATGCCATCCACGCCACCCTTGATTTGCAACTTGATCAGGCGTTCGAGGGCGGGGATGTCGAGCGCGCCGTTTTTGAACGGCGTTACAATGGCGGTGTAAGTTCCAGTGAACATAAAGCAGCAATCAGATTAGAAAAAAAAACGGCTTTGGCGAGAATGAAATTGCCGGGTGGGTTGAACTCACGGGACCCCGGCTCAATCCGGGTAATGCAACCAAAACTCGCCCTCCCGCCGCTGCCAATTCACGGCCAGGTAGAAATCATTGTACTGGTAGAAGGCATAGCCTTCGGACCGCAGGCGCTCGCGGGGAATGAGGGGGTCCTGAGCCACTTGAGCCGCCGACAGGGGCGTCAGCCGGTCCTTGAAGATCGCCGCATCGGCAGCGGCAAAGTCAAACGTGCCAGTGCCGGTATTGAGATCCAGATTATGAGTTTCCCGGATATACGTGGCCGAAGCCGGCAGCACGGCGGGCACCCAGCCTTTCTGGATATCCGCAGTGGCGGCGGTGCGGGTGGCGTAATGACCGGTAATCGTTTCACTGCAGCCGGCCGTCAGGATGCCCAGGATGGCGGCGCCGAGAATTGTGACCGAGGATTGGAGGATAGGTTTCATATATGGATTGGACAACGCAGCTCCCAATTCGTGGCACAAAAGTGCCGAACGAAGCCAAACGAACCCAAATTGATTTGGTGGCATAAATAGATGTAAGTTATTTTGCCATAGCTTTTTCCGCTCCTGATGCGCTCCAAAAAAATTGGGTTCGTTTGGTAATTCTCCATTTCGGAATGCGGAGTTCGGATTGCGGAACGGGCCTGCGGTTGGTTGAGTCTGGGTTGCCATAAAAGTGGTTTGATCTGGTTTGATTCGGCTGGATTTGCCGGATTTCCGGAGCGCGGACGGCGCGTCCGTGTCTGATTGTGACTCTGGCAAGGGCACGGCGTCTGGTGCCGGCGTGAAAGTTGCAGGGTGCGTTCGCCCTCTCCCACTCGGGGGAGAAGGTCGGGATGAGGGGGCCGTACCTTTCCCACATCCCGGCCTCCTGGTACGAGGAAAAAAGTGGTTTGATTCGGCTTGATTCGGTCGGATTGCGCGGAAACCGGGTAGGGCGGGCAGTCCTCTGCCCGCCGCGGTGTCGCTGGGCGCGAGGCGGCGAGCTTTTGATGATCTGGCGCGTCCGGCGATGTCCCCAACGGCGCGCACGGAGTGGCGCGCCCTACCGACCCGGGGTTGGTTCGATGCCATAAAAGTGGTTTGATCCGGTTTGATTGGCTGTGATTTCACCGGTTTTCCAGAGCGCGGACGGCGCCTTCGCGAATTCCATAAAGCTGCGGAGCAGCGCCAGGGAGCAGCCCCCGACGCCAACCGTGGGTTGGCATTTTCCCGGCGTGGGGAGGATTTCACGTGCTCCGGGTTTTCCGCGAGGGCGCGGAAAATCGCGCCTGCGGCGGGCGCGCTCCCCACGGCCCCAAGGCCGGCTCTGGTTGCGCTTTTTCGCATACCGGAGAGCATTCTAACACGGTCCCAAAAAGCATGTGGTTTAACCATTAACCCAATTTTTTGAGGGGAAAAACGAGGGTTTAAAAGTTTAAACCGGCTGCCGGAGAATGAGTTGTAAATTTTGAAAATTTCAAAAATGCAAAATCAATGTTAAAACAAAATGCGGGGTGAACCACCAAGGAACCAAGAAACCAAGGTGGGAAAAGCAATCACGCAAAGGACGCAAGGGGCGCAAAGGGAGAGATTTTTCGGATGTCAGTGAGTACCGATCCGGCGGGATTGGCGGGACATGGGGCCTGCGTTAAAGCTGGCGGTGAACCTCATTTTCGGAGGGGGAGCGCCGCGACACCCTCCAAAAATAAAATGTCATTCGCCGGGCTTTGTGGTGAATTCGTGACAATTCGCGAAATTCGCGTCCAAACTCCGGCTCGCAGATATGTTCACCCCAACGTCACCGAGAAAATCTCGGGGGGAGAGGATGCCTTCCGAAACTTTGGTCACGCTGCCGGTCATGCGGATGGCGACGTTCGATGTCCCTGCCATTACTCGAGTTTTATGCGCCGGAATTCAGCACCTTTGTAGGTCCGATATATCAATTGACCGTTCTCAATCTGAACTGTCGTACCTCCATATGCGGTGGGCCCCTTAAAGTCGTCGATGACGAACCAGCGACGGCTTTTTTCAATGGCTGTAATATAGCGGTCGGCACCTTGTTTTGGTATCTCAATTGTTGCCGTGTAAATAGTTTTTGGTGACTCCAATCCACCAAACCCATAACCGGGAAATTTCACTTTCAATGCGGCCAAAACAAACTCCTGTTTCGTGCTGAATTGGTTTGGGATCTGAACGGATAGAATCTTGGTTTCAATCCGATCAAGCTCCTCGGGGAGAAGGTTGTCAGGGGACTGTTTGTATTCATCGTAGTCGGAGAATGAACGTGTAAGGCGAAAAGTTTCCCCCTGATACTCGATCACCGGAGTCTTCTGTTTTGGCGAACAGCCTCCTGCCAAGAGCAACAGGATGAATACGAGGGTGCGCTTCATTCGATTTTTCAATGGTTAAGCCTTCAAGACTTCGAAGTCCCAATCGAAGGCGGCGCATTCAAACGTTTCGTCCCGAAAATAGAACAAAAAATGACGTGGAACGGAGAGGGTAGAACAAACCTCAATCCAATCGTCAGGACACTCGGCCAGGCGCAAGTCGCCTCCCAGTTCGTAGAATTCCCCCCAGTGCGGCGCAAAGTGGCTGAAACGACACTGTCCGCGATGCCAGCCTTCATCATTAGGCGCTCCAAGGCGGTAGCGGAGACAGGAGCTAAATCGGAGCTTGCCTACGTCCTCGGGGTCAAACTGGGGAAACTGAAATGGATTCAGGAGAAACGTAAGGATTACATCGGCACCTTCAATGGTGACTTGGGGATTTGGCGAATTAGGCTCAGCGTTCCATCCCGCGTTAAGTTGCCTAAAGGTTGTCATGGTGAAACAACGCGGAGCGGTTCGGGCTTGCCGGCAAAGAGCGACATGATCGCCCGGGCATCCTTCTCAGTGAGAATTTGTAATTTCAGATTTTTCAACACTTTATCTTCAGAAGCGGCTGAACGCAGCAATGCTATCTTAAAAACCTCCTTCTTGCCGTCCAAGGTCAATGCATTGGTGGCGGTGAAGGTTGCATAGGCAGTGGCCATGTCTTCCCATATTGTCAATTCCCGGTCGGGATCCGCGTCACGTTTGAAACCATCCGACCATTCCTCAAGGGAACTGGGGTCAACCTCCTCAAAAGTCTTTTGGAGCTTCTGAATTCGGGAGATCTGATCTGCGGTCAAATTAGGATGGCGAATGGGTCCGACTTGCAACTTGTTCGGGTCAATCCAATGGGTATTGCCAGCGGAAGATTTGCCGGCACGGTCGCAGCCGGCGACCAGAATCGCGCAGAGTGTCAGCGCAGCACACAGTGAAACAAATGGTCGGCACAGCATTGGATTCAGCGGATTCATTGGCCGGAACTTGCAGGCTGTTCGTTAAGCAGCGATTGCATTTGCGTTGCTTGTTTAAGCCTGATGCCGCCAGTTGCCAAGTTTTGATTTTAGCTGCGGTTGCGCCGTTTGGAGCGCGGAACGGTGCTGCAACCCGCGTTGGGATTGGATGAATTATTGGAGGCGAGTACCCGGGGTAGGTCGCGGGGGCGGCCAACCCCGGGCTGAAGGATTTGAACCTCGGTGAGGTTCTTTTCGAGGATGACACCAAGTTGGGCTGGGCTGGGGAACGGCTCGCGAGGACGCTCGCCCCACCATGCGACATTCTGGCTGCGAGGCTTTTTTAAGCCACCGCCACCGAGAAAATCTCGGGCGAGATGGTGACTTCGGACACTTTGGTCACGCTGCCGGTCATGCGGATGGCGAAGTCGTCGCCGATCTCGATGGTGATGATGCCGCCGGGCGTGCGCATGGAAACGTGGCGATCCACCGGGCCGAGGCGGTTAATGTGGTCGGCAGATGGCGTAAAGCATCCTGCCGTCTGCGGTGAGCGCCCACAAATTCTCCGGGCAGGTGCATTCCCCGTAGCGCAGGGTCCGAACACTGCCATCGCCAAACTCATAGTTGGAACGGCCCGATTTGTTGGCCCCGCCGGTGCTACCGTGACGGCTTTCCTCCAAATCCGGCAGATAGCTATTGGCATTAAGGTCCAGAATCAAATAGAACTGCGTGGAGGCGGCGGCCTTCTCGCCGAACATAATGGTCTCGGAGGGACGGAGGATTGCCGCGTCGCGCAGGGCCGGAAACTCGGTCCGCTTGACAGGCTTGCTGTCGCCCAGCGCCGCGGCCATGGCGTCCTGGCACGCGTTCATCAAATAGCTCCGCGGGGCGAGGTCCGGGGGGGCATTGGAGATGGCGTTACCCAAGGCTTTGGTAGCCTCGGGGTCGTTGGGGCAGCACAGCAGTTTCGGGTTCTGGTAACCGGGTTGAAGCTGGGTGGGCCAGCGGTTGGTGGACGTGCTTCTGGGGGGCAGAAGGCCGTTGTGATCCAGGGTGTAAATTTGCAGGGCCAGGCCAACTTGGCGCAGGTTGTTGGCGCAGACGACTTGCTGGCCCCGGGCCTTGGCCCGGCTGAGGGCCGGCAGCAGCAGGGCGGCTAGCACGGCGATGATGGCAATGACCACCAGCAGTTCGATGAGGGTGAAGCCGGGGGCGGATTGCGGGCGGGACGGTCTGGGTTTCATCGGGACAGGCAGCTCCTTTAATCTGCCAGGCGCAGCCGGAAGTAAACCGGGCCTCCGGTGGGCGGGATCACCACCGTGTTTGAGCCTTGGAGCACCGTCGGGGGCTCGGGCCACGTATTCCAGACCGCTTGGTTGACGTTGGTGGTGGTTTCCAGCACGAACGCGGCGGCATTTGTGCGCCAGGTGACGGTTAGCTGGTTGCCATCCCGCCGGCAGGCCAGACAGGTGTGGTCATAGAGCAACGGCAGAATTTGCTCCGTGAACGTGGCGGCCGACTGCGAACCGATGAACTGTTTCCGGATCCGGTTCTGGCGGTCAATGACGAAGGTGGTGGGGATGGCAGCAATGCCGCCATAGGCGGATTCAGTGGCTGCGGAGGACATGACCATGGGGTAATTCACCGCCGGGGTCCAGGTGGCAAGGAAGTTCAAAACCGTGGCCGCACTTTCCTGACTCCAAGACACATCCGCCCCGACCACCACGAGGCCGTCGGCGCCATATTGCTGCTGCAATTCAACCAGGTCGGGCATCTCCGCCTTGCACGGCGAGCACCAAGTGGCCCAGAAATTCAGGAGGATAACCTTGCCGGCGTAATGGGAAGACGAGTCCGTACCCCCGTGAAGATCCGGCAGGGTCCACGCGGGCGCCGCGGGGTGCACTTCCTCGGGGCCGAGTAGCAGCGACAAGGTCACCTGGCCTTCCGCTCCATGGAAGCCGTCCACGGCAATCTGATAGGTTTTGCCGGCGAGCGCATCAAATGTCACCTGGCTGGTAAAATCGCCGGTATCCGGGGCGTCGTCATTGCTGGCAATCCGGGTCAAATTGGAAACGGAGGTGCCGACATAAACTCCCAGCAACGTATCGAAGGTGCTGCCAGCGGTACTGACGGTGGCGCTGCCGACAGCTGGGGCGGTCCACGACCACCAGACGGAAGCGCCTCCGGTGACGTTCGCATGGTTGGGCTCGCCGTTCTCCATCGTGGCGCCCAAGTTGTTCCCGGTCACCAAAAAGTTCGTGGAGGTGATGGCGGTGCGATGGACGAACAGGTCGTTGACTGGTTGGGCGGTGACCTGCGATCCGCTGAATCCGGCACAGAGGGTAAGCGCCAGCAATAAACGGGCTTGCTGATGGTGGATTTGACTCAGCACAACTAACATACACTACAGAACGGGCGGAGATTTCTCCAACCGGATTCTGTCCATTCCTCGCCCGGAATTACTGTGCGGGCACGATGGAGGCAGGTGTGGGTTTGTTCCGTCCCTTCAGGGCGGGGTCTATTTGAGCGATTCTGCCTGGGGCTGCATCCGCTGGCGCGGATTTACCCCGGGCTATCCATATTTCGCCCCGGCTGGGGCGGTCAGTTTGAATTCGCGACAATTTGCGGAATTCGCGTCCACACTCAGGCTCGCAAAAATGTTTACCCCACCTTTACCGAGAAAATCTCGGGCGAGATGGTGCCTTCCGAAACTTTGGTCACGCTGCCGGTCATGCGGATGGCGAAGTCATCGCCAATCTCGATGGTGATGATGCCGCCGGGCATATGGACGGAAACGTGGCGGTCCACCAGGCCCAGACGGTGGGCCACGGCGGCGGCGGCGCTGCTGCTGCTGCCGCTGGCCAACGTGTAACCGGCGCCGCGTTCCCAGATCTCAATCTGGATGTTGGCGCGGTCGATGACTTTCAGGAATTGCACGTTGGTGCGGTTGGGGAAATTGGGGTGGGTTTCCAGGAGCGGGCCGAATTCGTGCGCGAGTTTGGCGCTGATTTCCGGGAGCGGCAGCACGCAATGCGGGTTGCCGATGGTGGCGGCGCAAAAGGTGAATTCGCGGCCGCCGATGGTGATCTTTTCATTCAGCACCTCGCGCTTGGGGCCGACTACGGGAATGACGTCGCTGCCAAAGCTCACGCGCCCCATCTCCACGCGCACGGACTGGCCACCGGGGAACACGGTGGAGCGCACCACGCCGCCGGGGGTCTGGATGGCGAATTCCTGCTCGCCCACAAGTTTCTGGTCCCAGAGATAACGGGAGAAGATGCGGAGGCCGTTGCCGCTCTTTTCGGCTTCGCTGCCATCGGGGTTGTAAATCTTGAGGCCAAATTTCGCTTTTTCCGCCGGGAGCGGGCCGAGCAGGATGCCATCGGAGCCGACGCCGAAATTGCGGTGGCAGATGGTCTTGACCTGGGCGGTGGTGAGCGGGGCGGAGAGGTGCTGCGGGTCCATGACGATGTAGTCATTGCCGAGTGCGTGATATTTCCAAAATTTCATCGGGGGCAGAGTATAGATAAAGGCCGCCAATCTTCACGGACTATTTTTTAACCACGAATGGACACGGATAAAACAAACGACCCCTTCTATGCTTGACGGCGATTCTTACTCTGATGGAATCGTCGCCGTGAACGTCCCGCCGACCCAAAACGAATGGATGGTTGTATTTAAAAAATATGCCGCAGCAACCGGCTTGGGTGAAATCCCCGCGAATGCGGGCGCATCTGAAGCCGAACTAGTCGCAACGGAACAGAGGTTGAAAATAAAATTGCCTCCGTCCTACAGGACATTCTTGAGCGCGTGCAATGGATGGAAGTTTGCTTCGGATATGACCCCGTTCATTCGTCGCGTTGAAAAAATCCGCTGGTTCCGCAAGGAGCACAAAGATTGGTATGAGGCTTACCAAATGAGTGCGGAGCCGCTCCCGGTGATGGAGCAGGATTATTTCGATTATGCAAAGCAGGACTGTGCCATTTTTGAAATCAAACATCTTGCTCAAGCCCTCTGTATTAGTGAGATCGGAGACGATGCCGTCGTTTTGCTCAATCCAATGGTTATCTGGCCGGACGGAGAATGGGAGACGTGGTTTTTTTCAAATTCGAGTCCGGGGGCTACGCGCTACCGTTCCTTTGCCGCTTGGATGTGTGAAGAGCTTGATCAGCCTCTCGAACGAGTTCCAGTTCCGGGTGAACTGCCCGTCGTTTATCTTGACGCTCCAGGCAAGCCTGACCGCCGCATTCGCCGACGCGAAAAAATGCCCGTCCTGTCAAAGGTATTGAAAAGACTTAAATCGGACGATTGGTGGGAACGGTGCAAAGCCACCCATCAACTTGGGCGGTTGGGCGTGAAGGAGGCCGTTGATGCGCTTATCGAAGCGTTAAATGATCCAGTACCGGAAGTGACCTGGCATGCTGCGAGTTCGTTGGAGCTTTTGCATCCGCCGGAAGCCCTCGAAGCGCTGATGGCTGAGGCGGCCGAGGGCTTGCGCGCGGCTGACCCCGATGCCATTTCAAAGGTGGAGAAAAATAAAGACCCATATGCTCAAGCCGTTTTGGAGCATATGAAGCGTGGTGGCTTTGGCGCCAATACCAGTGCCGTCGGAGCTTTGGCTGCCTATGATGACGAACGGAGCGCTCAATTACTTTTGAAACTACTTGAGGGCGGTGGCTATTGCGCCGGGGTCGCGGCACATGCCTTGGTGAAGAGGAAGGATGCCCGTGCCATCAAACCAATGTTTGATTCACTTGTATCAAAAGCCAAGAACAAGCACGAAACCTGGCACACGCTTACGGAATTTGAAGCAGCCGGTTATGACTTGATTGAACCTTTGATGGCTCATGGCGATGTCGAAATTCGGGGGCGTGCCGAAAGGTGCATTGGCAATCTTGCTTTCGGTGCGAAGGATCGAATTATCAGACGCAAGGCGTTTGAGCTTCTTCAGCGATGCGTTAAAACCGAAACGAACGAGGAACTTCGCCGCCAGATCGAAGTTTCCATACAAATCTCTGCAAAGAAAAATCTCAATACGCGCTAATTGGAATTAGGTAATTCGCACGGACAACCACGAATAAACACACGTGAAAACGAGAGTAGGGCGCGTCACTCCGTGCGCGCCGTCGTGGTGAACCAGAATGCTTCGGTTGGTAGGTGGCGGCGCGCAGGGGACTGCGCGCCCTACCTGCATCCAGGTAAATCACATGATCAAGCAGGAATGGATACGAATGGACACCAAGTTGAGCTTTGCCACAACTGCCTAAACCGTTCGCCACGTCACTTTGAAATCTCGGGCATCTCCTACACTCATTAAGATGACACGGTTGGCTGGCTGGCATGGCACCTCCGTTAGAGCAGTT
>DATJIU010000217.1:0-8853 GCA_035492855.1 Dongiaceae bacterium | reverse complement strand
TTCCAGTTTGCGGGAGGCGGTCAGGGCCGTTTGTAGAAAAAGCTGGTTGAAATTGGGAAAGCCCCGCTTTGCGCCAACCACCCAGGGCACGTTGTACACATTCACCTGTTCCAGGTTGAGGGCGGTATTGGTGGCCAGTTCCTCCACCTCCACGCACGGGTAATCAAAAACCATTTTCCAGTTGTTGGTCACCCATTCGTACCCCGCAATACTCACTCCGGATTCATCGCGGCGGAACACCGGACGAAAGACGGAGGGATAAACCGTGCTAGTACAGGCATCGTTCAGATTGGCCGCCAATTGCAACAACCGGTGTACCCCGGGCGTGTAGCGGTTGGTGGGATAGAGCGGAATATTGGTGATGCTGAGTTCGTCCCCATAAGTGATGTGCAACAAGGGATCGGCCAGGTTGGTGAAGCATTGCAACGGCCGGTCGGGCGTGAAGACGTCGTTGCCGTGCGCAGAAAAGCCCCAGCCCCAACCCGCCAGCAGCGTCAGACCGAGCAGAAGCAGCCGCGGCCCCCAGCTTTGGGTTGAAGTTTGGGAGGTATTCATGTGACGCCGCAAGGGGGATTGATGATTTTTGCTTTTTTGTCGGCAGTGCCACCGCCATCCCCGGAGGGCAAGCCGTGCTGTGATCGGCTAATTCTGGTTATCTCTCCAGCTAACAATGGCTTCCGAGGTAAATCATGCCAGACTTTTATCGGGGTTGTCACGCCCCGATTGCCGGTAATCCATCCTTGTTCTGAGGCCCGTTGCGGTTGAGCCAAGGTTGCCCGGCAAGCCGCCTGCTTAAAGACGGGTATTGAATGAATGTCTTTTATCCCAAGGAGGTGCGGGCGAAACAGCCCGGTGCGGCGACAGGCCGAAAAGTCGTGAAATTGCTGGGCAATGTCTCAGCCACTGTCCAGAATGCGGCAGTGGTCCCATGCCAAGGTAAGGACGTCAAATAATGTCGCGAAATGTCCACCCCGACCAAAACACAACTTAAGTCGCAGTTGCTGCAAAACTACGCGCCGGAGAATTTTTTCGACGAGATGCTCAATGAGCGCGGCGAAATCCGGCCGCACTTCCGCCGTTTCCACGAGTTGTTCCAACAACTGACTGCCGAGGAATTCAACCACAAGCGGCAGTCCATTGACCTCGCGTTTCTGCGTCAGGGCGTCACTTTCAACGTTTATGGCGATTCCGCCGGGGCGGAGAAGATTTTCCCATTTGACCTTCTGCCGCGCATCATCCCAGCCAACGAGTGGGACCACCTCGAACGCGGGCTGGTGCAACGCATTACCGCGCTAAACCTTTTCCTGCACGATATTTACCACGAGCAGAAAATTCTCAAGGACGGCGTTATTCCGCCCTTCTACGTGCTTTCGGGCAAGCATTTCCGGCGCGAATTCGTGAACTTCAATGTGCCCAAGGACATTTATATCCATATTTGCGGCACGGATTTGATCCGCGATGACAAGGGAAATTACCTGGTGCTGGAAGACAACGCCCGGTGTCCCAGCGGGGTAAGTTATGTACTGGAAAACCGGCGGGCGATGAAACGGTCGTTTCCCGGCATGTTTGAGAGCATCGGGGTACGACCGGTGGAGGATTATCCGCAGGAACTCCTGCGCATGTTGCACCACATCGCGCCAGCGGGAGTCTCCGAACCCACGGTCGTCCTGCTGACGCCGGGGGCGTGCAACTCCGCTTATTTCGAGCATACCTACCTGGCCCGGCAGATGGGCATTGAAATTGTGGAAGGCCGCGACCTCGTGGTGCGCGACGCGCGCGTGTATATGCGCACCACCAAGGGTCTGAAGCCGGTGCATGTCATTTACCGGCGGCTGGACGATGACTTTCTTGACCCCACCGTATTCCGGCGGGATTCCATGCTGGGCGTCCCGGGCATTGTGCATGCCTACCGCATGGGCAATGTGTCGCTGGCCAATTCCATCGGCACGGGCATCGCCGATGACAAGGTGATGTATTACTTCGTGCCCCGCATGATCAAATACTACCTCGATCAGGAGCCCATCCTGCCCAATGTGCCCACCTATCTCGCCAACGAGGAGGCGGACAAGAAATACATCCTGGAAAACCTCGGCTCGCTGGTGGTGAAAGCTGCCAATGAATCCGGCGGTTACGGCATGTTGATGGGCCCCAAGGCGACGACGGAGGAAATTGAAGCGTTCCGCAAAAAAGTTGAGGCCGAGCCGCGCAATTATATTGCGCAGCCAATGATTTCGCTGTCGCGCCATCCCACCCACGTGGGTGAGGACGGCGTGGAAGGCCGGCACATTGACCTCCGGCCGTTTGTTCTGTATGGCGAAAAAATCGAGATTGTTCCCGGCGGCCTCACGCGGGTGGCGTTGCGCAAGGGTTCCCTGGTGGTGAACTCCTCCCAGGGCGGCGGCAGCAAGGACACCTGGGTGCTTTATGGCGATGAATAGGGCGATTTATGATTTACGCATTGCGAACAATGATTTTGGGAACCGGTTGCGGGACGGCTGCCGTCCGCCGCCGTAAATCATCAATCATCAATCATCAATTCTGAATGCTTTCCCGCGTTGCCAACTCGCTTTACTGGATGTCCCGCTACATCGAGCGGGCGGAGAACATTGCGCGTATCATGGATGTGAACCTCCAGTTGCTGTTGGATTTCCGCAATCTGGATGAGAAACGGCTTACGGCCCACTGGTTGCCCATCGTGCAAACCACCGGCGACGAAAAACAGTTTTTCGAGCTCCACCCCAAGGCCAACGCCCAAACCGTCACCGAATTCATCGTGTTCCAGCTGGAAAACCCCAATTCCATCGTGTCGTCCATCTGTTCCGCCCGGGAAAATGCCCGCATGGTGCGCGACCAGATCACCATGGAGATCTGGGAGGAACTCAACCGGCTGTACTGGCTGGTGCGCACGCCGGCGGCGCGGCAGTCCTGGCTGGAAAGCCCCAGCGATTTCTTCCAGCAAATCAAGGCCGCCTCGTTGCACATCATCGGCCTGACCTATTCCACGCTCATCCGCAACGAGGGCTGGTGGTTCACGCAGGCGGGCAAGTTTCTGGAGCGGGCCGACAAGGTTTCGCGCATCCTCGACCTGCGCTATCACACCCTGCCCGAACGCGGCGTGCCCACCCAGTTCAGCCAGACCGACGCCCTGGAATGGTCCGCCATCCTGCGCTCGTGCAGCGCGTGGGATTCCTACAAAACCATCCATGGCGCGGAAGTCAGCCCGCGGCTGGTTGCCGAGTTCCTGTTGTTGAACGAGGATTTTGCACGCTCGGTGCGCTTCTGTGTCAGCGAATTGAACCGGGCCCTGCGGCGCATTTCCGGCGTGCCCGAGGGACGGTTTTGCAATGATGCCGAAAAACTCGCCGGCCGGCTCGTGGCCGAGTTGCAATTCTGCACCATTGACGAAATCTTCGCCCACGGCCTGCACCGGTACATGGACGAATTGCAATCCAAGCTCAATGCCGTCGGCGCGGCCCTGTTCAACGCCTATATTTTCCAACAGTTCAACAACCTGGAAGATGAGATTATGGTGCAACAGGAGGAGCAACAACAGCAGCACCAGGCAACTTGTGACTTGCCGCGCGTGAAATTTACCGCCAAAAAATCCGCATGATTCAAGATTCGCAGCTGATTGCCTATATCAACGTCAAGCTCGCCCTGATTGGTTGCCAGCCGGTGGCCGCGGGCGAACGCGCCGTGGCCAGCGACATCGTCTCCGCCCTGGCCGCACAATTCCAGGAAAAGGACCGGTTGCTCGGCCAGTACCTCTGTCCGGCCGACCAGCGGATCCAAAGCTTCTTGTATGATTACCTGCACGATGTGCCCACCGCCAGGCTGCCGCTGCGCACCTTCACGCTGGACCAGCCCGGACTGGCCCGGGCGCTTTCATTGCCGGTGGACCGCGACGATTTCTCCTCGGACATCATCCGCTCCTACAGAGTCAAGCAGGGGGTGTTGCACAATCCCCGCAGCGACCGCCGCACCACGCAGGGCATTTTCCATGTCACCGAGGGCGGCTTGCCGATTCCTGATGACAAATTGGGCGTGCCCCGGCTGACCTTTGCCAAAATGTTGGCCCTGGCGCTCAATCCGCCGCAGGAACTCATGCAACTGCCGTTCACTGCCACCCAGGCGCAGCCGGCCGAGTGTTTTGTTTCGCTGCTGTTGCGGCCCATCATCTGTCCCGAGGTGCCGGGCTTCACAGCCGAGAAAACCATGGAAGTCCGGTTCTTTGCCCCGGGCAACCTGGTGAGCAACCTGGATTTTGTGGAGAGCATTTTCGGCAACGGCGGCGATCCAATGTTGCCGGAAAACGATGCCGGCCTGGATGCCGAGCACTGGAGCGGCCACACCGGCTGCGTCATCCTGGCGCCGCACCTGGTTCGGGCCACCAAACGCTCCGTGGGCCTGCCGCACTGGGACCAGGCCACCGAACGCCAGCGCCGCGATGGCATGTGCTGGAAACAGGAGGAGGAACTTTACAACAATGGCGGCGCTTTCAAGCTCACCTGCCGCGACGAGTCGGGCGTCATTGTCACCATCATTGCCGACAATTATTACGGTTATTGCAAGAAAGAGGTCAAGACCCAGATCAGCTACGCGGCCAACCTCTACGGTTTGTGCGAGGAAGAGCACGCCGGCGGCGCGCTGGTATTCCCGAGCTACGATTTGGGTGAGGAATTCAGCGGTGACATCCATGTGCAACGCCGCGGGCATTCCTTCGTCGAGGTCAGCACCCGGTTTGCCGATGTCATGCACCTGCAACCGGAGGGCTACGGCGTGGACAAGAAGTTTCCGGAGATTGTTTATGTTCCGGAAAACGCGCGGTTCGACCTGAACACCCAGCGGGTTTATTGGAACCTGGCCACCGGGGAGCGTTGCATCAAGTTGTCGCCGGAGAAGACCTATGTGCGCCCGTCCGGTTACAAAGTGCGCATGGAGAAACCTCCCGGAGTGGGGCGGCAATGGCGGCTGGTGGGCGTGGCGGCGGAAGGCACATTCTGCCACAAGCCGAGCACCGTCTCGGGCGGCGGCAAATCGGAAATTTCCAAGCCCATCACCGACGCCATTTTGGTCGGGCCGGTGTTTGTGGCCGATCTCAAGGCCGACTTTGACCGGGTGGCGGAACTCGTCAATCGCGATTACTCCGACCGGTTTCTGGATCCCGCCCGCAAGGACCCCCGGTCCGTGCTGGCGGCCGAGCGTTCGCTGGGCTCGGTCATCAAGCTGCTCACCCCGGACCGGCGCGAATATACGCCGGCTTACAATGACTGGCTCGAAACCCTGCCCCAGCACGTCAAGGAACTGGTCTTTGTGCTCAAGCGCTATTACAAGCCGGAATGGAAGGACAACTGGCGCGAGCATTTCACCGTGGACATCATCAACGGCACGCCAGCCAACGAGTTGAAATGCAACAACCGCAAGCTCGTCACCACCTACCTGCGGGTGGGCTTCGCCGCCGACGGCTCATGGCGCACCTTCGGGTTGCGCAAGGATTTTCATCCTTCTGTAAAATTACAGATGGAGGATGACATCAGCGCCTCCGTGGTGGTGCCGGCTGACCGCGTGGAAGTAAGCGGGGACACCCCGCCCGCCGAAGCCGACGAGGGAATGGCTCCGTCCGGGACCTCGTTCAAGTTTGTAACCAATTGCGAACTGCGGCTGTTCCAGCGTCCAGACGACGCCATTCATCGCGGATATGACAATCAGACGGAGGCGGATTTCTCGCTGCCGGACAATTTCTTTTCCAACTACGAACCGCTCACGGCCGCAGCCGCCCGCGAACTGATTGAGGACGCCGTTGGGTTCTATCAGTTCACCGCGCCGATGCAGCAATTGATCCGCGATGTGGCTGCCACCGGCGTGCCTGATTATTTCGTCTCCTCCGCCCATCCCCGGCTGGTGGATGGCAAACCCAGCAAGAACCCGCGGTATCTGCAACGCCGCGCCGACCTGGTGAATCCGCGCGAGAGTTATCTCGCCGAGGTGACTGCGCGGCTGCGCCGGCGCATTCCGCCCGGCGAACCGCTGTTCACGCCGGTCAACGTGGTGCTGCCCGGCCGGCGCAACAACCCGCCCGAGGCCGGCATCCGGCCGCTGGCGGTGTTCAACCCCATCCATTACTTCGAGCTCCCGGAGCTGTTCCTGGAATTCATTTGCAGCATGACGGGCAAGTCGCCGTCCACCACCGGCGCCGGCTCGGAGGGCGCGCTGACCAAGGGGCCGTTCAATGCGCTGCCGCCCATCATGGACCTGAACAACGCGCTGGTGTCCTGGTTGCTCACCGGGCATCACGGCTTTGTCACCGCCGCCGGTTATGTGGGGCCCAAGGTGCGGGTGGACCACGATGTCAGCCTGATTGTGCCGGAGGTCTTCTGCCGCATGTCCCCCGAGGAACGCGACCCGCAGTTCCTCATCGCCAACCATTTCCTGGAAAAATGCGCCGACTTTGAGCACCAGGGCCGCAAGGTGCTGGCCAGCCGGCTGGGCTACCGTATCAATGTGCGGTTTGTGCACGCATTTTTTGGGCGCGTGTTCAACCACCCGCACTCCGTATTCACCGAAGAAATGCTCAAGCCGGAACTGCAGAGCGTGGACATCTTTGTGGATGGCATGGACAACATCGTCACCACCCAGAAGCGCGTGGCGGAGATGTATTTTGCCGATGGCAGCATCCGGCAGGCGTGCCCGCCGCTGGCGGCGCTGTTGCACATCATGTGTCACGACCAGTGGGAGGGCAAGGGGCTGGAGCATCCCGACGTGAGGCGGCTGTTCACCCGCGAAAACCTGCTCGCGAGCGACTGGTATGCCGCCCGGTTGCAGGCCAAGCAGGCCGGCGACCGCCAGCTCTGGCGCCGGCATATTGAGTATCTCGACAAATTTCAAAAACGCGCCAGCCACGCCAGCGAGGCGGTGCGTTTGGGCGTGCCGCACCGGCTGGTGCGGGCGCGCAAGCATTTGGAGGAAGTGGAGTCCGCCGCCTACCTCGCCGCCCTGAAGGGCACCATCGGGGCGGAGCCGGTGACGGCATACGCGGCCGTTCCATAAAACCAAGGATGAAGTTTAAAACGAATCAGCAGAACGCCCCGCCCGGGCCGTGCCCCCGTGCCCCGGCGGGGCCGCCCTAAATCACCAATCGCAAATACCCATGGCCATTCACGTCGCTCTGCATCACAAAACGCGTTACCAATACGACCGCCTGGTTGGCCTGGGGCCGCAGGTGGTGCGGTTGCGGCCGGCCCCGCATTCGCGCACGCGCATTCTGAGCTACGCCCTCAAGATCACGCCGCAAAAGCATTTCCTCAACTGGCAGCAGGACCCGCAGGCGAACTACAATGCCCGCCTCGTCTTCCCCGACCTCACCCGCGAGTTTTGCGTGGAGGTGGACCTGGTGGCCGAGATGGCGGTGTTCAACCCGTTCGATTTCTTCCTGGAGCCGGATGCCGAGCGCTTTCCCTTTGAATACGATCCTGCCCAGGATCACGAACTGGCGCCCTTCCTCCGCAAATGCTGGCTCACTCCCCAGTTCATGAAATACCTCGGGGCGATCCGGAAGGACATCCTGGGCGAAACCAAACGGCTTACCAAAAAACAGCGGGTGGAAATTCCGTTCGAACAGAAACCACGCACCATTGATTTCCTGGTGGCCATCAACCAGCGGCTCTGGAAGGACATCAAGTACCTGATCCGCCTGGAACCCGGAGTGCAGACCCCGGAGGAAACGCTCACCAAACTGAGCGGTTCCTGCCGCGACTCGGCCTGGTTGCTCTGCCAGTTGCTCCGGCATTGCGGCCTGGCCACCCGGTTTGTCAGCGGTTACCTCATTCAGCTCAAGGCGGACGTAAAGTCCCTCGATGGTCCGAGCGGTGCGGAGAAGGATTTTACCGACCTGCATGCCTGGAGTGAGGTGTATCTGCCCGGCGCGGGCTGGATCGGACTGGACCCCACCTCCGGCCTGCTCGCGGGCGAGGGGCACATCCCGCTGGCTTGCACCCCGGACCCGCAAAGTGCCGCGCCCATCACCGGTGTGGTGGATGAATGCGAGTGCGAGTTTGGCTTCGAGATGGGCATCACGCGCATCCAGGAATCCCCGCGCGTCACATTGCCCTATACCGAGGAGCAATGGGGCAAAATTGAAACGCTCGGCCACGCGATTGATGCCGACCTGAACCAGCATGACGTCCGCCTGACCATGGGCGGCGAGCCGACTTTTGTTTCCATTGATGATCCCGATGGGCCCGAATGGAACTTCACCGCCGTGTCGCATCAGAAGCGGGTGCTCTCCGGCGAACTCATCAAGCGGTTGCGCAAAAAATTCGCACCCGGCTCGCTGCTGCACTATGGCCAGGGCAAATGGTATCCCGGCGAGCAGTTGCCGCGCTGGGCGTTGGGCTGCTATTGGCGCAAGGATGGCGTGCCCATCTGGAAGGATGATTCGCTGATTGCCGATGAGTCCAAGGATTACGGCCATGCCGCCAAGGACGCCAAGGCGCTCTTGGAACGCATCTCCCGCGTGGTGGGCTGCGACCCCAAATACATGTTGCCGGCCTACGAGGACGCGTTTTATTACACGTGGAAAGAACGCCGCTTCCCGGCCAACGTCACCCCGGAAAAGTCCAACCTTAAGGACAAACTGGAGCGCGACCGCATTGCGCGCATTTTCCAGCAGGGTCTCGGCGAAGTCGTCGGTTACGCGCTGCCCCTCAAGCGCGCGTGGTATGGCAACCAGCAGGGGTGGATGTCCGGCGCGTGGTTCCGGCGCGATGACGATACGCTCTGGCTCATCCCCGGGGATTCGGCGATGGGCCTGCGGCTGCCGTTAGACTCCCTGCCGTGGGTGGCGGAAAAAGACTT
>DATJIU010000216.1:0-16861 GCA_035492855.1 Dongiaceae bacterium | reverse complement strand
TCGGCCGTTGCTGCCAAATGATATTTCGGTAAGCATTTTCACCACGGCTGGAATGGTGGGTATTGGAACCAAATATGGTTATACGGTAACCGTG
Organism: Dongiaceae bacterium; assembly: GCA_035492855.1. Taxonomy (GTDB): domain Bacteria; phylum Verrucomicrobiota; class Verrucomicrobiia; order Limisphaerales; family JAFMIX01; genus JAFMIX01. The sequence continues at coordinate 16,767 of DATJIU010000216.1, read as the reverse complement.
ACCAATACGGGGCCCACGGCTGCCACGGACGTCATACTCACCAATGTATTGCCCGCCAATGTGACTCTGGTATCCGCCTCGCTTTCTGCCGGAGTCTGGACCAATATGGACGGAACCCTTGTTTGCAATCTGGGCACGGTGGCGGGACAAACGGGCGTGACGCTCGACTTGACCGTCCAGACCACCGCCGTGGGGTATCTGACGGATGCGGCCACAGTGACCCGGGCGGAGCCGGATGCGGAACTGCCCAATAATTATGCCGTGATTACTTCGGTGGCGAGCGCTCCGGCCCTCTATGTCGGCAACGCCAGCGTAAATGAGGGCAACACGGGAGCGACCACTCTCGCCGTACCAGTTCATTTGTTGCCCACCAGCCAGCAAACCGTGACCGTTAATTACATAACAGTTGCGGGAACAGCCACGGCGAGTACGGACTACTTCAGCACCAATGGCGCGCTGACCTTTGCTCCCGGTGAATCGGAAAAGACGGTCAATGTGGCGGTGGTGGGGGATATCATCCGCGAAACCAATGAGGTGTTTTATTTGAAACTGTCCCAGGCAAACAATGCCGATATTGCCAACGGAACGGGCACTGCCACCATTTTAGACGATGATCAGCTGCCTCGGATCGCAGTGTTTGACGCCGTGGTGACCGAAGGCAACGTGGGCTACACCAATGCCACCTTTACGGCGATGTTAACCGCCCCCAGCGGAGTGCCGGTGAATTTGTACTATCAAACCTATGCGGATACGGCCAGCAGCCCGGGCGATTACCTGAGCACGAACGGCATAGTGACGTTTCCTCCCGGAACGCTGTCCCAAACGTTTACGGTGCCCGTGCGGGGTGACCGGACCGTGGAAGGGATTGAGGACTTTTCGGTAAATATGAATGCGGACAATGCCTCGTTGATCGACTACTCTGCCTACGGATTTATCATTGACGATGACGGTCAGCCGGGCGTGCTGGACCATTTTTCCTGGAGTTCCGTTACCAGCCCCGCGCCCTTGGGTCGCCCGATCCCGATCACCCTCGACGCCCGGGATTATTTTGGCACCCCGGTCAGCGATTACAGCGGTCCGGTTATCCTGGCCGCCCTGGGCTTTGATCCGGACAACACCAGCACGTTGGTGCCCACCAATACTTCACTAACACCCACCACGGGGGCAGCGACCTGGGGCTACGCCTTCACCCCAAATACCGACATCATAGTGACTCAGGTCCGCCATTGTTTTGGTTCCAAGGTATCCATCTGGACGGACGATGGCTCCCTGCTGGTCAGCCAGGCGGTCTCAAGCACGCCAGGCACCTGGCAGGAGACCCCACTCGCTCAACCCGTGCCGTTGCACGCAGGAGTACGGTACCGGGTGGGAGTCTATAATGGCAGTGGTAATAGTTACGTAGGTTATAATATTCCGACTACGTTCAATGCTGGCACCATTGATGGCATCTACACTTCGACCGACGACAGTTTTCCGAACACTTACACTTACTATAACTATAACATTGGGTTGGTGGATTTGCGCTATTCATTGACCAGCCCCCTCCCCGTTGCTCCCGCCATTAGCGGACTCTTTACGAATGCTTCCTGGTCCGGCACGGTGACCGTGCTGGGAAATGCGCCTGGAGTCGTGCTGCGCGCTGACGGCGGGCAGGGCCGCAGCGACTTCAGCAATCCCTTCACCCTTGCGTCAGGGGATGACATTTCGCTGGCGCTGCATGCGGCGCCGAATCCAGTGGGCGTCGGGGGCGCATTGACCTACACGTTGGCCGTCACGAATACCGGTCCGAGCGCTGCCACGGATGTGGTCATCACTAATTACCTGCCGGCCGGAGTAACCGTACAATCGGTTGAATCGTCCCAAGGCGCCTGCGTCCAGAACGGAGCGGTTATCACCGGCAGCCTGGGGGACTTGGCGGGCGGCGCCACGGCCACCTTGGAAATCACGGTTACCGTGCCCACCACGCCAACGGTGCTGACCAACCTCGCGATGGTTTCCCGCGCGGAACCTGACTTTACCCTGTCCAACAATGTGGTTACCAGCATTACCTCTGTCCAGGTGCCCATGGCTTCCATTGATGATGCCAACGTGGTGGAAGGCGACGTGGGCTTTACGGAAATGGATTTCAAAGTCCGCCTGGCGCCTCCGGCCGGCACCACAGTTACCGTCCATTACGCCACCGCGCCGGGGACGGCTGACCCCACCGATTTCGTGGCCACCAATGGCCTCCTGACGTTTCGCCCGGGTGAAGCGGAGAAAAACATTGCCGTCTGGGTGCGGAACGACTTGTTGAACGAGGCTGATGAAACCCTGACCGTCAGTCTTTCCAATCTGACCGGCGCTCTTCTGGGACGGAATCAGGCCACGGGCACCATAACCAATGACGATCCCTTCCCTAATCTGTATGTCTTGGATACTGCTGTGGTGGAAGGGAATTCCGGCATGACCAATGCCCTCATGACCGTGCAATTGTCGGCGCCCAGTGGCCGGACCATCACTGTTGGCTTCAGCACTTCAGACGGCACCGCCACTTCCCGATCCGATTACATTCCCACCAACGGCCTTCTGGTTTTTGCTCCCGGGGTAACCGCGCAAAGTTTTACAGTTTCGGTTTTGGGCGACACCCAAGTGGAGAACACGGAGCTCTTTTATGTGGACCTGCAAAGCTATACCAACGTGCTCGGCTATTATTATTCAGCAACAGCTTTTATTCTTAATGACGACGGCCTGTCGGGCAATGTGGACCATTTTGCCTGGGGCGACATCGCCTCGCCGCAGTCGTTTGGCCAGCCCCTGACCGTCACGCTCGCCGCCCAGGATTTCTATGCCGAAACGGTCACCAATTTCAGCGGTCCCGTCGCGCTCTCCGCCTTTGCGGTCACCGGTGAATCCATTGCTACCCTTCTGAATACGACTGCGGAAACCTCGACCTATTATTCAGGGTATTACACCCTGGCCTATGCTTTCACGCCCGATACCGACCTGCAGGTCACCCACTTCCGATATTGTGCGGGCATTGCCAACATGAAAATCTCCCTCTGGACCGACGATGGCACGCTGCTGGTTTCCCAAACGGTTACCAACGCGAGCGCCAACTGGCTTGAGCTTCCTCTCGCGGTTCCGATAACTCTGACGGCGGGCAGCCATTACCGTTTGAGCCTTTACGCTGCGTCGGCCGGTATTCCCATCTTCGACAACTTGCCGCCCACATTTGCCCATGGCACCATTGATGCCAATTATTATATTTATGGTTCCGGCGACCTCTTTCCCACTTACCAGACTTCCGGGGCCTGGCCGCTGGTGGATTTGCGTTACGCCATCCTAACTTTGCAGTCCATCCCGCTGACGCCCACTAACGCCGCAACATTCACCAACGGCGTGTGGAGCGGCGACCTCATGCTGGCGCAGCCGGGCGCCAAGGTCCTGCTGCGGGCCGAGGACGAAGTGGGGCACGTGGGCTGGAGCACTCCTTTTAACCTGGGCACCGCGCTCGGCATCCGGCAGGAGGGCACCAATATCATCCTGTCCTGGCCCAGCTACGCCTCCGGGTATGTCCTGGAATCCGCCAGCGACCTGACCGCGCCTCTCAACTGGGTTTCCAACCTCTCCCCCGCCTCCGTGGTGGGCGGCTGGTACATGGTGACCAATCCCGTCACCCCGGGAGCGAATCTGTTCCGGCTGCGCTGGCCTTGAGGGGTCATGTCATTTCATGCCACTGGTTCTCAACGCATTTCGCCGAATCGGCTGGCTTATGTCGGCTTGGGAGAATAATTCAATGAATTAATCGTTCTTAAGCCAAGAGTTGAAGCTTGCTTGCAATCCGTTTCCTCTGTTGGATATTGCGGGCGCGCGATGCAAACCGACCAGAATTTTTATCCCAAGCATTATTGCGGTGTTTTCGGCATTTTTGGCCACCCCAACGCCGCGGAACTGACCTACTACGGCCTCTATGCCCTGCAACACCGCGGGCAGGAAAGCGCCGGCATCGTCACCAGCGATGGCAAAATGTTCCGCGAGCACAAGGGCATGGGCCTCGTGCCGCAGATTTTCAAGGGCGCCATCCTGCATGACCTCGTGGGCCACAATGCCATCGGTCATACCCGCTATTCCACCACCGGCTCGTCGCACCTGCGCAACGCCCAGCCGCTGACGGTGGATTGCGTGCGCGGCAAGATCGCCATCGCCCACAACGGCAACCTCACCAATGCCGCCAAGTTGCGCGACGAACTCGAATCCCGCGGCCAGATTTTCCAGACCACGGTGGACAGCGAAATCATCCTCCACCTCCTGGCGCAGCCCACCATGAGCGGCCAGGAAAACAGCCTGGTGCAGTCCATCCGCCGGCTCGAAGGCGCCTATTCGCTGGCCATTCTCACCGAAAACGAACTCATCGGCGTACGCGACCCCCAGGGTTTCCGGCCGCTGTGCATCGGTAAACTCGGCGATGGCTGGGTGCTCGCCAGCGAAACCTGCGCGCTGGACCTCATCCACGCCAAGTTCGTGCGCGATGTCGCCCCGGGCGAAATTGTCGTCATCAGCAAGAACGGCCTGGAAAGCGTGCAGGCGTTTCCCGAGCAGACCCGCCGCGCGTTCTGCATGTTCGAGTACGTTTATTTTGCCCGCCCGGACAGCACCATCAACGAACGCAATGTGTATCGCGTGCGCGTGGAGATGGGCCGCGAACTCGCGCGCGAACATCCCATCAAGGCCGACGTGGTCATTCCCGTGCCCGACAGCGGCAACTGCGCCGCGCTCGGTTATTCGCTGGAGTCCGGCATCCCGTACGAGATGGCGTTTGTGCGCAATCACTACGTGGGCCGCAGCTTTCTCCAGCCCAGCCAGCTCATCCGCGACTTCGACGTGCGCGTGAAGCTCAATCTCATCGGTGGCCTCGTCAAGGACAAGCGGGTGATCATCGTGGACGATTCCATCGTGCGCGGGACCACCTGCAAAACCCGCGTGAAGACGCTCAAGGAAGCCGGCGCCCAGGAGGTGCACGTGCTGGTGAGCTGTTCGCCCCACATGCATCCCTGCGTGTACGGCATTGATTTCCCCGACCGCAGCAAGCTGATGGCGGCCAACAACACCCTGGATGAAATCCGCCGCTATTTGAATGCCGACTCCCTGAATTATCTCTCGGCGGAAGGCATGGTGCGCGCCACCCGGCTGCCGGCGGAAAGTTTCTGCATGGCCTGCTGGGACGGCAAATATCCCGTGGCCTACGACCCCGCCACGGACAAGGAAATCATCGAAAGCCGCAAGAGCCGCAGCGAAGGCCTCGCCGATTCGCTCGCCAAGGAGCGCAAGCAGATCAAGCTGTTCTGAGCAGCGCCTGGCACTTGGCAGGGCGCGCAAGCGGGAGCTTGCTTCCCCTTTTCAAATCCGTAAGTTCCCCGCATGGATTCCCGGGAAGCCCTTATCGCGCTCAACCTTATCGACGGCGTCGGGCCGGTGCGGGTGCGGCAGTTGCTGGAACATTTTGGGGAGGCGCCCGCCATCCTCCAGGCTTCCCGCGCGCAACTCCAGCAGGTGCGCGGCATCGGCGCGGACACGGCGGAGAACATCGTCCATTGGGAGCAAACCACCGACCTCGCCGGCGAACTCAAGCGCATTGCCGATTACGGTTGCGAGGTGGTGATTCAAACGGACGAGCATTATCCCGAGCTGCTGCGGCAAATTTACGATCCGCCCTTCGTGCTCTACGTCAAAGGCGAGCTGACCGCCAAAGACAAAAATGCCGTCGCCCTCGTGGGCTCGCGGCAGACGACGCACTACGGCATCGAAACCGCGCGCAAGCTCGCCTACCAGCTCGCGTACGTGGGCGTCACCGTGGTCAGCGGCGGCGCCCGGGGCATTGATACCGCCGCGCACCAGGGCGCGCTCGCTGCCAAGGGCCGCACCATCGCCGTCCTGGGCACGGGCATCAACATTGTTTTCCCGCCGGACAACGCGGAGCTGTTTGAACGCATCGCCGCCGGCGGAGCGGTCATCACGCAATTCCCATTCAACCGCCCGGCGGACCGGCAAACGTTCCCCATCCGCAACCGCATCGTGGCCGGCATGACCCTCGGCACCGTGGTGGTGGAAGCCAACCTCACCAGCGGCGCGCTCATCACCGCCAATATGGCGGTGGAAGCCGGCCGGCAGGTTTTTGCCGTGCCCGGCCGCATTGATTCCCCCCGCAGCAAGGGCTGCCATGAACTCATCAAGAAGGGCGCGAAGCTCTGCGAAGGCGCAGAGGATATTTTGAGCGAGTTTGAATACCTCTTTCCCGCCAGCAACCGGCCGCCCGGAGCCGGCGAAACCGGCGTGCTGCCCGCCTTGGAACTCTCGCCTCACGAACAAAAGGCCTATGACGCCCTCGACAGTGAGGAACGCAGCATTGACGAAGTCATCCGCCGCAGCGGCCTGCCCAGTTCGGCGGTGAGCGTGGCACTGCTGGGCCTGGAAATGAAACGGCTGATCCGCCAACTGCCCGGCAAGCTGTTTGTGCGGAATTCGTAACGGCAAAGGAACCTTTCCCGCGTTATTTTAAAAACGCAGGTTAAGCCGCCTCGCTTGGGATCCGGGAGGCCGTCTCCCAACTCCACCTTTGCGTTCTTCGCGTCCTTTGCGTGAGGCCTGCTTGTTCCGGGAAGGATCGTGCTGACTCACGGCAAAATAATGTTGAAAAACGCCGCAGTGGGCGTAAAACCGAACTAAACCTGCACCCATCGGATCCAGCCATGAATGCCGAACCCGCATCCTGTCAGGGCGTGGCCATCAACGCCACCGGTGTCGCCGAACTGACCTCCGCCGGGCAGCGGATCGTTTTCATTCCCAAACAACTGATTTGGAGCGTGGAATTGCGCTTTGGCACTCCGGCACAAAAACCCATCATTCAGACCATCCTGGCCCTGGCGCTCTCCACCATGGGCGGGTACGGCATCTATCTCCTGATGAACGATGGGCTCGTGGTATTCCGCTGGGCCCTGGGCATGATGATTTTTGGCGCGCTGGGGCCCTGGCTGCTGTGGGAAGTGCTGCAGCAACGATTTTATCTGGAGGTAGTGGTGGACGAAGGCACCCGCAAACTGGTCTTTCGCCGCGGCGCCCGCCGGGAAGAATTGGAAACTTTCGTGCAAACCGCCGCCCAAATGGGTTATCCCGTGAATCCCTACCGCGGCGCCGGCCCGCAAATTTTGTAACCGCAAAAAAGCCCGCCCGGGTTTCCCCGGACGGGCGGCGCGCGTCAACCAATTCGGTCCATCCTCTCATGCCGCCAACCCCTGCGGCAAAATGCGTGCCCCCACCACCTGCCTGAGGCGTGCAGTTTTGCCGGTACCGCGTGGCGAACCAAGCGCAGCCGCGTTACGATTCGGAAAATCAAAAATGGAGGAGAGCGCCGCGTCCCTAAACGCAGCAACGTCACTTACTGCGCCCGGCCGAATTTCTTTTCCAGCTCCCGGTAGTTCATCTCAATGAGCGTGGGACGGCCGTGGGGACACGTGTAAGGCATGGTGCAGCGGCGCAGGTCGGCCACCAGGTTTTCCAGTTCCGACCCGGCCAGCGGGTCGTTGGCCTTCACCGCATGCCGACAGACCGTTTTGGCGATGACGTGTTCGCCGAGGCGCGAGGCGTTCACCTCCGCGCCCGCCGCCTTGAGTTCATCCACCAGTTCCAGAACAAAGCGCCGGGCGTCGCGCACCTTCACAAACGGCGGCAATGCGTCCAGCAGGAATGTGCGCTCGCCAAATTCCGCCAGCCCCACGCCCAGCCGCACCAGCGCCGCCAACTGGCCGCGCAGAAAATGGGCGTCGCGCACGGACAACTCAATGGTCTCCGGCAGCAACAACTTTTGCGCCGGCGCCTGGTCGCCGTGGTCCAGGCGGTCGCGCATTTGCTCGAACAAAATGCGTTCGTGCGCCGCGTGCTGATCCAGCAACACCAGGCCGCGATCCGATTCCAGCACCACGTACAGCTTGCCGATCACACCCACCAACCGCAGCGGCACGCTCAGCAACGGCGGGGCTGGAAGTGCGGAATGCGGAGTGCGAGGTGCGGAATCCGTCGGCGCTGCCGGGGATGATGTCGCGCTTGCGGGTATGGCTGCCGGTTGCGGCGCCGGGGCAAAACCCATTTTCAACGGCGGTTGCTCCGCTGAAGCTGGCGGCCAGTCGGCGATGGGGCGGTCGGGCAACGGAAATCGCGGCAATGCCGGCGTGCTCGGAACTGGCGCCGTCGGGGCCGAGTTTACCGACGGGGCGGATGTCACCGCTTCCCCGACTTGAGATTTTGGACCTTGGACTTTGGACTCTCCCTCATGGTACGCCAGCAACGCCTCGCGCACCGCCTGCGCGGTGAGCTTGCGAATCTCAAATTCGCGGTGGAACTTCACCTCGCGCTTGGCCGGATGAATGTTCACATCCACCGCCGCGGGATTGATTTCCAGGAACAGGCAGCACACCGGGTAGCGGCCCTTCATCAGCGCGGTGTGATACCCCTCCAGCAGCGCGAAATTCAGGCCGCGATTCTCCACCGGCCGGCGGTTCACGAACAGATGCTGGTCCTCGCGGGTGGACCGCGACACCCCCGGCGCGCCGATGTAACCCCAAACGCGAAACGTATCTGGGGTCTGGGGTCCGGGGTCTGGGGTCGCGGTCTCAAAACTCTCCGTCTCGTCCGGCGTGGTTTCCGTGGCCAGCGGCGCGGCGAAATTCACCGCCACCAGTTTGGATTCGCCGCCGTGCAACGCGCGCAGGCGTTCGCGGATGGCCGGCAGCCGCGCGGGAATGTCCTCGCCCCATTTCACCGCGGGCAATTGCCACACCGTCTGGCCATCCTTGTGAAACGTGAAGGCCACCTCCGGATACGCCAGCGCCGCGAGCGTGAGATAATGCTGAATATGCGCCGCCTCCGTCTCCTCCGTGCGCAAAAATTTGCGGCGCGCGGGCAAATTGAAAAAAAGCTGGCGCACCTCCACGCTCGTGCCCGGGGCGCTGCCGGCGGCCTTGACCTCCACAATCTTCCCGCCGCTGATGATCACCTGCGTGCCCTCGGGCGAATCGGCCGCGCCCTCGCGCGTGGTCAGGGCAAACCGGCTCACGCTGGCGATACTCGGCAGCGCCTCGCCGCGAAAGCCCATCGTGGCAATGGCCGCCAGGTCCTCGGCCCGCCGGATTTTGCTGGTGGCATGACGCTCCAGGCAGAGCAAGGCGTCGTCGCGGTTCATGCCGTGGCCGTCGTCCGTCACGCGGATGAGGCTGCGGCCGCCCGCCTGGATTTCCACGGTGACGCGCGTGGCCTTGGCATCCAGCGCGTTTTCCACGAGTTCCTTGACCACGCTGGCCGGACGCTCCACCACCTCGCCGGCGGCGATTTGGTTGGCGACATGTTCGGGCAGCAGTTTGATCCGGTTCATCGTGACGCCGGCCAGCGTAAAACGGTTACGCCGTCCCGGCAATGCCGGAACCGCCGGACAGCTGCGGTCGGCCATTGTCGGAGGGTGGAGTTCCACGACACCCTGACTAAATTTGACGTCTCTGAAGTTAGGGCGTCGCGGCGCTCCGCCCTCCGAATGATGGTTGGCGTGTGGTTTTCAGCCCGCCACTCCCGCCTGCGCCAGCGGCAGGGTGAAGGCGAAGACGGCGCCGCCGCCGGGGTGGTTGCGCGCGGTGATGTGGCCCTGGTGGTCTTCCACAATTTTTTTGCAGATGGAGAGGCCGAGCCCCGTGCCGTGGGCTTTGCCAAACGTGGCAAAGGGTTCGAACAGCCGCGCGGCGATTTCCGGCGCGATGCCGGGGCCGGTGTCCTGAATTTCGGTGGTGATTTCCGTGGGGCTGACCGCAAAGCGCAACATGACCTTGCCGCCCTTGGGCATGGCCTGGCCGGCGTTGTGGATGAGGTTGTGGAAGAGGTGGGTCAGACGCTTGGGTTGCACCCGTACCTTCACGGCGGGCGGCGGGTTGACCAGTTCCAAGGTGATGGCCTGGAGGTCGGCTTCGGCGCGCAATTCATCCACCACCATGCGAACAAAGAGGGCGTAGTCGGTGCTTTCCAACTGGAAGACGCCGGGGGCGCCCTGGGTGAATTCCAGGATTTCGTTGACCATGTCGTTGATGCGTTCCACCTGCTTGCGGATGCCGGCGTAGGCAGTGCGCCGCTGTTCGGCAGAGGCGGAGGCCAGCCCGCCGAGTTCAGCCGAGAGCCCGATGATGTTCAGCGGGTTCTTGAGGTCGTGAATGATGGTGCGGGCGAAGCGGCCCACGACGGAGAGACGTTCGGCCTGGAGCACTTCGCGCACGTATTGCTGGTTGAATTCGCGGAGGCGGGCACTGATTTCGCGCACGAGCTGGCCGGAGAGCCGGGGTGATTGCTCCACGAGTTGCAGCATCACCGCACGCGGGATGAAATAGACGACGGCATCGGTGGCGGCCTGGGCGCAGGCGGAGCGGGGTTTGGCCTCGATGACGGCCATTTCGCCAAAAAAATCGCCGGGGTCGAATCGCGAGAAGACGTGCCGGGCATTGTCGCCAATGATGCCGGAAACCTGCACCTGGCCTTCTTTGACAAAATAAACGCCGTCGCCGGTGTCGCCTTCCTTGAAAATGTCGTGCCCGGCGGGATAGCGGCGTTCTTCCGCGGCGGGGCGGAGGATTTGCCATTCCCGGTCGGTAAGGGACTGGAACAGCGGGATGCTTTCTAGGGCAACCATAACTTCAATTTAACCGATGCGGCGCTGGCGTAAAGAAAACAGATTTTGCCCGGGCAGGGGGGCCTTGGTCCCGGTGGTGGCCGGAACCTCAAAAACCAAAACCACCATCGTTTCATTGTGGACGCCCCGACCGATATGATGCACTTTTTTGCTCATGGGTGTTGGGTTGCTTTCATTGATGAAACCGGCGCTTAGCCCGCCTTTTCCGTTGCGGATCGGCTTCCCCACGGAGATCACCCGCGTTACCACCCCGGAATCAAACACCCGCTGCTTCACTTTGTTACGCCATTGGATCTAGGCGGCAAATGCGCGCATTTCGAATCATCCTGATGGTCGGTTTGATTGTAGTTTTCGTTCTGGGATTCCTCTGGTTTCTGCAGAACCTGCTCAATCCACAATATTTTGGTTTGCGACACAAGAGCGCAAAGTGGTATACGGATTTCACTGCGGCGTGTGATGCAGTAATTGCGAGCCACCCATCTGGCACAAACGAGTTTATCTGGGTCTCTGTGACAGACCCGTCGCTTCCAAAGATTATCACAGATTTGCATCCTCTTAAGATGCAGGTTGGCCCTCAGAGAGTTTGGATGTTGCTGGTTTCCGACAGTCATGCCGGATTTGGTTTGACGTGGGATCCAAAATGGGACGACACGAATGTTTGGGTGTTACACTCGACGATCGAGAGTTTGGATACGGTGATTTATTCAGCCAAACGATGATGCAGCCCAACCACCAAAGGGTTGAAATGACCGGAGCACAGCGGAGCGTCACTTCAACCCGTTATTGAACCAGCCCGGCGAAGGTTCGCGAAACGGTTCCAAATCGCTTGAATCCCACCGCCGCCACGGTATCGTGGCCCGGAACTTGGCGCGGCGCTTCACACCCCGGGGGCCGGCGGCGGGCGCTGGGCTCTGGACGTTGCCTGCTCGCGCATATGAGACGACTTAGCACCATTGAGTTTTGCGGGTTGGTGCTTGGAATCGTGTTTGTCATTTGTGGGCGGTTGCGATTATCAGGCCACAGGCAGTGGTTGTGTTTCATCCCGCAAATGATGCGATCGGCTCACCTAACTTTTCCGAGCCAGAAGTTGTGTCGTCAACGGGTTCGCGAGTCTATGGCACTTTGACTCTGCTTTTGGGGGCCGGCCTGGTAGTGGCTTCACTTTATCACGAGAAGAATTGAGTTATGGAAATGACACAGGCCAACCAATGCGCCGCAACAAATGGGCACCCCGCTGCACCGGATTCATAGTTCGCCTCCGTCGCGCAACCGGCGCACCCGGCGCTGAACTTGAGTGCCAAAATAGGGTGATCGAAAACCAAGCCAGTCAGTGGGAATTCTTTAGACAATTCACGCGAATTCTGTTCAATTGCCTCAATCGCCGCAGCCAGCACCAGCTCCACATGGACTGGACTGGCGGACCTGCTCAAGCAGTACGCAGTGCCAAAACCCTGCATCCCGGAACCGGCCAACAGATGATGGCTTATGTTAACTCGGATCAGCGCAGAAGCGAACAGCTCTGAAGAGCCCGGCGCGGAAAAATTGCACGCCGGGATCTCTGAGGGGGCGGTCCGGCAACTGGCAGTTCTACCTTGAGGACAACTCGACATGCGCACACTTCTTCCATATGCGTTGCCATTCTTACTACTCAGTGGAATCGCGGCATCGTTACGTGGAGAGGAGCCGGGAATGGAGCGGGTTTTGACCAACGCTCATGTCTCGATATGGATTCCTTCACCCACAGCGCATATACGGGATGACCGCGTGACGGATGTTGGCGTTTATGAAACCACGCCGCCGGGCGCACGCTTTATTTCGGGCGCGGCATTTCACGAATACAGAATCGATGCCTCAATAACGGTCATGACAGAGCAGGATTTTAAAGACCATACACGTCTTTTCAAAGATGATGCCATAGAACAAGAACATCCCGACTTGGTGCTGTTTGACCGACCAATTGGTAAATGTATCAGAAAGGACATTCGAGACGAAGCTAGAAACCGATTGATTCAGATTTCCGTAAACGTGTTGAAGACAAATATTGTCACGCAACGCGAGACGGCCACATTTCAAAAGGACGTTGAAGCCGCCAAGAAAATGGTTGAATCCATCAAAGTGCTCAAGGTGCAGGCAGACGACACGGATTATCTCAACCCATTGACGGTTGCAAAGGTCGAGCAGGTCAAAGACCAGCTTGGTCAATTGCAACCATACATGACCCCAAAAGATTGTGTTGTCGCGCTTGGCCTCCCCCTTGGGAAGTTGAAGGGATCGGATTCGGGCCCCGGCAAGACCCGGAGCTTATCGTTACAATTGCGCGAAAAGTGCGTTTTGCTCTTAACATGTGATGGCCGAGGTTACGTCGTTGCCGCCCAGCTGGACGACAAGAAATGGGAGTGGAAGCGAGATGAGAAAAAGAACTGAGCCGGCTAACAAATCGCCGCAGGAAATGCCGGTTGGCGCGCGCAGTTCCGCTGTCGCGGTTCACGTTGTTGTCCTGCTGGCTCAGTTTTTTGCGTCAGGAATCGGTGGCGTATGAAAGCGTTACGTTGGCTTTACATCCCCGTTGCAGTGGTCGCGTTGTCGCTTGTGGCGTGTATTTATTGCTACGGCCCAACGAAGGGTTGGTTTCATCGCACTTTCCGAACCCCGGCCATTTTGCATTCAGCCTTCATTGAGGATTTTGACCGGCAGCAGGCGGCGACGCAGCGACAGAAGCTGTTCAGTATTTATCAGGCCAAGAGTGGTTCGCATGGTTTGCGCAAGGTCACCAGCACGATTGAGGGTACGCCAGTTGGCAAGTTCCTGATTGTTGAAGGCGGCCGCGTCACTGTGGTCAGCGATTACACGCGAGATGCGTTCGGCAATCGTGAGTTTGTCATCCAGCATCCCACAAATATAGTTTTGGCAGCGGTTCAGTCGACCGAGGAGGCTGTTCCTTTCACGCCGGACCAAGGCAGCATAGTTTTGAAATGCTACTTCGATGGAGGAGTGGTATTTTTTTGAATCCGATTTCTAACAAATCGCCGCAGGCAACGCCGGTTGGTGCGCTCAAAACCGCTGCGCGGTTCACGGTTTCTAGCCCGGCGCGACTCAGCCCAGTTCGTTGTCCGCATGCGCCCGCCGCATGAAAATCGCACTCCTGATATTTCTTGGCGTTATTGTGATGGCAGTCATCGCGTATTGGCTGCTGTTCCCCCGCAATACGCACTTCCTCTTTTCCCGGCCGGGTGGGGGCAAGGTCATACTCTCGCGCACTGGAATATCCTTTGCGGCGGCGCCCGACCACTTCGCCACCAATGGCATGGATCACCTGGCCCCGTATGTGGCCCGGTTGCTGGCGCCCGCGAAATCGTTCAAGTTCCTGCAATTATTCACACCCGACGGCACGCGTGGCTTTTGGTTTGATGCCAAGGATGGGGTCGTACATGCCGATTTTATGGTGAAATGGCGGCGGGAGCCGCAGCGGGAGGCCGCCATCCGCGCGTTTTTCAGTTCCCGCGACACCGCGCCCGCGCAAGATTACCTCGCGGGCAATGGTGGGGTGCCGGATGCAACCCGGGTTTTGGCGTATCCGATTGGCGGGAATCCCGCCGAGGTGACGGCGCTGACGCAGCGGATCTTGCAGGAGTTGTGCGGCGTCGCGCCGACAGAGGCGCTGGATATCAAATACACGGAAAAATAACGGGCATTGCCTGAAGCCGCGGGTGGCGCAACCGTTTCGCGGTGGCCCTTCGCCGCTTGCTTCGGGGCGGCTGGCTGTGGCTAAATGGCCGGCGTAAATGATGGGTTCCCCAAAAGTTCAGGCGGCTTTGGCTGACATTTCTGCGGAGCAGGATCCCACCCTGAAATGCGCCAAACTGGCCTCGTTATGCAGCGCGCTTTGGGCAGAGCATGGCGGGGAACTGGTGGTGGTGGGCGGTTCGGCCATCGAAATCCTGACCGATGGGGCTTATACGTCAGGTGATTTGGACCTGTGCCATACGGCCGCCGCCTTGCCGCTACCCACGCAGCGGCAAATCATGGGGTTGCTCCAGGCCAAAGGCGGCCCCCGCAACTGGCAGGTTGCCGGGATGTATCTGGACTTGCTCGGCCCGGTGGAAAGTCTGGCGCGCACACCCTATCGCCGCATCGAAGGACCATACGGGCGTTTCCTGCTGATGAAACCGGAAGATTTGCTCGTAGAGCGGGTTTTCATTTCGCATTACTCCGGAGGAAACGAAGAGGCGCGGGATTGTGCCAAAAAGCTCATAGCAGTCATTCTCGGTGGCGCCTTGGCGGTAGATTGGAACGAAGTTCGGCGGCTTGCGAATCTGCCGGAATACCGTAATCTATCCCAGTGTGCGGCCTTGGTGAAAGATGTGGCTAATGACCTCGAAGTTGACAGTCCCTTGCATTCCGCTTGATGGCTCAATCAGTTATGAAGACTGGTTGAAAGGGCGGCGGTATCGCCGGGAGTTGGGCAACCGGGTGGCCCCAGGCGTCATCCGGCGCCAGCGCAGTTCCAGTGACCGCCGGCTGAAAAAGCTTTTCCAAGGCGAACGCGGTCTTCCCTTTACTCCTACCGAGAAGCTTTGACCCGGATCCAGTGCGTCCCTTCGCCGCTTGCTTCGGGGCCTCCGGCTGTGGCTAAATGGCCGGCGTGAAGATCATTGGCATCATCCCCGCCCGGTACGGGGCTTCGCGCTTTCCGGGCAAGCCGCTGGCGCGCATCGCCGGCAAGCCACTCATCCAGCACGTCATCGAGCGGTGTCAGCAGGCCAAAGCTCTCAGCGAGGTGGTGGTGGCCACGGACGACACCCGCATCTGGGAGGTGGCGCAGGCTTTTTGCCGGGTGGAAATGACGCGGCCGGACCATCCCAGCGGGTCGGATCGCATTGCGGAGGTGGCGGAGCGTTCCACAGCGGAGGCGGTGGTGAACATCCAGGGCGATGAGCCGCTGATAGACCCGGCGGTGATCAACGCGGTGGCGGAGGCGTTGCGGGACAATGAGATGTCCACGGCGGCGACGCGCATCAAGGACGTGGCGGAACTGGACAATCCGAATGTGGTGAAAGTCGTTGTCAACGCTGCCGGTCGGGCCTTATATTTTTCGCGGCGCACCATTCCGTATTTGCGTGAAGCCGCCAGTCGTTCGGCGAACGAACCGTTGGCGGCGTTTCCTTTTTTGAAACACCTGGGCATTTACGGTTACCGGCGGGAAGCACTGTTGCGCCTGGTGAAATATCCGGTATCGCCGCTGGAAAATGCGGAGAAGCTGGAGCAGTTGCGGGCGCTGGAAAACGGCATCGCCATCGGGGTGGTGCAAGTGGATTACGACAGCGTGGGGGTGGATGTGCCGGAGGACGTAAAACGGGTGGAAGCGATGTTAAGGCGCTGATGGTCAATGAATAACATATTTTTTTAGCGCCTGGTATTTAACACTTTTAAATGAAATTCATATTTGTCACTGGCGGGGTGGTGAGTTCGCTGGGCAAGGGCCTGACAGCAGCGGCCTTGGGCACGTTGCTGGAGAACCGCGGGCTCAAGGTCACGTTGCAGAAGTTTGACCCGTATCTCAATGTGGACCCGGGCACGATGTCGCCCTACCAGCACGGCGAGGTGTACGTGCTGGATGACGGCGCGGAGACGGACCTGGATCTCGGGCATTACGAGCGGTTCACCAGCACCAAGCTCAGCCGCATGAACAACCTCACCAGCGGCCAGGTGTACCAGACCGTGCTCAACAACGAGCGCGAGGGCAAATATCTCGGCAAGACCGTGCAGGTCATCCCGCACGTCACGGATGAAATCAAGGACCGCATCCACCTGCTCGCCGAACAGAGCAAGGCCGACGTGGTCATCACCGAAATCGGCGGCACCACCGGCGACATCGAAGGGTTGCCGTTTCTGGAGGCCATCCGCGAATTCGCGCTTGAAGTGGGGTACAACAACGCCATTTTCCTGCACGTCACCTACGTGCCATTCATCAAGGCGGCGGGCGAGTTGAAGACCAAGCCCACCCAGCAAAGTGTGGCCAAACTGCGCGAAATCGGCATTGCGCCGCAGATTCTGGTGTGCCGCTGCGAGCGGCC
>DATJIU010000215.1:0-3815 GCA_035492855.1 Dongiaceae bacterium | reverse complement strand
TGGGAACGGCGGGTTATGTGAATCATCTGCTGTACCGGTGGCGCCAGCGTCACGGCAAGTGATGTCTTATGTCAAAACCAAGAACCGACCCTTTTATGACCTCCCGCCTGGCTGGTAGCGAACGAGAGAATTAGCATCAATTTTGCAGACTTATGATTCGCAATAGGAATTTAGCGTTACTTGTGGGGGCCGTATCTTTACTGTTTTCGGGATGCTGCACATCTTCGATGTCCAGGAGTTCACCTGGCAGGGTTGCCAGGCAGTACGCGATAGAATGGTTCGGTTTTCAACAGGCTGATATTGGAGATATTACGGACCAAGGGGATTATTACAGCGTTTGGATATGGGATTTGCCGTCGAGACCTGGATTCTTCGTAATCGTTGATGTTTCAAAGGACGGAAGGGTGGTGGGCTCGCACCCGGGTAGGTAGGCACTGCGATCACCCGCCTCCGCCTCGCCAATGAAATAGAAGCAAAATGGCAACCAATAGCAGGCTGACGTTAGCCATTTCCAACCGCCCATAAAGGGGTCGGTTCTTGGTATTGAAAACTGACGGGGCTATGACATCTTCAAGCCATGGCGCGCAAACTGCGGTTGGAATATCCGGGGCGATCTATCACGTGATGAGCCGCGGCGATTTTCGTGAATAAATCTTACGCGATGATGCGCGCTGGCCGAAGACGCGCCGCCGGCGCCACCTTTTCCGCTTCACCCTGTGCGCAGCCATTCGGCGCTTGTTGTGTCGCCCCGTGAAAGCACGCTCCAGGATCTTATAAATGCAAAAAACGAGAACGTCACCCTTTGTGGGGCGTTACCTGAGCCATCCTTTGCGGGCCTTCAGCCCGCCACCCATCATGCGGAGGGCGGAGCGCCGCGACGCCCTGATTTAATCTCCGGAGTCATTGATCAGGGTGTCGTGGAACTCCACCCTCCGATGCGAGACCCCTTTGCAAAGCCCAGTCTTGACTCCCGCCGGGGAGAGCGAACACGCTGTCAACGTGAATGAATTGAAGTGGTACGTGGCCCATACCCGGCCGCGTTGTGAAAAGAAGTTGGTAGCGTATTGCGAGCGGGAAGGGCTGGCCAGCACCTTGCCGTGTTACCGCAGCGTTCACAAATATCGCGGCAAAACCGTGGTGTTCCACAAACCCCTGTTTCCCGGTTACGTCTTCCTGCAACTGACCCCCGAGCAACGCGCCAAAGGCACGCGGAGTGACCTGGTGGCCAATTTGCTGGAGGTGTTCGACCAGGAACTCTTTGCCCGGCAGTTGGGCGAAATTGTGCGGGCGCTGGAAACTGACCTGGAAATCCGCCTGGCCCCGCTGATCGGCGCCGGCAAGCGGGTGCGCATCAAGCACGGTCCGTTGCGCGGGGTAGAGGGGTTGGTGGAACAACGCTATGGGCTCACCACGGTCCTGCTGCGGCTGGATTTCATCAGCCAGGCCGCGGCGGTGCAACTGGAAGCCAGCGATCTGGAGCTGATCTGACGCGCCGCAGTGGGCGGCGGCCGATTCCGGCAACAAAAAAGCGAGGCCGGAGCCTCGCTTGAAAATGTCTGGAAACGGAAATTACTTCGCGGCCGGAGCGGCGGCGGTTTTGGTTTCCTTTTCCTTCACCAGGGTGGCGCGCTTGCCCAAGCGGCTGCGCAGGTAGGTGAGCTTGGCGCGGCGGACGTCGCCCTTGCGTTCCACTTCAATCTTGTCCACGCGCGGGGAGTGCACGGGGAACACGCGTTCCACGCCTTCGCCGTAGCTGATGCGGCGGACGGTGAAGGTTTCGTTGAGGCCGCGACCGCGCTTGCCGATCACCACGCCGGAGAAAATCTGGATGCGTTCCTTGTCGCCTTCGACGACCTTGGTGTGCACTTTCACCGAGTCGCCCACGCCGAAGTCCACATTGTTCTTGCGGAACTGTTCGGATTCAATTTTGTCAAGTAATGCCTGGTTCATATGATTGTCTAACTGGTTAAATTATTATTGCAACAAATCCGGCCGCCGCTGCCGCGTCCGCAATTCCGCCTGTTCCTTCCGCCACTGGGCGATTTCCGCATGGTTGCCGGATAACAGCACCTCCGGCACCTTCTGCCCGGCAAACTCCGCCGGCCGCGTATAGTGCGGATACTCCAGCAACGCCGTGCTGAACGACTCGTCCCGCGAACTCTCATCATCACCCAGCGCGCCGGGCAATAGCCGCGTCACCGCGTCAATCAAAACCATCGCCGGCAGCGCCCCGTTGGTCAGCACAAAATCGCCAATCGAAACTTCATCATCCACCAGCGTTTCGATGACCCGTTCGTCCACACCCTCATAACTGCCGGAAATCAGCAGCAGGTGTTGCTCCTGCGCCAGTTCCCGGGCCAGGGCCTGGTCGAACTTGCGTCCGGCGGGCGACATCAACAGCACCCGCGTGCTTTGCTGCGCCAGCGCCCCCACGGCTTCAAAGAGCGGTTCGGGTTTCAACACCATTCCCGGTCCGCCGCCAAACGGGCGGTCGTCCACGGTCTTGTGCCGGTCGTGGGTGAAATCCCGTAAATTCACAATCGTCAAATCCAGCAGACCCTTGGTCCGCGCCCGTTTGACGATGCTCTCATCGAGCGGTCCCGCAAACATCGCGGGAAACAAAGTGAGCACATCTATTTTCATGTCGGGAACCGGTTCCTGTCGGGCCGGTTGCCGCCCGGCTCACGCGGCGGGCTGGTCTTCGACAATTTCCAACGAGCACCGGAGGCCTTTTTTCGCGCTGCCCGCGAGGAGCAGCGAGCGGATGGCATTGATCGTCATCCCCTGGCGTCCGATGATGCGGCCCACATCCTTGGGGGCCAGTCGCAATTCATACACGGTCGCGCCGTTGCGCTCCACCGGAGTCACGGTCACCGCCTCCGGATGGGCCACGAGCCCTTTCACCACATATTCGAGAAAGGCTTGCATGGGCCGGAAAACAATTAAGCGGCGGCGGTGGCGGCGGCGGTCTTGCCGGCCTTCTTGATGAAACTGGCCACGGTGTCGCTGGGCTTGGCGCCCTGCTTCAGCCAGTATTGCGCGCGGTCCAGCTTGAGGGTGAAGTTATTCTCCTTCTTCAACGGCAGGTAAGTGCCGATTTCCTCAATGAACTTGCCATCGCGCGGGCTGCGGCTGTCGGCCACCACGATACGATAAGCCGGCGTGTTCTTGGACCCGGCCCGTTTCATGCGAATTTTCACTGACATAAAATTAATTTTTCTGCTCGCGGCGCTGTGCCGCCCGCCATCTGGCGGTTTTTCATACCGAAAAGAGGGCAGAGCCTAGACGGCTCCACCGGGAATGGCAAGTCCTGTTTTCAACCTTTTTGCACGATAAACGGGCCATTTTGGCAGAGGCGGAACCGGGTGCCGCCGGTTTTGAGCCTTCCGGCCGCCGGCCGGTTGCATCGCCGGGGCAGGGGGCGTCAGCTTAACGGGTTGCGGGCAAAGGCAAACTCCGCCACCACCCGGCCCTGGATAAGATGTTCCTGAATGATGCGCTCCAGCACTTCCGGGGTGCAACTGTGATACCATACGCCCTCGGGATAGACCACAGCCACGGGGCCCTGGGTACAGACCCGCAGGCAGGCGGCCTTGGTGCGGTACACCAGTGGCTCGGGCTCGACGAGGCGCAGCTCCTTGAGCCGGGATTTGAGAAAATCCCAGGAACGCTGGGTGGCCTCGCGCGGGGCGCACTTCGGCTCGGCGGCGTCGGTGCAGAGGAAGATGTGCCGGCGGAATTTTTCCAGTCCCAGTTTCGCCGTCATCGCAGCCAGTTCCGGTGTTGGGGCGGCAGTCATATTAAGCGGCGTCGGG
>DATJIU010000214.1:0-5328 GCA_035492855.1 Dongiaceae bacterium | reverse complement strand
GACGAATTTCTGGAAGCATTCCTGGGCGTGGGTTTCGGCAGCGTGACCCTGGCGCGCGAGGTCATCCACACCGCCGCCGACGGCCGCCGCTATCTCGTGGTTCACGGACATCAGTTCGACGGCCTCACCCATTTCAACCGGTTGCTGGAAAAGCTCGGCTCCCGGTTTTACAACTGGATTCTCGATGTAAACCTGTATTTCAACCGCATCCGCCGCAGTCTGGGGTTCGGTTACTGGTCGGTGGCGGCTTTTTTGAAATACAAAGCCAAGTCCGCGGTCAAATACACCACGGACTATGAAGAAACCCTCGCCCAGATGGCCCGCAAACAGAAGGTGGATGGCGTCATTTGCGGCCACATCCACCGGCCGGAGATGAAAACGGTGGGCGACGTGCGCTATCTGAACTGTGGCGACTGGGTGGAAAGTTGCACCGCATTGGTGGAAGAATATGACGGCACCATCCGACTCCTGAAACTCCATGAAGATCCTGTTCTGCATTCAAGGCGAGGGCCGGGGGCATCTGACCCAGGCGATAGCGGTGAAGGAAATGGTGATGGCGCACGGACACCAGGTGGTGGGCGTGGCCGTCGGCATGGGAAGTCACCGGCAACTGCCGGCATTCTTCGCATCGGTCATGCCGACGCCCGTGACCGTGCTGGCCACTCCCGAGTTTGTCTTTAAGCACGACCGCGGGGTGGCCCTGCCCGCCACCCTGCTCCGCACCCTCCGGCGGCTGCCGGAATACCGGCGCAGCCTGCGGCAATTGCACGCGCTCGTGCAGACCACGCAGCCGGACGTCATCGTCAATTTCTTTGAACCGCTGGCCGGCTTATACGCGCTCACCCGGCGCCACCGCCCGCCTGTGGTGGCGGTGGGCCACCAGTTCATGTTTGAGCACCCGGACTATGTGCGCGCCCCCGGATTGCGGATGCAACAATGGGGCATGAAATGGTTCGTGCGGGTGGTCGGCTCGGCTTCCACGCGGGTGGCGCTCTCGCTTTACGCCGCGCCGGATCTGCCCCGGAAGTCGCTGGTGGTGTGCCCGCCGGTACTGCGCCGGCAGTTGTTTGAATTGCAGCCCAATCCTGCGGGCAAATTCGTGCTCGTGTACCTCGTCAACCACGGCTACAGCGAGGCCATCATCCAATGGCACCGGCAGCATCCCGAAACGGAGTTGCATTGTTTCTGCGCCAAGCCCAACGCCCCGGCGGAGGAGCGGCACAGTCCCAACCTGACCTTCCACGCGCTCAATGGCGAAAAGTTTCTGCGAATGATGAGCGAATGCCGCGCGGTGGTGTGCACGGCGGGGTTTGAATCTGTCAGCGAGGCGGCGTACCTGGGCAAGCCGCTGTTCATGGTGCCGGTGGAGAATCATGTGGAACAGCAAATCAACGCCATTGACGCGGTGAACCAGGGCCTCGGCATCACCGACCGCACCTTCAACCTGGACCGTCTGGGCGAACTGCCGGAACGGTTGAGCAATGGCACGTTTTGCAACTGGCTGGCGCAGGCGGAAAGTATTTTGCTTCGCACTTTGGAACAGGCCGTCGCCGGATCCAAACCGCAACCGGGCAAAACTCATTCCCAACCGGAGCCTCCGCTGAAAGCCGCCGCCAACACCCCCGCCCCTGCCGCAGCGCTGCGGGGCCGGTCACATTAAATCGGAAACCGGAGTTGGAGCATCCGCTCGGACTAACGCCTGAAAATAGCCCAGCACTTTGGTGCTGGGATTAACCCACGCAAATGGAAAAAGTCCCGCCCGGGACGGCAGGGTTTTCTATCGTCCCTAACGGGACTTGGTTGATGGCGAACTCTACCCAGCGCTGAAGGCGCTGGGCTATTGTCAAAAAGGCAAATCCTTCCCGACCCCGGCCTACTTATTATGTTTATCAGTTCCCGGCATTGACAACGGCGGCGGCTCCGGCAGGTTGGGGAACGCAGGCCGGACGTTACGCTGGGAATGGTTGAAATGAAATCGCACAAACGCCGGGGGTTTCTCCATCAGCATTCATTGACCATCGTGGCGGTGGGGCTGCTCGCGCTTTGGATTGGGCTTTATTGTGTTTCCGATCCGGCCACCCACCTGGGTTCTTTCTTTGGCAATGCGATTGCGGACTGGAGCGGCTCGGTCGTCATCATTCTCGGCACGAAATACCTGTTGGAGGCCCAATCCGCCGAGAGCCGACCGGTAAAGGGCCACCTGAAAAATCCGGTGCTAAACTTCCTGCGCCGCCATTCACTTCTGGAGTTCATCGGCATTACTGGCATCGGCTGGGCCATGCTTTTTTGGAGGATGTCGCCCCAGGGCAAATGGGGCCAGGTCGTCGGCAACATCGTCTCCGAATGGGTGCAAATGGCCGGGCTGGTTTTCCTGACCAAACGCCTGATTGAAAAGGGATCGAAGGAAAGTCATTAGCCCAGGTGGCCCGGAATGGCCGCGAGGCAGAATGGAAAGAGGCTGGGATCAGCACTGAAGCTTGTGGAACAGCTCATCACGGGATTGTTCAGATAGACATGGTAATCTCTCGAAGCGCACCAGGTTAAAATCCTCTCCCCAGCCCGCCTTTACTATGCTTCGGCGTGGTCCTTTGACAGGTCGCTTCGTAGCGTAGCGAAGACGGAGGGAGAGGACTTAAGGTGAGGGCGGGCAAAAACAAACTGGCATCAGCCACAGATCCGGACGACTTCCGGGGCGAGGCGCGTGAGCGGATGCACCTTGTGCACGCCGCCGTGCTTGATGGCTTCGGCGGGCATGCCAAAGACCACGCAGCTCGCCTCGTCCTGCGCCAGGTTGTAGGCGCCGGCCTCCTTCATTTCCAGCATACCGCGGGCGCCGTCGTCGCCCATGCCGGTCATAATGACGCCCACGGCGTTGCTGCCGGCGTAGCGCGCGGTGGAGCGGAACAGCACATCCACCGAGGGCCGGTGCCGGCTGACGAGCGGGCCGTCCTTGATCTCCACGTAATACCGGGCGCCGCTGCGCTTGAGCAGCATGTGGCGGTTGCCGGGGGCAATCAGCGCCTGGCCGCGCAACACGGAATCGCCATCGGCGGCTTCCTTGACGGTGACGGCACACAGGCTGTCCAGCCGTTGCGCGAAGCTGGCGGTGAATTTTTCCGGCATGTGCTGCACAATGATGACGCCGGGGGCATTGGCCGGCAGGGCTTGCAGGAACACCCGCAACGCTTCCGTGCCGCCGGTGGAGGCGCCCACGGCCACGATCTTTTCCGTGGTCTCAATCATGGCGTGCGACGGCGGCCGGGCGAGCATGGCATCGGCCGTAAGCTTGGGCTCGACCGCGGTGACCACCGGGATGGCGCGGGGCCGCAGCGAAACCTGGGCGGCAGACTTTACCGCATCGCAGATGCGGATGCGCGATTCCTCGAGAAACTGCCGGGTGCCGAGCTTGGGTTTGGTGATGATTTCCACCGCGCCCTTCTCCAGCGCGGCGAGGGCAGTCTCCGAACCGCGCTCGGTGAGCGTGGAACAGATGACCACGGGAATGGGCCGTTGCGCCATGATTTTTTCCAGGAAGGTGATGCCATCCATGCGCGGCATTTCCACATCCAGTGTGATGACATCCGGCACTTCCTGGCGGATGCGTTCCACGGCGATATACGGGTCGGCAGCGGTGGCCATGACCTCAATCTGGGGATCACTTTCCAGGATCTCCTTCATGGTCTGGCGCACCACGGCACTGTCGTCCACCACCAATACGCGAATTTTCTTCATGGCAAAATCAGGTCCACGCCGGCCGGGCCGGCCGGAGGTTTGAACAATCCAAGCTGCTCCAGCATTTGCGCGAGGCGTTCGCTGTCAATCGGCTTGACCAGATAGCCATCGCACAATCCGTAAAAGGCGTTGATGATGCTGTGCGGGTCGTCCAGGGCGGTGGTCATGATGATTTTGGTGCCCCGGGTGGAGCGGACGCCGGCGGCTTCCTCGCCCTGGCGCAGGGCCTGCAAGGCCTCCTGCCCGTCCATCTCCGGCATCATGATGTCGAGGCACACGAGATCGTAGGGCGCGCCAGCCTTTTGCGCGGCGGCGAAGGCCTGGACGGCTTCCGCGCCGTTGACGGCGACGTGACTTTCGCCATAGGCCGCCATCAGTTGCTGCAGCAGGATCCGGCTGGTGAAATCGTCTTCCACAATCAGGGTTTTCATAAATTATTCCCTCGGGTGACAAAATTGGCGGCCCAGGCGGGATCGGCCAGACTCGTGCGCAGCCGCCCAAATTCGGTGTCGAGTTGCGGCGCCAGGGCTGCGAGCTTGTCCAGTTGCCCGGAAACCACGGCGGCTTCCATGGCGCCGGCCACGCGCTGCACGGCCGGCCCGCCCACGGCTGCGGCCGCCCCCTTGATCTGGTGGGCGAGCGAGCGCACTTTGGCCACATTGCCGCCGGTCAGGGCGAGGTGCAGTTCCTGGATCCGTTCGGGCACGTCGGCGAGGAAGCTGTCGGCCACGTTTTTGGCGAGGGCAACATTGCCCCCGAGGCGGCGCACCAGTTCGCGGCGTTCGAAAGCCCGGGGTTCGTGCCGGCTCCAGCGGCCCAGCAACTCCGCCAGCGCCGCCGGTTGCAGCGGCTTGGGCAGGTAATCATCCATGCCGGCCTCCAGGCAGCGGGCGCGGTCGCCATTGAGCACGCTGGCGGTGAGAGCCACGATGGGCACGGCGGGATTGAGCACTCCTGCCATGCCGCTGCGGATTTGGCGGGTGGCGGTCCAGCCATCCATTTCCGGCATGAGGCAATCCATGAGAACGAGGTCGTAAGGTTTCTGGCGCAGGACTTCAATGGCGGCGCGACCGTGGTTCACGGCATCGGCGTGACTGCCGAATTGCTCGACCAGTTTCCGGGCAATCAGCTGGTTGGTGGCGTTGTCTTCCACCACCAGGACGCGCAGCCCGGGGGCCGTTGGCGCCGCGCCCGTCCCGGAAGCTTCGCCGCGGGCCCCAGGACCGGCGCCCGCTGCCACGGATGGAGTCAGGCAGTTTTGCAACGCCTGCCGGCGCACGGGCTTGGTCAGCACCCCGGCACAACCCGGGGGGCGCGGCGGTTCTTGCGCCTGCGTCTGACCAAACGGCGTCAGCCAGAACAATGTTGCGGCGCCGTTGCCGTCACCGACGCTCACGTGCCGGCTCCATTCGTTCCAATCCATCCCGGGCAAGGTCTCCTCGGCGAGCACCAGTCGAAACGGGTCGTTTTGTTGCGCGGCCTGTTCCAGCAATTGCCGCGCTGCCGGACCGTCCGCAGCCCCGGCCCAGCGGCAGCCCAGGCCGGCGAGGAGATTGCCGATGCTGAGCCGGGCGAGCGGATGCGCATCGGCCACCA
>DATJIU010000213.1:0-9704 GCA_035492855.1 Dongiaceae bacterium | reverse complement strand
CATACCAAGGGCAAGGCCAGGTTGCGGCCGAAAGACCTGAATGGCGGCGCCGATCCCACCGCGGATGAATTGACCCGGCTGATGCTGATTTTTGAAGGCTCGGGCAGTTGG
This sequence comes from Dongiaceae bacterium, assembly GCA_035492855.1. Taxonomy (GTDB): domain Bacteria; phylum Verrucomicrobiota; class Verrucomicrobiia; order Limisphaerales; family JAFMIX01; genus JAFMIX01. The sequence goes on along the minus strand of DATJIU010000213.1, from coordinate 9,593 downwards.
GATGTGACCACGCTCAGCCAGACCGAGCCGGGCAAGTGTCACGTCACGGCCGCACCCGCCTCGGGCCGGCTCAAATTCCCGTGGGTCCGCATTGAGCTCTACAAGAAGACCCAGACCTGGGTGCCCGGCCAGGGGGCGGTGACCAGTTACAAGTTTGCGCCTGACATGGTGGCCATGCTGCAGACGGGCCTGGCCAACATGCCCCAGGAAAAACGGGTGATGGTCTGCCCGAAAGCGCCGCCGGCGAACATTTCCGACATTTTCGGCCACATGTTTCACGCCTTCCATAACAATGAAGTCGTGACTCCCGATGGTCTGGAGGCCGAGGTGATGGGGGGCACCCCGGTGTTCCGCATGACCGGATTTGTGCCGGGAGGCGGGCCCGAGGATGTCATTTTGTCCAAGCCCTATTTCCAGACCCTGGACGTGAGCACGGAGAACACCCTGGTGGACCTGCGGCATACCCCGCAGTGATGAGGCAGTGGCGGACGGTTTCCTGTGATTAGTCCAAGCATTTCGGCGTTGCGTCCATGCAATTCCGCTTCTGCCGCCGGGGCGGTTGTGGCAGCCTGAAATGGTCAAACAACCGTTTTTCATACCATGCCTAAATTCCATCGTTTTGCCCTGAAGGCCCAAATCGCTGCGCTGCTCCTGGCCGGCCTCACCATCGCCGGAAATTCCCGCGCCGCCGATGCCGCCTCGCCCGATCCCTACGCGAACGAAACCCCCGCCCAGCGCGACGCCCGCATGGCGTGGTGGCGCACCGCGCGCTTCGGCATGTTCATCCATTGGGGCGTGTATTCCGTGCCCGCCGGCACCTACGACGGCAAGCAGTATCCCGGCCTCGGCGAATGGCTCATGCACGACGCCAAGATTCCCTGCGCCACGTACCAGGGCTTTGCCAAGGATTTCAATCCCGTCAAATTCGACGCCGATGCGTGGGTGAAGCTGGCTCACGACGCCGGCATGAAATACATCGTCATCACCGCCAAGCATCACGACGGCTTTGCCATGTACGACACCAAGGTGTCGCCGTGGAACATCGTCCAGGCCACGCCCTACGCGCACGACCCGTTGCAAGACCTCGCCGCCGCCTGCCGCAAGTATGGCCTCAAGCTCGGCTTCTATTATTCGCAGGCGCAGGATTGGAACAATGGCGGCGCCACCGCCGGCGGCCGCTGGGACCCCGCCCAGGAACACAGCATGGATGATTACATTGACAAAATTGCCGTGCCGCAGGTCAAGGAGTTGCTCAGCAACTACGGCGAATTCCCCGCCGTCATCTGGTGGGACACGCCCATTGACATGAACCGCGAACGCGCCGGCAAGCTTATCGCGCTGCTCGCCGCCAAGCCCGGCATCATCCACAACAACCGCCTCGGCGGTGATTTCAAGGGCGACACGGAAACTCCCGAGCAGACCATTCCCGCCACCGGCTATGGCGACCGCGACTGGGAAACCTGCATGACCATGAACGACACCTGGGGGTTCAAGAGCTTTGATCACAATTGGAAGAGCCCCGAGACGCTCATCCGCAACCTGGTGGACATCGCCAGCAAGGGCGGCAACTTCCTGCTCAACGTCGGCCCGACCTCCGAGGGCCTGATTCCCGGACCGTCGGTGGAACGCTTGCAAGCCGTCGGCCAATGGATGCACGCGAACAGCGAGGCCATCTATGCCACCACGGCCTCGCCCTTCAAGCGCCTGCCCTGGGGCCGTTGCACCAAGAAAGTCTCCGGCGATCACACCACGCTTTATCTGCACGTCTTCAACTGGCCGCAGGACGGCAAATTGCTCGTGCCCGGCCTGAAGAACAGCGTGCTTGCCGCGCGCCTGCTGGCCACGGGGGCCAACCTGGCCACCGCCGCCACTGCTGATGGCGTGGTGGTCACCGTGCCCGCCACCGCGCCGGACGCCATCTCGTCCACCGTGGTATTGGAAATCAACGGCACCCCGGACGTCGTGCCGCCAACCTTGAGCCAGGACCCCGACGGCAGCATCCGCCTGCAAGCCGCCGACGCCGACACGCATGGCGGCATCCAGTTTGAATCCAACAAGGATGCGCTCGGGTACTGGACCGATGCCAACGACACCGCCAGTTGGACCTTCCAGGTGAAACAGCCCGGAAAGTTTCAGGTGAACATCGAGACTGCTTCGCTCGGCGAAGGCGAATTCCAACTCATCGCCGGCGACCACTCGCTCAACGCCGTGGCCGCCAACACGGGTGATTACTCGCGGTTTCGCCGCACCAAAGTGCCCGGCCTGATTGAGCTGCCCACCGCCGGCCAGGTGACCCTCACGGCCAAGCCCGTGGCCCGCGGCTGGGAACCCGTGAACCTGAAGTCTGTGGTCCTCACGCCGGTTGCCGAATAGTCCCGTTGCCGAGTCCGCCGGGTAATGGGCTCGTCGGCCACAGTCCACCCCCAATCGAAGCCAAACGAACCCAAATCTGCGCCGCGCCAAATTGCGACCCAAGGTGCTATATTTGGCAAACTTACGATTCAATTCGCCTCCAAAAACTTTGGGTTCGTTTGGTAATTTGACCTTTGCCGGCGGCCACCCTGCGGACGGCCCAGACAAGTGCGGCATTGGTTCGGCGTTGTCTCGGGGCATCACCCGAGGGCCCTGCGGGATGCCGGTCCTGCTGGAATCGGGCCACAGGCCCGACGCTACACCGGCCCGCAGGCCGGCTCTGGTTGCGTTTTTTTGCATACCGCCGAGCATTCTATCACGCGCCCGGAACCCATGTGGTTTAACCATTAACCCTTTTTTTTCGAAGCAAAAAACGAGGGTTTCATTATTTAAACCGTTTCCAGGAGAAGGTGTTGCAAAAATGCAAAATCGAAAAATCGAAAAATCAATGTTAAAACAAAATGCAGGGTAAACCACCAAGGAACCAAGAAACCAAGGCTGAGCGACTGTGGCGCCAGCAGAATCTTGGTTTCTGAACAGCAGCCCGAACGCGAGACCGACTGAGTCCAAATGACCACCTAACGCAACTTCTCCCCCGCGCGGCTGTTTCACCAAATGTGAAGCCGCGCATCCAGGCTACCCTCGCCCTGTTGCTATCGCTCTATCTTGCCATACTTGCCGGAGGGTTGTTGGTTTTGGCATGGCAGTCGGGCCCCGAGGCGATGGATATTTGGGCTTGGATAATCCTGGGCGTTCATGTGGGGGCCGCCGTCGTGCTGCCTGTGTTATTGTTCCGCGCCTGGTGCCAAAAACGGACCATCCGGATGGGCAAGGCGCTGCCTTGGGCGGTGCGGCTCATGTACCTTTCGGTTATCCTGGCAATCTGCGACAGTTGGGCGGCGGGCACGGACCGGCGCGACACCCTGTTTAGTCAAACCGTCTGGGCCATGAGCGACGGCGGCACACGCGGCTATAACGGCTTCGGCTACTGCCTGACTTATCATCGGCGCCTGGGCGGCGAGTTCGGCCCGGAAGTCTGGTTTTGGTTTACGCCCTTCCGCCTTTATTACACCTCAAGCCGAGTTGGGGCGTCTTGGGTGTGGACGCCGGACCAAGCCTGACGGGAGGACCAAAAATCCGTTGCCAATTTGATTTGCTGAACTTAAAGATTGTATTCGCGAAAGTTCTCAATGTCATGAAAGCCTTGTCCAAAAACCTCCAGTTCACTCTCAAAAACCTGGCGGGCACGCGTACCCGTTTCGGAATTGTGTTGGTGGCCCAAGTGGTCGGTTTTGTCCTGAACATTCTCCATTTGGGGCTCAATGCGGACCAAATTATCAACCTGGGATTATTCGGCCTGTATATCCCGATCCTTATGCTGATCACTTTAAGGCAGGTGGTGGTGCAGTTACAAAAAACTTCCGAAGGGACGACCGACATTGTCCGGTCGTGACAACCAGCCTACCTTGGGTCATTAATCTTTGGCATGAGCGAACGGATCAAAATGCGGGACGGCGATACCATGCTCATCATGGTGCAGAACGGCGTGGTGATTCACTTCACCCCCAACATGAGCCTGCCGCATTCGGAATTTGTCAAACGCACCACTGGAGAACTCCCGGCCGGCGCGTGGGTGGGCAGCGTCTCCAAACTCGACGGTGACATTGCCGCCATCACTTCCAAACATTTCTTCGGCTACCAGCTCCCGGCCCCGCCGGAAGTGCTAGCCGTGGTCCGGGAAATGTTTGAATAGAGCCGGTTGCGGCGCGACCAGTTTTTTGTAATTGCCGAATTTGCCCGGCCTGCTTTTATGGTGTTGGTCCGGCAGCCGGGAAGGCCCGATGCGACGGGCCCAATTTATGAGCGCACTGCCCGCTTCAATCACCAAGCCCGCCAAAATTTCCTGGCGTCGGAAAATCCGCGATGCGGTCCGCTGCTTTGTGCGCTTCTTTCACACTCCATTGACGACTCCCCGGCGGCGCGATGATGACCGCCCCGGTTTGGAAGGCGCGGGCAAACCCGTGCCCTGGCAACCCCGGCCACCGCATCATCTGGTGGCCGCCAAAGCCCTGCCGCCATCAGACCACACCTATCTCTACCCACGAGATTGAACCGGTGAAACGCCGGCATTACCCGGCAGCAATAACCGGTACAGATCTCCAAGCAGATGTCCCGGTGCGACTGCGCTTGCCGTCCGTTTCAAATTTTGCAAAACCGTGACAATTCGGCTTGCGGCGCTGGCAGGCTTGGCCGGTAATGAACCGCATGCAACCCGGTCGGCCGCGCCCATCCGTCTTTCTCTGGCAGGCCGCGTTCATTTTGCTGCCGGTACTGGTGCTGGCGGTGCTGGCGCTCATCTCGCTGCGCCAGGACCGGTTGCTCGCCGACCAGACCGCCCGCGAAATGGGCACATCCCAAGCCCGCCAACTGGCTGCGGGAGCCGGCGCCGAACTCGATAGGCAACTCCAGGATTACCTGGTCGCCAACGATGCCTTGCAGACCCGCCGGCTCGTCGCGTTGGGTTTAACCGACGCTACCAACGCTTCGTCGGAAGCCACCCCATCGGACTCGATTCAAAACTGGCAACAGGCGCATCCGGACCTGGACCTCGCCGCCCAACCGCTGGCGGATTGCCGGTGGACCTCATCTGACGCCGGACGGCAGCCCCGGTTCTATCCCCTCGCCCCAGTGCCGCCGGAGTGGTGGAATCAACTGACGGCGGAACAACGTCAAGGGTGGCATGCTGCCGAGCAGGTGGAATTCTCGGCCGCTGCACCGGAAATCATCCATGCCGCGATGAATCGCTTTCTCGCCAGCGCATCCCCAGCCGCCGCCCGCACCGTCATGGAAGCTCAATGGTGGTGGCGCCAGACCCGTGACCAACCTCCCGCCGTTGCGGTTTCCAATCTGGTGCAGTCGGGTTGGGTGCGGTCGGATGCCCTGAACGAGGCCGGCCTGCCGCTGGGACAGTTGTTGGGATACCAGGCACTCCGCCGGCTTCCGGACCGTGCGGGCGTGCCCGAGGATTTTCTGCACGACCTGATCGGCTCGTTACAGCAACAACCCTCGATTCTGGCAGGGGGACTCCTTGCCGAACTGGAACGCACCGGAGCCGCGGCGCAAACCAACCCCATCGCGGCGTTGAACGGTTGGTGGCAGACCGGGGAACACGCCCGGCAAGTGTTGCGGGAATGGCAACGGCAGCAACCCGGGCTTCCCGCCACCAACGCCCTCGAATGGCTCAATGTGACCGGCGAGCGTTTTCTGCTGGCCTTCAGCGCGCTCCCGACCGCAGCAACGGCTTCCAATACTCCCGCAGCCCTGGCAGCAGACGCATGGCGCGTCCGCATCATTCCCGCAGCCGTGGTGGCGCAAGCCCTGAACCTTGCCGCCCGCCGGATGGGTCTGAACGTGCCCGATTATGCCGGAGTCGGACTCGACTTCGCGAGCCGCACCTGGGTATGGCAACGCAATCAATTTGTGCCCGGCTCCGTCACGGCGGAGGCGCCGGTGTTGGGTCGCGCCGAAGCCCAATTGACTGCGCTATCCGATGCCAACGCGGCATACCCGCTCCGGGCGCAGGTGTTGCTGACCAGCCGCGAGCAGTTGTACGCCCGGCAACGGCAGCGCACGCTGCTGGTGGGCGCACTGATTCTGGCGGCCAGCGGCGCGGCGTTGGCCGGGCTCTTCGCCACGCACCGCGCCTTTCGCCGGCAACAGGAACTCAACCGGCTGCAATCCAATTTTGTTTCCAGCGTTTCGCACGAATTGCGCGCGCCCATCGCTGCCGTGCGGTTAATGGCGGAAAACCTGGAGGGCGGCAAAATTCCCGAGCGACCTCAACAACAGGAATACTTTGGCTTCATCGTGCAGGAATGCCGCCGCTTGTCGTCGCTCATCGAAAATGTTTTGGATTTTTCGCGCATCGAGCAAGGGCGCAAACAGTATGAATTCGAGCCGGCCGACCTCGCCGGGCTGGTGCAAACCACGGTGCAACTGCTGCGGCCTTACGCCGCCGAGAAGGGCGTGGTTTTGGAAATCGCCCCCGCTTCCCTGGCGCGGCTGGAGTGGAAGGTGGATGCCCGCGCCATTCAGCAGGCGCTGGTGAACCTGCTGGATAACGCCATCAAACATTCCGCGCCGCAGCAAACCGTCACGGTGACGTTGGAATGTCTGACCACGGCCACTCCGACCCGCGTGCGCTTGATTGTCGCCGACCAGGGCCCGGGCATTCCGGCGGCGGAACAGGAAAAGATTTTCGAGCGGTTTTACCGGCGCGGCTCGGAACTGCGGCGCGAGACGCAGGGTGTGGGCATTGGCCTGAGCCTGGTCCGGCACATCGCCCAGGCGCATGGCGGGCACGCGGGCGTGGAGAGCGAAGTCGGCCAGGGCAGCCGGTTCTGGCTGGAATTGCCGGTACAACCTTGAAATGAACGAACGCATTCTCATCATCGAAGACGAAGCGCCAATGCGCCGCGCGTTGGCCGACCTGCTGACGTCCGAGGGTTACCGCGTGCTCACCGCCGCCGATGGCGCCGCCGGTCTGGAGCGCGCCCTGGCCGAAAAACCCGACCTCCTGCTGCTCGACCTCATGTTGCCCCGGCTGGACGGCTTTGCCGTCTGCGCCGCCGTACGCGAACAGGGCCTGAGCATTCCCGTGCTCATGCTTACGGCCAAGGGCCAGGTGGAGGATCGCGTGAATGGCCTCGACGCCGGGGCGGATGATTACCTGGTCAAGCCGTTCAGTTCCGCGGAATTGTTGGCGCGCCTCCGCGCCTTGCTGCGGCGCGTGGGCCGCAAAACCAAGTTGCCGGTGACCTTGCAATTTGGCGCCGTAATGATTGACCTGGTCCGGCAGACCGCGCAGCGCGGCAAGGCGCCGGTGCATCTCACCGCCAAGGAATTTGCCATGCTGCGTCTGCTGGCCGCCGCCGCGGGCGAGCCGGTCACGCGCGAGCGGTTTCTGGATGTGATCTGGGGTTACACCGCTTTCCCCACCACGCGCACAGTGGATAACCACATGGCCAGCCTGCGCGCCAAGCTGGAAGCCGATCCCCGGGCGCCCCGGTGGCTGCTCACGGTCCATGGCGTCGGCTACAAACTCGATCTGCCGGAATTTACAAAACCATGACAATGCGCACCGGAGTTGGAATTAAATTGAGCGCCAGAATGAACCTTCGAATTCGCGCACGCGCCGAACGCAGCTCTCTGCCTCCCTCGCCCCCCAATGGGGGAGAAGGCCAGGGTGAAGGGCCGGAACTGAGCCGACACCACGACATCTTTCACGCTTCAACCATGAAACCAAAATTGCTGATTTGTCTGCTGTTACTCGCCGGGTTACTTCCGCTGGCCGCGCAAACCAACGACCTGCAAACGCGGTTGCAACAGGGATTGCTGGCCGAGGAAGCTGCGCACGATCTCCCCACCGCCATCACCACCTACCAGGCGCTCGCCGCCAAGTTCTCCGAGGACCGCGAGGTGGCCGCCACGGCGGTGTACCGGCTGGGCGAGTGTTACCGCAAGCTCGGCCAGACCAACAACGCCGCCACGCAGTATGAGCGCATCCTGCGCGAGTTTGCCGACGTAAAAATGCTGCCCGACCTGTGCCGGCAAAATCTTGCCGGGATGGGCCTGGCCGCTCGCGAAAGAACCAGCGAAGCCGCCAACGAAACCCCCAGCGCCAGTCTGGTGGCGGCTGTTGTCAACCAAATTGCCCTCCGCCAGGCAACCGAGGAAATGAACACGCTCAAAGCGCAAATAGAACAGTTGGAGCAGGCCAGTCCCCAGGAACAGCGCAAGCTGATCCAAAAATATTATCCGGATTCCAAGGTCGCAAGTCTGTTGAAAAGCATCGCCATCGTGGAACAGAATCCTGATGTTCAACCCAAATTTACGGGCACCCGGGACTGGGACTTGGATAAAGACAGACCAACCAACATGGTGCAGTTCTTAAACATTGAGGTCGACAAAGAGGTTGCCGTCACCTTGACCGATTTGCGAAAGAAATACGAGTTGGCCCAACGAAAGGTCAAAGATTTGGAAGCGCAGCATCCCGAGATCATCGCCACTCCGCAGAGCTCCCCGGATGCCGTTCCGGCGCTCAGCGAGGAAGACCAGGAAATTGCCCGCCTGCAACAGATGCTGCAAAACAGCCCGGATTTGATTAACAAGGTTCCACCGAATGACGTTACCCCGTTGGGAAAAGCGGCCGCAAGCGGACAGCTCAAAGTCGCAGCTTTTCTGCTGGATCATGGCGCGAACGTCAACCAGCCAGCCAATGTAGACAACAAATCACCTTTGTATCTAGCAGCCCAAGCCGGCAACCGGGCGATGGTGGATTTACTGCTCCAGCGAGGCGCCGCAATAAATGTCCAGATACCTGGCGGGCGAAGTGAATCTCTCACCGGGCAAACGCCTTTGTATGTGGCCGTAAATGAAAAATACCAAGCTGTAACGGAGGTCCTGCTCGCCAACCATGCCGACGCCAACTTAGCGAATAGTTATGGATTGACTCCATTACATTTGGCGATTCAAAACCAAGATATGAAGCTTGTGCAAATGTTGCTAGCCGCCGGCGCCCAAGTGAACCAAGCGGACAGCAACCAGAGGACTCCCTTGAGTCTTGCCGTGGACGCCAGATCCCCGGAGATGGTGGATTTGTTGCTGGCGCATCATGCCACGGTGAACGTGACCAATGCGTGGCAGGGAAACTCTCCACTGCTCTATGCCGCTTTGTACGATAATCTTAAAATGGTGCAATCTCTGCTGGCGGCGGGAGCGCAGGTGGATGCGGAAAATGATTCCGGGCGGACCCCGCTGAGTTATGCCGCTAAAAACCGGTCTCCAGAAATAGCCCTCGTATTGTTGAAAGCCGGCGCCAATGTGAATGGCGGCAAACTTGATGCGCCATTGCTTGCGGCCATTGCCGGAAACAACCCTGATACCGCCAAAGTCCTGTTGGAGGCCGGTGCGGACCCCAATGCCATGGGAGACACCGATATCAGCGAACTTTCAGAACATCCGCAAAGTTACAACCCAAATTTTCGGTCCGGAATGATTAGCCCGCTCTGGCTGGCCATACGCCTGGATCGCCTGCCGCTGGTGCAACTGTTGTTGCAGTACAAAGCTGACCCCGAACTCACTCCCCCGAATCGGCAAGCCCCGATCTTTTTGGCATTGCA
>DATJIU010000212.1:0-16027 GCA_035492855.1 Dongiaceae bacterium | reverse complement strand
CATATTGCCCATCAGGACAAACAGCCGCCCGCCCTGTTTGAGAAACCGGTTGAGCTTGTCCAGTTCGGTGGGCTCCAACGGCTGCCGCGGACCGGCAATAACCACCAGATGGCAATCGGCCGGGATGTCATTCGTTCCGAGCAAAGAAATTTTTTCCCATTGCGCATTGTTCCGCTCCTTCAGGATGGCCGCAAATTTGGAGTAACCGTGGGGGTCATCCACTTTGTCCGGATCATGCTCGCCGTGCCCGGTAAGAAAGCCCACCTTGTATTCCCGGGGATTGGCCAGATTGAAGATGGCCGAGGTGAAGAGCATTTCGCCCTTGAAACCAATGCGCCGGATATCATTACTCTGGCGCGAAACCACCGCGCTGATATCGTAATCGGACAGTTCGTTCTGATAGATCACCTTGGTCCGGCCATCGCAATCAAACAACACGAAATTTTTGTTCTTCAATCCAGTGAGCTGGTACTTGCTTAACACGGCTTCGGCCTGCACCGGCTGCCGGGTAGGGTCAATGGTCTGAAAGACAATACGCCGGTTGATCTCGCTGTACTCCTTCAAGAGCGCGGTGGTGAGCCCGTACAAATCCGGTTCGTCCTCGGCATCAAAGAAGATGACCACTTTGATGTTGTTGGTGACCGTTTCGAGCACCCGGCGCGTTTGGGGGGTCACCTGCATCCGGTTGTAATCGGTGAGGGCCGGACGCAGCGGATAGCGGGCGGCGAGGTAATTGCCCATGCCGAGGAGCGCAACCACCGCCACCGTGGCGAGGATCACGTTGAATCCAATCGCCCAGCGGCGGCCGGCGGAGAAACTGGGCTTGGAGGAAGAATCGGCCATGTTATTTCCAGCGCCGGCTTTCCACGACGCGCAAGGTGAGGAACAAAAACAAGATGGTCAGGCTCAGGTAATACGCCACCGCCCGGGTGTCCACCAGGCCGCGCGCAAAATCCCCCATGTGGTCAGGCATGTCCACGTAGGCAAACAGCGTGGCGTGCCAGCCGCTGTTCAGGTTCACCCGGTCGCCCATGAAACTCAGCAGGAACAGGCTGACCACGCCGGCCAGGCAGATCATCGCCGCCACGATCTGGCTGCGCGACAGCGCCGAGGCAAACAGGCCCACCGCCATGAACGCCGCCCCAATCAGGCCGATGCCCAGGAAGGTGCCCCCGATGGTGCCGGCATCGAGCGCCGCCGGGTCGCTGCTGTAGCGGCGCAGCAACAGGAAGGTGGCCAGCAGCGGCAGCCACATCAGCAAATAAAACAGCCAGGCCGCGGTGAACTTGGCCAGCACCACCTGGCCGTCGCCCACCGGCGCGGTCATCAGGGTTTCGTAGGTGCCGGAAAATTTCTCCTGCGCAAACAGCCGCATGGTGATCACCGGGGTGGCCACCAGCAGGATGAGCCAGAAGAACGGCGTCTGGAAGAACAGCTCGGTAACCGGCAGCGGCGTGGCGGCATCGTGCAGCTTTGTCAGCAGGAGCGCGAAGCTGAGGCCCACGAGGAAGGTGGCCACGGCGATGATGACGTAACCGGTCAGCGAAACAAAATAGGCCGCGAGTTCCCGGCGCGTCAGGGTCAGATAAACGGGCATCAGCTTTCCTCCTCCTCGTTCGCGCGGGTGACCTGCATGTAGATGTCTTCCAGGGTATGCCGGTTGCGGGTGAGCTCGCGCAACGCCCAGCCGCGTTCGTGTGCCACGGCAAACACCCGTTCGCGCAAATCCACGCCGCCGCGCGGCGTGAGGGTGCAGCGGTGAAATCCATCCGCTCCGGCGGCAATGTCGAAATACTCCACCTCAGCCACCGTCGCCCAGCAGGACTGGAGGTCTGCCGCGGGCGCGGCAATCTCGGCAATCACCGGACTGCCGTTGCTCATCACCTGCTGCAGCGTGTCCGGCGCCCCTTCAGCCAGAATCTTGCCACCCAACATGATCATCACCCGGCTGCACGTCATTTCCACCTCGGGCAGAATGTGCGTGGACATCAGCACGGTGTGACTCCGGCCCACCTCGCGGATCAACTGGCGCACGGCGCGGATCTGCACCGGATCCAACCCGATGGTTGGCTCGTCCAAAATGACGAGTTCGGGTTCATGCACCAACGCATCGGCCAGGCCCACGCGCTGCCGGTAACCCTTGGAGAGGTGGCCGATGATTTTTTTGCTGACATCGGTCAGGCCGCATTGCGCCAGCACCACATCCACCCGGGAGCGGGTCTGCGCCCGTCCCAATCCTTTCAAACGGGCGCGAAAACGCAGGTACTCGCGGACGCGCATTTCCAGGTAGAGCGGATTGTTTTCCGGCATGTACCCGATGCGCCGCCGGACCTCGTCCGCCTCGGCAAAGACATCGAACCCGGCTACGCGCACGGTACCGGAGGTGGCGGGCATGAAGCCGGAGAGCATCCGCATGGTGGTGCTTTTGCCCGCGCCATTCGGCCCGAGCAACCCCACGATCTCCCCCCGCCCCACGGTAAAGGCCAGGTTGGACACGGCGGTATGGCCCGCGTAGCGCTTGGTCAAATCGGAAACTTCAATTATCGAACCACCGTTCATGTATCAGCGGGCAGCGTACCGCAAACCGGGCCGGCGGCGCGAACAAAAATTCGCCTCAACGCACGGGCACCTTGACCACCCCGGTCTGCTGTACCAGATAGCCCTGTTCCCGCCGCAGCGCCGTAACCTGCAGCTGGGCGATTTCGCCCTTACGTTTGGCATAGAGGATTTTTGCCACGGCGGTAAGATTGGTGGGCGCCTGGCCGTCAATGCCGGTCACCAGATATCCCCGCTGCAAACTGTTGGCGGCGGGGCCGTCACGTTCCACCCCGGCCACGATGAAGCCGTCGGTGGAATTAAGATTCAAGGCATCGGCCAGTTGCGGGGTCAATTCCTGCAGGCTGACCCCCAGGCGGCGCTGGATCATCTCGGTATTGAAAAAAGTGCTCTCCGCCACGGGTTTGATCTCCAGGGTTTTTTCCTGGCCGTCGTGCAACACGTTCAACGATACCGGCCGCAGTTGGGCGGCAATCAGGGCCTCGTTGAAATCAATGAAGTTTTGCGGCTTGCTGCCATTGAGGGCCAGCACGGTGTCGCCCGGCTCCAGGCCCGCCCGGTCCGCCGGACTGCCCAGTTGCACCTCGGAAATCAGCAGCGGCTGGGTGCCCGGCTTCACCTTGGCGCCAAACCAGATTTGCCTGGCGGATTCCGGCGTGAAGATGCCCGACAAAATTTCTCCCACCTGTTTCACCGGGATGGCAAACCCGATGCCCTGCGCCTGGGACAGAATCGCCGTGTTGAGGCCGATCAAATTTCCGTCCAGATCCACGAGCGGCCCGCCGCTGTTGCCCGGGTTAATGGAGGCATCGGTTTGCAAATATTCGCGGTCGCCGGCGGTCTTGTTGTCCACCGGAATCATCCGGCTCTTCGCACTCAGAATGCCGCGGCTCACCGAGCCACCCAGGCCGAAGGGATTGCCCAGGGCCAGCACGGTTTCGCCCAGCAGCAAATCATCGTCCTGGGCAAACTTGATGGCGGTGAATTTTTCGCCGGGCCGGCCGGCAATTTTCAGCAGCGCCAGGTCATTGGCACTGTCGCTCGCCACGAGTTGGGCCTCGTACACATTGGTGCCGGACGCCAGCTGCACTTGGATTTTATCCGCGCGGCGCACCACGTGGTCGTTGGTCAGCACATAGCCCTCATCACTGATGATGACGCCGGAACCCAGGCTGTAACTGGAATAGGTGCTGCGGTGGTAGGGATCGTAAAAATCGCGCCACATGCGTTCAAAGGGATCCTGCACCTGCACGACGGTTTCGGTGGCCACATTGACGACACTAGGCATGACCTTGGCCACTGCCGTCACCACGGCATCATGACGCACGTCCGGCGCCGCCAGCTCCGGCGTGGCGCCCAGCCAACCGGCCGTGGCCAGCACCAACAGACCCAATCGGCAATAGCTTCCCATCTGGCTCTTTATGTCCATACTCTCCTGACAGTTGAAATGGTCGCTGCGTTCAAATCACTCACGGGCGACCCCTGCTCCAATCTACCAGTTAGACGCCGCCCGCAGAAGCCAAATTCGACCCGACTGAATCCGGCTGAATCCGTGACTGAACCAAAACGCGGAAAGCCCGGCCCAGATGTTCGGGATGCGTGAGCGTTTGGAACTGGCGGGTCTCGCGCGGTCCCCAACCCCCAAACTGTTCCGGTTGCCGCCAGACCTCCGCCGCGATACGGGTGAGAAATTGCGCCTGGGTTTGCAAACCATCGGGGGCCAGCCCGGCGTTCCGACCGGCAATTTCGAGGGCCGTAAAATTGACGTGGGCAGTGAGATCCTGTTCGCCCGGCTGGGCCAGCAGGTCGGCACTGACCTGATGCTGGTGATAGGCCCGCAAGGTGCCGGTGGTGCGCTCGGGGATGAACAGCTCGGATGCGGCCAGGCCGTAGTCCAGCGCCAATAATTTTCCCGCGCGCAATGCCAGCGCCGCCTGCCGCCACCACTGCACTGCCGCCGGAGCCACTTCAACCACATATCCGTCCGGCAACACGGCCTGCAATTCAGCGGGCAATTCCATTAAGCCCGGAGCCAGGTCCGCCACCGGAAAGGCGCCCGGCAGCCGCGCCCAAACAAAACCATCCGCCGCTGCCGTCACGCCCCATTCAAACCAATGTTGCGCGCGGGCATCCCAACCGAGCCGATGGACGGGAAACGCATCCAGCAATTCGTTGCTGAAAATGATTCCGGAAAATCCGCCATCCGCTCCGCCGGGCTCCGGCAGGTTTTCCCGCCAACGCACCTGCGTTCCCAATTCGCCCAAAGTTTCCTGTTGCCAGGCGCGGCGGTTCGGGGAGGGTTCGATGATCACATATTCGAGCCGTTCGTAAAGTTCGGGCCGCCACTCCCGCAGCCAGCCGAGGATATCCGCCGCCAACCGGCCATCGTGCGCTCCGGCTTCGACAATTTGGGGGCGGTCGCCCCCGGCGGCGGTGAGCCAACCGGCAAATTGCCCGGCCAACAACCGGCCAAAGAGGTTTCCCACCCCGACACTGGTGTAAAAGTCGCCCTTCCGGCCCAAAGTGTCCTTTTTTAGTTCATAATATCCATGTTGGGGACAATACAGGGCCAGCTCCATAAAACGCGCAAACGTAATAATTTGCCCGTCAGAGGCCTCATTCCGAATGATTTTAGAAAGTATGTTCAATGGCTTGCAGTCCGGCACAGCATTAGCTAAAACAGCCCTGACTGAGGACACCTTATGGCGAAAATTGACGCTTTCTTCAACTTAATGTTCGAGCAGAAGGCTTCGGACCTCCACATGTCCACGGGCAATCCGCCCATTCTGCGCATCAACGGCGAAATCCAACGGGTGGATTATCCGCCGCTGGAAAACGACGAGTTGAAGACCATGCTCTACGAGATCGCCCCGGAATATAAGATCAAAGTTTTTGAAGAATCCGGCGACGTGGATTTCGGCTACGAAATCCAGGGCATCTCCCGGTTTCGCGTCAACTTCTTCAACCAGAAGGATGGCATTGCCGCCGTGTTCCGGCAGATTCCCTCCCGGGTGCTGTCGTTTGAGGATTTCGAAAAATTCGACGCGCCGCTGCCGCCGGTGCTGAAAAAATTTGCCATGCTGAACCGCGGCCTGGTGGTGGTCACCGGCCCCACGGGCTCGGGCAAGTCCACCACGCTCGCCGCGATGGTGGATTACGCCAACAAGAACCGCAAAGACCACATCCTCACGCTGGAAGACCCGATTGAATTTGTGCATCAAAGCCAGCACTGCCTGGTGAACCACCGGGAAGTCGGCCTGCACACCAAGTCGTTTGCCTCCGGCTTGCGCGGGGCCCTGCGCGAAGACCCGGACATCATTCTCGTCGGCGAATTGCGCGACCTGGAAACCATCGAACTGGCGCTGGTGGCGGCGAGCACGGGGCACCTGGTGTTTGGCACGCTGCACACGCCGAGCGCCGCCAAGACCGTGGACCGTATCATTGACGTCTTTCCCGCCGAACAGCAGAACAAGATCCGCGCGACGCTTTCCGAAGCGCTCAAAGGCGTGGTGGCGCAGCATCTCTTCAAGCGTATTGACAAAAAGGGCCGCGTGGCCGCGCTGGAAATCCTGGTGTTCACCACGGCCATTGCCAACCTGGTGCGCGAAGGCAAAACCCACCAGATTCCCGGCATGATCCAGGTCGGCAAGAAAATCGGCAACATGCCGTTCGATGACGCCATCATGGAGCATCTGCGCATGAAGCGCATTGCGCCGGAAGACGCCTACGACAAATCGCTCGACAAAAAGAAATTCCGTCCGTTTCTCACCAAACCGCCGGAGGATGACGAAGGCTAAACCCAGGAGCAACCATGCGGCGACCCGAACTCGACTATATTCTCACCACGATGCTGGATTCCCAGCCGGAGGTGTCCGACCTGCTGTTCACCGTGGGCAAGCCGCCCCAAGTCGAGACCGCGGGCCAGTTGGTGCCCGTGGAGTGCGACCCGCTGATTGACAAGCTCACACCGTACCAGATCGAAACCATCGCGCTCAACCTGCTTGGGCAAAACCAGTGGCACATTGAAGATTTGCTGCGCCGCGGCTCCTGCGACTCGGCCTACACCGTCGCCGACAAGGCCCGGTTTCGTATCAATATTTTTTCGCAGCGCGGCAATTACCCCGTCGTCTTGCGCAAACTGAACACGGCCATTCCCACCATGGAGGAATTGAGCCTGCCCGAAATTCTGCGGGAAATTCCCAAGGAAAAAACCGGGCTGGTGCTGGTCACCGGCGCCACCGGCTCCGGCAAATCCACCACGCTCGCCGCCGTGCTGGATGAGGTCAACCACTCCAAAGCCATCCACGTCATCACGCTGGAGGATCCGGTGGAATTCGTTTACACCCACGACCACGCCACATTCAACCAGCGCGAACTCGGCACGGATTTCGATGACTTTGCCAGCGGCCTGCGCGCCGCGCTGCGCCAGGCGCCCAAGATCATTCTCGTGGGCGAAATGCGCGACCAGGACACCGTGAAGATCGCCCTGAGCGCTGCCGAAACCGGCCACCTGGTGCTCAGCACGCTGCACACCATTGACGCCGGGCAGACCGTCAACCGCATCCTTGGTATGTTCGAACCCGAGGAGCAGGAGCAAATCCGCATCCGCCTGGCCGACACCCTGCGCTGGGTGGTCAGCCAGCGGCTCGTGCCCAAGCTGGGCGGCGGCCGGTTCCCCCTCGTGGAAGTCATGGGCGCCAATCTCCGCACGCAGGAAAGCATCCGCATGGGCGAAATGGAGGGCAAAAGTTTTTACGAAATCATCGAGGCCAACTACCCGTTCGGCTGGCGCACGTTTGACCACGCCGCCCTGGAAGCCTACGACAAGGGCATCATCACCGAGGAAACCGCCCTGCTCTATTGCAGCAAGCGCGGCCCCACCATGCGCGGCATTGATAATATCAAGAAAGGCCGCGGTGAACTGACCACTTCCATCAGTTCCCTGCGCATGAAGGCGGAAGCGGGCAAATCCGGTCCCCCAGCGCTGCCGTCCACGCTGAAACTGAAATAAGGTTATGGCCGAAAATTTTGATTTCATCAGCGCCACGGACAAGCCGGCGATCATCGCGTTTTCCACGCCGGAACTGCTGGACGCCGCGCGCACCGCGCTGGAAGGGCTGGGCTACAAGGTCCACACCGCCGCCACCCATGGCGACTTTCTTATCCGGTTCAGCCGCATCCGCTACCAGGTGGTGGTGCTGGAGGAGCTGTTCTGCGCCAATACGCTCGCGGAAAATCTTACCCTGCAGGAGTTGCAGAACATGCCCATGACCCAGCGCCGGCACACCACGGTGGTCTTGCTGGGCGATTCGTTCCAAACCTTCAGCCCGCTGCAGGCCTTCCAACAAAGCGTGCAGGCGGTCGTCAACCGCTCGGAGCTGTTCCTGCTCCAGCAGTTGATTGAAAAGGCCGTGGCCGACAACAGCCAGTTCCTCACCGACCTGCGCGAAACCCAGGCCCGCCTCTTCTCCGGCAAGCCCCGCGAATAAGCCGGACGTTCCCCGATGGCACAACGACTCGATCAAGCCCTGGTCGAACGGGGTCTCTGCGAAAGTCGCGAAAAGGCCCGGCGGGCCATCATGGCCGGCCAGGTGCGCCACAACGGCCAGCCCGGTCGCAAACCCAGCGACACCGTGCGGCCGGGCGACGAAGTCATCCTGCTGGCCGGCGAAAAATTTGTGAGCCGGGGCGGCCACAAGCTGGAACATGCCCTCGCCCATTTTGCGGTGAACCCCGCCGGCTGGACCGCCATTGACCTGGGGGCCTCCACCGGCGGCTTTACTGACTGCCTGTTGCAACACGGGGTGGCCCGGGTGTTCGCCGTGGATGTGGGCTCCGGCCAACTGGCGTGGAAACTCCGCAACGACCCGCGCGTGGTGGTGATGGAAAAAACCAATGCCCGGGAACTGACCCCGGACCGGTTTCCCCCGCCGTTTACGCCGGCCGACCTGGTGGTGATTGACTGTTCCTTCATTTCCCTGCGCAAGATTCTGCCTCCGGCGATTGATTTACTCCGGTCTTCCGGTAAGATGCTGGCGTTGATCAAACCGCAATTCGAGGCCGGCAAGGCCGAGGCGGACCGCGGCGCCGGAGTCATCACGGATCCGGCCATTCATGCCCGGGTGCTTCAGGAATTGGAGGAATTTGTCGGCCAGCAAGCGGAACTGCGCTGGCGGGGCGTCACCGCATCGCCCCTGCTCGGCCCGGCCGGCAACAGGGAATTTTTGGTTTTAATTGAAAAAAACAGCTAAAAAATTCAGCCGCGTGGGCCTGATCGGCAACCCGGAAAAACCGGCCTTCCGGGATGTCATCCAGCAGGCCGTCACGCTGATTTCCCGCAGCGGCCGCAAGGTCTGTTGCGACGCCGTGACCTCCGGCTTTGCGGGGCTCACCTGCTCGGCCAATCCCAATGTGTCGGCCCTCGCCCGCGAGGTGGACCTGCTGGTGGTCTTTGGGGGCGACGGCACCATCCTGCGGGTCGCGCGCGACATTGCCGGCTCCCGCACCCCCATCTTGGGCATCAATATTGGCGGGCTGGGGTTTCTCACCGCAGCCTCCGCCAAGGCACTGGCGACCGCCTTGCAAGCCGTCTGGGAAGGCAAGTATGTGCTGGAATCCCGGGCGCTGATTGAAGCGCGCGGCGAAACCGCCGGCGGCAAGTTCCGCCACCGGGCGTTGAATGATTTTGTCGTTTCGCGCAGCGCCCCCCGGTTGGTGGAACTCGAAGTATCGGTGAACGGCCAACCGCTGACCCAATACCGGGCCGACGGTTTGATTGTAAGTTCGCCCACCGGCTCGACCGCCTATTCCCTGGCGGCGGGCGGAGCCATTATCTCCCCCCAGGCCGAAGTATTCGCCCTCACGCCCATCTGCCCCCACACCCTGTCCAACCGTTCGCTGATCCTGGATTTCAAGTCCACCATCGGCATCAAGGTCATCAACCCCCGGCCGGCCACCGTACTCAGCGGCGACGGCCAGACGTTGCACGAACTGGTGGCCGGAGACTTGCTGACCATTCAACGCAGCCGGTTTGCCATCCGGCTCATGCACCTGGCCGGCACCAGCTTTTTCGATACTTTGCGGGCCAAACTATACTGGCGCGGGGCCTCGGTTTAGCCCGCCGGCGCG
This sequence comes from Dongiaceae bacterium, assembly GCA_035492855.1. Lineage (GTDB taxonomy): Bacteria > Verrucomicrobiota > Verrucomicrobiia > Limisphaerales > JAFMIX01 > JAFMIX01. The sequence continues at coordinate 6,343 of DATJIU010000212.1, read as the reverse complement.
AACACCACGATTACTATGGTTCGATTAAAAGACATCGCCCTGCAAGCGGGGGTTTCGGTAATGACCGTGTCCAAGGCGTTGCGCGGCGCGCCGGATGTTTCGGCCGCCACCAAAACGCGCATCCGGGCGCTGGCCCAACAAATGGGTTACGTGCCGGACCGGTTTGCCCAGGCCTTGCGCACGCGCAAGAGCAAGCTGTTCGGGGTGGTGATTTCCGGCCTGACGAATCCCGTTTTTGCCCGGGTGGTGCTGGCCCTGGAGGAGCGCGCCCATGAACTGGGTTACGATGTGTTGCTGGCCCACACCCTGAACAATGCCGAACGTGAGGAGGTTTGCATCCGCCGGCTGCTGTCGCGCCGGGTGGACGGGCTCTTCATCTCCCCTGTGTACCGCATGGCCAACGAAGCGCGGGTGTATCAGGAATTGCTCGCCAGCCAGACCCCTACGGTGGTGCTCGGCCACACCGTCCCGTTTTGCCGTCAGTTTGTAAACGTGGAAACGGATGACTTGCTGGCCAGTTACGCCGCCACCGCCCACCTGCTGAAGCAAGGCCACCGGCGCATCGCCTTCTTTTCCGGGCCCTCGGCCACTCCCTGGAACCAGGAGCGGTTCGAAGGTTATCGCCGGGCCCTCCGGGAATATGAGCTGGAAGTGGATGACAAACTGGTTTTCCAAGCCGGGCGGAACATCGAGGACGGCGTCAAGGCGGCGTTGCAATTGATCAATGAATCGGCGGATGTCACCGCCGTGCAGGCCATCAACGATCTGGTGGCCATTGGCTGTGTGGATACTTTCTTAAAACAAGGGCTGAAAGTGCCCGACCAGATCTCGGTGGTCGGTTTTGGTAATGTCCTGCTCAGCCAATATGGCCGGGTGCCTTTGACCACGGTACGCCAGCCCAAATTTACCCTCGGCAACGCGGCCATGGATGCCATGATCCAACTGCTCCGCGGTGAACGCCCCGCCCCGAAACGTCTTCCGGCTGAACTGGTTATCCGGGCGAGCACCGCCCCGCCCCCGCCATCCGCCGATTCGCTCAAAACAATCCAATAATTCCATCCCCGCAAGTGTCTTTTGGTATCCGACCTGCTCCAGAAGGTCGTATGAAAAAGATTATTTTGGCCATTGGAATCTTAACCATAATGGTTGGAATTGTCTGGGCGGGAAGGGCTTGGAGCACGTGGCAGGGCAACATACGTACCGCCGAGTTCAATGAAGACGTCGAGAACCTGTTCGTCGGTCTGCAAAAGTACAAGGAACATGTGGGTTCTTTCCCGATCGGCAACAACGCCGAAGTCGCCAAGGCCCTGATGGGCCAGAACTCCAAAAACGTGATTGTCATTGTGGGCCGCAAGACCAAGGTCAATGACAAGGGCGAATTTGTCGATCCTTGGGGCACCCCGTTGCGGATTTACTTTTCCGACAATGGCGTGCTGGTTCGTTCCGCCGGGCCCAACCGCCGGTTTGATGACAGCACGGTCATGGATGCCGACGACATCATCCGCTCCAACTAACCCTTGCGATGCCGCCAACCCGCCACAAACATTCCGTTGCCGCCGGTAGTTTGAGGCCAGAGGGTCAAACTTGAGGAATCGCCATGAGCACCCCCAAACTCTTTCCCCAGCGATTCTACAGCGAGCGGCATTGGTTCGAACTCCGGATGTACCTGGCCGAAAGCTTCCGTCACAGCCATGGTTTCCGCCCGGGTCAGGGTGCAAACGGCGTAAACCAGCTTGCCTCCCGGCTTCACCGCAGCCGCCACATGGAGCAACAATTGCAGTTGCACCGCGCCCAGCTCTTTTACATCTGTGAGCATCGTCGTCCACCGGGCGTGCGGGTTCCGCTGCCAGGTGCCGAGGCCGCTGCACGGGGCGTCCAGGAGGACGCCATCAAAATGAGTGCGGGTCGGAAGCTTCCGACCGCCGTCCCACGACGTCGCGCGAAAGTTAAATGACCGCGCCCGGGCCGCCCGGCGTTTGAGGTTTTTCAAGCGCCACTCCGCGCGGTCGCTGGCCCAGATCAATCCTTTGTTGGTCATCAGGTCGGAAAAATGCAGCGTCTTGCCGCCTTCGCCCGCACAGGCATCCCACCAGGTTTCCCCCGGTTGCGGCGCCGCCAGCCAGCCCACGGCCTGCGAGTTCACATCCTGAATTTCAAATTCGCCGGCGTGAAATTCCGGGCGGCAAAACAGGTCTTCCTCACCCTTGTATTCCACGGCGTCCGGCAACAGGTGCTTGTGCCATTTGGCCGCGCCCAGTTTCTGCACCAGCGCCGGCCCCTGTTCCCGGCGGGCGCGCAACCATAACTTGGGTTCGGCCTGAAGGGTCCGCACCCAGGCAGGGGACACAGTCATTTCGTCGGTTACCCACGGGGGAACGGCGCGCTCCACCAGCTTGGCATCGGAGAAGGATTCCGGGCGCTCCGCGAATCCTTGCGCAAGTTCAACCGCGTATTTGATCTGGGTCGGCAGGGGGCGGGCACGATCCAGCCAGCCCAGCCAACGGTAGTAGTTGAACACCGCGCCGGTAATTTCCCGGCGTTGTGGGGCCGTGGGCAGGCGGCGGGACCGCAACGCCTCCCGCAACACGGCGTCAGCGGAATGATCACGGTCAGCCCGCGAAATCACTTCCGCGGCAATTTGAAGCACCAGATTCGTCACCCGGTCAGCTTACGCGAGTTGCCCGGCACAAGACAATGCAGCTTGTGGTCGGATCTCAGCGCCAGTGTCCCGGATAATGATGCCAGCCGTGCGGGCCATGCCCCCAGGAACCGCTGATCCAAATGGTATGCGGCCGGGGAGGATAAGACCAATAACCGGTGCGCCAGACCCAACGGCCGTTCCAAACCCATTCACCGCCCACCCACACGTACCCGGGTCCAGGTGCCACGATGACCGGCTCCACCGGCACCGGAGGCGGCTGCTGGGCCACATACACCGTGGTGGCCTGGGCGGGTGCCGGGGCACTGGCCGCATCCGCCCCGGCGGTGTTCGGGGTGTTGATCATGAAGTCCACCACCTTGTCGCTCACGCCGCTGTTGTGCAAATCAATGATGTCCGCCGAACTCAGCCGGAAAACGGTGTGCGAATTGCGAATCTGGCTGATGATGAGGTCATCGGCTATTTGCGCCTGCGCGAGCGCTTTGATATCCGCCACGCTCAACGGCTGGCCCTGCTCCACCCGGGTGTAAGTTTGCGGGGCCTGCGCTTGTAGCCGGGCCGATTCATCCTGATCCATCGAATGACCGATCAAACCGCCGGTAATCGTGCCGATGGCCGCCCCAATCAGCGCCCCTTCCCCGGCGTTGCCCCGGGTACTGCCAATCAAGGCCCCGGAAGCCGCTCCCAAAGCCCCGCCGGCCAGCGCCCCACCACCGGTATGATCCGTGGAACCATCCGGATTCACACAGCCCGCCAACACTGCCAGTGAACCCGCCAACACAATGTTCAAAGCATTAATTTTCATATACTAATATCCGGGGATACATACACCCGTCTGATGGATAAGACAAAGAAAAGCGGGCGGTTATTCAAAAACCGCCAAAAGGCTTAACAAGCTTAAAAGAAGAACCGAAGGAAAATCAGCTATGTCGTTGCCAGTTCATTAGTAACAACAGGGCGACCATAAGCAGCGAAGCCAGCAGCCCCAAAACTATCGCAACCGCAACCCGCTTCAACTCCCTCCGACGCAAGGCCTTGGCCTGGCGCGGAAACAAGTAGTCCGCAATCGTGTCCATCATAAGATGAATTAGTTTGATTCCGGTGAATGGCGGAGAAATGACATAACAGTTAATATTCTGCAATACCAAAAGAAATGCTGCCGTCCCCTCGCGAGAACGGCAGCTTGAAGCCAGCCAATGTTACCCACAGGCCGACAGGGCTTTCCACAGCAACCCAATGTCGCCTGTCGGCTACAAAAAAAGTTATGCCTTGGCCACCAATTGCCGCAACACATACGGCAAAATGCCGCCGTGCCGGTAGTAATCAATCTCAATGGGCGTATCAATACGGCAGCGCACCGGCACATTTTCCACCGCCCCGTTGCTGCGGGTAATTTTCAGCGTGAGATCCTGCTGCGGCTTGAGATGGGCATCGAGACCCACAATGTCGTAAGTCTCCGTGCCGTTGAGCTGCAAGGTCTGCGCCGTGGTGCCCTCCTTGAATTGTAAGGGCAGCACCCCCATGCCGACCAGGTTGCTGCGGTGAATGCGCTCGAAGCTTTGCGCTACCACCGCCTTCACGCCGAGCAGGTTGGTGCCCTTGGCCGCCCAGTCACGACTGGAGCCGGTGCCATATTCCTGGCCGGCCAAGATGACAAGCGGCGTGCCGCGTTTTTGATACTCCACCGAGGCATCGTAAATGGACAGCTTGGTGCCCTCGGGTTGCAACAGCGTGTTGCCGCCTTCCTCACCGCCGAGCATCAGGTTCTTGATGCGCACATTGGCGAAGGTACCGCGGGTCATGATGCGGTCGTTGCCGCGCCGCGAACCGTAGCTGTTGAAATCGGCGAACTCCACGCCGCTGTCCGTCAGGAATTTTCCCGCCGGCGATGATTTCTTGATCGCGCCCGCCGGCGAAATATGGTCGGTGGTGACGCTGTCGCCAAAGATACCCAGCGCCCGCGCGCCCGCGATGGGCTGAATGCTGCCGGGTTGCAGACTGAAATCGGTGAAGAATGGCGGCTGTTGAATATAGGTGGACTGGCGATCCCACTCGTACACATTGCCGGTGCTGGCGGGAATCTCATTCCACTTGGGATTCTGCGCGGCGAAATCCTTGTACAGCTTGCGAAACACCTCGGGCTTGAGCGCGGCCTGCATGGCATCGCGAACTTCCTGCAATGTCGGCCAGATGTCGGCCAGGAAAACGGGGTTGCCCTCCTTGTCATTGCCCAACGGTTCGCAGCTCAAATCAATGTCCACCCGGCCGGCCAAGGCGAACGCCACCACCAACGGCGGCGACATGAGGAAATTGGACTTCACGTTCTGGTGCACGCGCGCCTCGAAATTGCGGTTGCCGGAAAGCACGCTGGCGGTGACAAAATCATTCTTCACCACGGCCTCCTCAATGGCCGGATCCAGCGGACCGGAATTGCCAATGCACGTGGTGCACCCGTAGCCCACAGTGTTGAACCGCAGCTTGTTCAGGTACGGCGTGAGCCCCGTCTTCTTGAGATAATCCGTCACCACGCGGGAGCCCGGCGCCAACGACGCCTTCACCGCCGGGTTCACCTTCAATCCTTTTTCCACCGCTTTCTTCGCCAGCAAACCGGCGGCGAGCATCACGCTCGGATTGCTGGTGTTGGTGCAGCTCGTGATGGCGGCGATGACCACCGAACCGGTGCCGATGTTGGCCTTCTTCTTGGCGGCCGTCTCCACCTTGACCGACTTGCCGAAAACCTGGCGGGTCTTGCCAAAACCATTTTCCGTGACGGGCCGCGTAACAGCGTTGAAAAATTCGCGGCGCAGGTTGCCGAGTTCAATGCGGTCCTGCGGGCGCTTCGGTCCGGCCACGCTGGGCTTGATGGTGCCAAGGTCAAGTTCCACCACCTGCGAATAGTCAATCTGCCCCATTTCCGGAATGCCCCACAGGCCCTGGGCCCGGTAATAATTCTCGTACAATTTGCAATGCGCCTCGCTGCGGCCCGTGGCGCGGAGATAATTCACGCACTCGGCGTCAATCGGGAAGAAGCCCATCGTGGCGCCGTATTCCGGCGCCATGTTGGCAATGGTGGCGCGGTCCACCACCGGCAGCGCCGCCGCGCCGGGGCCGAAAAATTCCACAAACTTGCCCACCACCTTGGTCTTGCGCATCTGTTGCGTGACGGTGAGCGCGAGATCGGTGGCGGTGACGCCTTCGCGCAACGCGCCGGTGAGGTGCACCCCCACCACGTCCGGCGTGAGGAAATAAACCGGCTGCCCCAGCATGCCGGCCTCGGCTTCAATGCCGCCCACGCCCCAGCCCACAATGCCGATGCCGTTGATCATGGTGGTGTGCGAATCCGTGCCCACCAGGGTGTCGGGATAATAAATGCCGTCCTGCTCCAGCACGCCCTTGGCGAGGTATTCCAGATTTACCTGGTGCACAATGCCAATCCCGGGCGGCACCACCTTGAACGTATCGAACGCCTGCATGCCCCACTTGAGAAACTGGTAACGCTCCCGGTTGCGCTGAAATTCCAGGTCCAGGTTGCGCTGCAGGGAGTCGGCGGCGCCGGCGAAATCCACCTGCACCGAGTGGTCCACCACCAGGTCCACCGGCACCAGCGGCTCGATGATCTTGGGGTCCTTGCCGAGCTGGGCTACGGCGCTGCGCATGGCCGCCAGGTCCACCAGCAACGGCACG
>DATJIU010000211.1:0-18072 GCA_035492855.1 Dongiaceae bacterium | reverse complement strand
GTCCCGGACGCCCCGACCACCGGCTTGAATGTGGAATTCTCCACCAACCTCTCCGACTGGCAGCACCTCGGCCCGGCAGATTATCGCTACGGCTTCACCGACACCAACGCCCCGGCCCTGCCCAAACGGTATTATCGCCTGCGGCTGCCCTGACCGCCGGTCTCTTCCGGGCCCAAATAAGATGGCTTTTTTACCGAGCCCTAGTAAACTGTTTAACCTAATCAATTAGAAGGGAGCGGGTTGGTCATGAAAATCAGAATTCTTGCGGGAATTATTTTTGCACTGGCCCTCGGACAGGTCCGGGCCGTCACCTACGGTTGGACCAATACTCTGGGCGGAGATTGGTTTCTCAGTTCCAACTGGTCGCCACACGGCACGCCGAAAGACGGCGACACGGCGTTGATCACCAACAACGGCACGTACACGATCGTGATTCCCACCAACGGGGTCACGCTCAGCCGGATTATTCTGGGCGGTACCAGCGGCACGCAAACCCTGGTGCAGGGCAGTTTCACCGCGCTCTACGCTACCAACCTGCTCGACGTGCGGAGTCACGGGATTCTTACCATAACCAATGCGGGATTTCATGGGGTCATGTGGGTGGAATCCGGCGGCGAGTTGCAGCTCAATAGCGCGAGCGGCTTGCAATTGTATAGCGCCGCCATCACCAACGCAGGCACGGTCACGTGGAGCAGCGGTTCGCTGGCGGTGGGCGGCAGCAACAGCGAAACCAGCTACGTCACCAACTCGGGGCTGTGGGTGATGTCCGGCAATGACGGCATCAATTATGGTGGCGGTACCCGGCCGGTGTTTAGCAACAGTGGCGTTTTGCGGAAGCTCTCCGGCACCGGTCAGTCGGCCATGAGCATGGATCTGGTGAATCTGCCGTCCGGGGTGGTGGACCTTCAAACCGGAACGCTGCGGTTGCTGGGTTTTCAGACGAATTATCTTGGCGGCACGTTTGCGATTGCCTCCGGGGCCACCCTGACCCTGAGCGGCGCCAATTTCACCGACGCCGGCGGCGTGATGACCGGCGGCGGCACCTTCCAATTTACCAGCGGCAATTTTTTTCTGCGCACCAATGTGATCGCGGGACTGAAATTTGCGTCCGGCGATGTTTACATTGTTACCAATACCTTCCAGCAGGCCGGCGCCATCACCAACCTGACCCTGGACGGCGCCACGCTGCACGGCCCCAACCGCGTGGCCGGCACGCTGACCATCACTGGCGGCAATCTCGTGGATACGCTGACGGTGCTGCCGCAGGGCCAGCTCAACCTGGCCGCGCCCAGCGGCATTTTGCTGTATTCGCTCAATCTGATCAACCAGGGCACGGTCAACTGGAGCAACGGGGGCCTGGCCGTAGGCGGCACCCCGCCAACGAGCATCGGCAACAGCGGCCTCTGGTTGATGAGCGGGGACAATTCGTTGAATTATGGCGGCGGTTTGACGCCCTGGTTCACCAATGCCGGCACCATCAAAAAAACCGCCGGATCGCCGCTCGCCAGTTCCAGCTTTGCCGGACTTTCCCTGTTGAACCTGAGCAACGCGCTGATTGAAGCGGATGCGGGCGTCATTGTGTTTCCGACCAGCTTCACGAACCAGACGGGCGAATTGCGTTTGAATGGTGGTGCGTTTGGGGCGGCCTTCACCGGTTTACTGAATATGACCGGCGGCACCCTGGATGGCACGGGCACCGTGGGCGCCAACTCCCTCATCGGCGGCACAATCTCTCCTGGGTTGGGTGGTCCGGGTGTAATCAGTTTCAGCCAGGGACTGAACCTGGGCTCTAACGCCACGCTCAACGTGGAAGCCACCGGCACCACCCCCGGTTCACAGTACGACCAGCTTTCGGTCACGGGCGCGGTGTCGCTGGCCAATTGCAATCTGCATATCTCCTTGCTGCCCAACGTTCCAGTGGGGACCGCCTTCACCCTGATCAACAATGATGGGACTGATCAAGTTTTAGGACTCTTCAACCTTTTGCCAGAAAATTCCCTGATCACCAACGGCGCGCAACTGTTCCGAATCCATTACATCGGCGGCACCGGCAATGATGTGGTGCTGGTCCGCGACAGCGGCGCCACCAATGCGACTTTGTACGCGACCGGGGGCGGATATACCAACGGCACTTTCCGCCTGACCGGCACCGGCGCCTCGCTGACGGTTTATGGCATTCAGGCCACCACCAACTTTATCACGTGGACGAACATTGGCAGCACCACCGGCGACCTCAGCGGCAGCTTCAACTTCTCCGACACCAACGCCGCCAAGTTCAAGTACCGGTACTATCGCGCCACCAACTGAACTGGGAACATCATCCCAATTCGCGTCAATTTGGAATGTCCGAAACGTGAGGGGTGCGGACTTAATGCACTCAGCGCAATGCCGGTTGATTCTCTGCCGGCTTGGATTCATTAACGGCTTGCACCATCAGCCGGGCGGCCTGGTTACAACGGGTCTCCGGGTTGCCCGGCGACTGGTCGTGGTCGTCTATCGGCGAGTCATTCCAAGAGACCACCATGTCCAGTTCCGGGAAGAGCCACAACGTGCGCTTGCCGCCATGCCCGGTGGCAATTGCGGCATCGACGGGCGCGTCCACATACAAGCGTTGCCCGAGCCGGTTGGTCCGGTTCAGCCACCAGTTGAAACTATAATAACCAGGCCCCACCGGCGTGATATTGCGGCTGCCCCCAACCGTGCGCTGTCCCGGCAACATATCTGCCTCACGGCCGCTCGTCAGCGGCGTGTTTGCGGGAATGGGGCTATGCAAAACTATCTGCACGAATTCGGGCCGGAGCAGTTGCCGGTCGCGCCAGCGGCCCTGGCTCAGATACAGCAGGCCAAACCGCGCAAAATCCCGAACGGAAACCGCAAGGCGCCCGGCATGGTCCGGTTGCCGGAAGGCATCAAACGTGTACGTATCCTGAAATTGCAACGGTTCCGCGAGACGGGTGCGAAGCAGCTCCGTGCCGTTGGTCTGGAAAACTTTTTCGGTGAGCGTGTCGTAATACAGGGCCAGCGCGTAGTCGTTGTAGGAAAAAGCTGCGCCCGGCGATTCTGCCAAGCCATATCCGGAAGTTTGTGATGCCAGATGCCGCCAAGTCATCGACGCATCCTTGCCGCCGTTCAGCGTCTGCAACCGCGGCTCAAAAGCGGCCACCGGTTCATCGACACTTTTGAGCCGGCCTTCCTGAATCGCCAGCAGCAAAAATGTGGTGAGCACTGGTTTGAAAGCGGAAGCCACATCGGAGCTTTGCGCCGGGTCGCCCCAGGAATAAACCATGTAACCATGCCGCACCACGCAGCCACGTCCGCCCACCAGTTTTTCGAGTGCCGTCAGTTTCTCCCGGGACAATCCCATCTCCGCGGGCGTACGGGTCTCCCACTGTGCACCGGGGAAAACTTGCGCCGGTCCATACCCGCAACTCCCGCAAAACAGCGCCGCCACCATGCCAAGTTGCGCCCATTGATTGAAAGCCGGGCGGCAGCATCGGATTCGCCTGGAGCTGGGGTGATTTCGTCTGGTTGCCACTTGCAATGGGGTTCCGTTTGGGAATTCCTTTGAACCTAATGCGGTCGGACTGGCTTGCAAAGCGGAAACCGCCTGGGGAGGTCTGGCCCCCGTGACATCTCGCCAGTTCAAAAACGGAGGCGGTCAAATTATTTCAAGCAAACAGGACAGGAAACCCTCCCCCATTTTGGTGACGGCCTGCTCACCACCTTTGGGTATAGACAGCCATCGCATACCTTGAAATCGTAAGGATTGTAAACGAACTCAAGAACCAACCTCTCTATTCAGAAATGAACAAAATATTGTCGCACGCCCTGGTCGCGGCGGCTGCGCTGGCAGCAGTGCAGACCGTGCCGGCCACCACCCTGTTGACGGATGACTTCACGGTCAGCGCCAATCAGAACGATCCCAACTTTGACATCAACAGCGGTCGGCAGACCGGCACGCAGGCGACCTCTACCTACACGGCCTTCGGCAGCCAGCATCAGGTGGGTAACTCCACCACGGATGTGGGCCAACCCGGCGGCGCGGCCAATAGCAATTTTCTGCTGCTGGCATTCAGTTCCTCGGTGCAGAACAATCTCAGCTTCAATGATTCCCTGGTGAACGGGAAGCCGGTGACGATCTCGTTCGACATGTACCTCCATGGCGACAACAGCACACACGGCGGATTTGATCCGACGGACTGGGTGTCATTTACATTGCGGGCTGCCGGCAATGCCGGGCCCGTGGCGGGCGCGGGCGAGTTCGGCATGCTGGTGCGGTACAATGGCGGCGTCCAACTCTTCAACGGGGGCGGCCAAATTGCAGGCAGCGCGGCGCTGGACACGGCCGGCTATTCGACTGCGGACGCCTGGAGTTTCACCTTCAGTAACACGGCGGGCACGGGCTCACCGTTTGCCGGCAATGGCTCAAAGGTAACGTTTGTGAACGGCGCGAACACCGGTTCATTCGCTTTGGATCAGCTGAGCAACACAGGACTGGATCTTGGTTTCTTCGCCCAGAACAGCGTCTTCGGCGGCATTGATAACCTTTCAGTGACCACCGTGCCCGAGCCCACTACGCTGGCATTGGCAGCAGCAGGGCTGGGTTGCCTGGCCTTGGGCCGGCGGCAGCGCCGCTGAAAAAGTTAGCGCAGCAGTTTTTCGAGCCCCGGACTGATCCGGGGCTTTTTTTTCAAGGCAGGGTGATCGGAAGAATTTTTTTGACCCGGGAAAAAGCAGAGGCAGGAGCAGAAATCGCCCCAATGCGGGGCAACGAACACCCGCTCACAAGGTCCGGCGGGGAATGCTACTAAACGGCTGCGGCTTCATCAGCACTGACCGGCTGGATTCAACCGTGGATAACGTGGAAACGGCGCGGCTGTCCGAGATTGTGGGCAAAGCGGGCAAAGTGGGTAAGGCCCAAGGAGTAGCAATCGCATCCGGCTTTACCGCCGTGATGCTGCTTTCCGTTCTGCCAAACGCGCCGGCGTTGACCGAGGAATCGGGAGTCGTCGTCCCAAACAAGCTGCCGGAATCCGTTGACGCCTGCGCAGTACTGCCGAAATCGAGCACCTTTTGGAATTCCGCCCGGTGAGCATCCAGCGCCGTGGCATCCACCTGCGCCGGCTGGCCGGCCAGGGAACCAAACACGCCACCCCAGCCAGGAGACGGCGACACCGGCACATTGATCCCGTTGGCAGAATCAAACAATGGAGCTATGACAGGACTCCGGCTGGTATCGCGCTGAGACTGCCCATTCAAGGCCGAATTAGCGCCAAAAAAGACCGACTGCGCTTGCAGCCCGTCCATGCCAGCAGCACTGGAGAAATCGCTATCACTTGACTGTGGCCGCGAAGAACTGCCCGGGCTGCTCCCGACATTCCCGGAATTTCGGTCGAGAAATTTCTTCACAATGCCCGGCGTGTTGCCATTTAACCGGTCCCGATCCTCCCCGGTATCCAAAACATCGTTACCCGTCCCGTCGGCCGGGGATTTGGCAAGGTCTTCCGGAGTTTCAAACATCCAATATTGTTGCTGGTCAATCAGATCTTTTAACCGCCGGGCCTGTGCCGGACTGAAACTGGGTTGCGCGGGTCTTACTCCCTCGGTGGACGCTGCGGGCGCATGGGAAGAACCTTTGAACAGTTCATCCTGCAACCCCTGCCGGATTAACTCCTCACGCTGCAGTCCCACCTGCGAATCCAACAGGTTGGTAATCGTACCGCCGCCCCCGGGAGTGGAGAAAATAATGCGTTGACCGGCCCAAGACACCCCGGTGACCATCAGGCAGGCAACACAAGTCATCTGCCAAGGGAACCAAGGTCTGTTGTAGATGCCATTCCCGCTCATTTTTTCAGGTTTTACCCTAGGCTGTATTGCCTTCCAAGTCAAAGTCCAAAACGAAAAAGTTTTGAGGAGTTATTAAACATCATATTCACAATCAAATTGACAAATATACCGCGGCAGTATTTACTCTGCGTTTCGTGGAAATGAAAACGGTTTTGACATTCCAAAACAGCACTTCGATGTCCGGTCGGCGCGAGTTTGCAACCTCATGCCAGCATGGCATTTGGGGCGGCATTGCGGGAGGGAACGTCTAAAATCAGGCAACCCATTTTTGAAACCCGCGATTGCCCGGCAATCGCGGGTTTTTTGTTGAACAAATCCATGAAACCAAGCGTCTTTAACAGCAAGCAGAAGGAGAGAATTATGAATGGCCGAAGCAGAAAACTTAAAACCATGTTTGAAAAGCCCACCCGGTTCCGGGCGCTGGTCAAACCAGCCGCGGCGGCCCGGGGAGACATTGAGGTCGAGCTTAACCAACTCAAAGAGCGACTTTTGCACCAGCTGACCCAGGAAACCACTCCGGATTCGGTGCATCGCGCCCTGCGGCAGGCGGCTGATGAAGCAGCCGCCTTGGTCTGGCTTACCCCATATCCCTTGCTGTTCCTGCCTTCCCTGTTGGAAGAGAAGGCTTTGGCGGCGCGGCAAAAAGCGGGCCGACAGGAGCAAATCCGGGAGCGCAGCACCACCCTGCTCAGTCTGGCCGAATAGGCCAAGCACCTTTTCCACCAATTAACGGCAAACGGAAGCACCAGTTTTTGGCGCTTCCGTTTTTGTTATGTTGCAACCGCTTCAGCCAGGGTCATTCACTGAACTAATTACATTGACCCGGTCCGAATTCTTTGCATAGTTACGCGCCGTGGAAAATGCAATTCTCGCACCGAACCCTTGGATGATTTTGCCGTTTGGCGTCTTGCTGGGGACCATTGCGTTGGCGCCGCTATTTTTCGCCGACTGGTGGGGCCGGCATTACCCGAAGGTGGCCTTCGGTCTTGCCGCCATCACCATCGGGTACTATTTCTTCGGTTTGCACGCTTATGAACCGGTGTGGGAAACGACGCACGAATACCTGAGCTTTATCTGTCTGATTGGCGCCCTGTTTGTTGTTTCTGGAGGCATCCATATTTCCGTCAAAGGCGAGGCCACTCCGGCCACCAACGTGCTGTTTCTCATGATCGGAGCCGTGCTGGCCAACTTTCTGGGGACGACTGGCGCCGCCATGCTGCTCATCCGCCCCTGGATCCGGATGAACAAATACCGCATCACGGCGCATCATATCATTTTCTTTATTTTTATTGTGGCCAACGTCGGTGGTTGCCTTACGCCCATCGGTGACCCGCCGCTGTTTCTGGGTTATCTCAAGGGCGTGCCGTTCTGGTGGGTTGCGGAGCATTGCTGGCCCATCTGGGCCACCGGTGTGGGCATGCTGCTGGTGATGTTTTATTTTGTGGACGCCCGCAATTTTGCCCGGGCCCCCAAAACGGTACAACAGACGGAAACAGCCAGTGAATACTGGCGGTTCGACGGGCTGCCCAATGTCTTCTTCCTGCTGGTCATTCTCGCGGCGGTGTTCATCAACGACCCGCCGTTCCTGCGGGAAGGCCTGATGGTGGCCGCCGCCGCCGGCTCCTATTTCACCACCAAGAAATCGGTGCATGAGGCCAACCATTTCAATTTTCATCCCATCAAGGAAGTGGCCATTTTGTTCGTGGGAATTTTTGCCACCATGATGCCGGCGCTGGCCTGGCTGTCGGTGAATGCCGGGAAGCTCGCCACCGACCCGGGGCCGGCATTCTTTTATTTTGGCAGCGGCACCCTTTCCAGTGTGCTGGACAATGCCCCCACCTACCTCAGCTTTTTGAGCGCCATCTTTGGAACGTTTGTGAGCAGTGACGTCGTCCAGCAGGTGCATCACCTGGTGCAGACCGGGGGGGCAGATCTGGCCAACATAACCGGGCCGCATGCGGAACAGATTCGCGCCACGTTCGCCGCCCTGCAAAAATATCACGCCAGCCAGCTGGCCGCCCACAAGGTAGGCACGGAGGAAATTGAAGTGGCCTTCTTGCTGGGCAACACCGCCTTCAACCAGTTTATTGTGGCCATCAGTGCCGGGGCGGTGTTTTTTGGCGCCAACACCTACATCGGCAACGGCCCCAACTTCATGGTCAAGTCCATCGCCGACCATCAAAAGGTGCGGACCCCGGGCTTTCTGGCCTATATCTTCAAATTCACCCTGCCCTTCATGCTGCCCATGCTGATTGTGGTGTGGCTGCTGTTCTTCCTCAAGTAGTTCGGCGAAAAAAAACCGCAACCTTTCCGTAACATTTTCTTTGCACCGGGCGGCTGTTTGCGGAACATTGTCGCCGATAATTCGTTTCAGCCTGTGCGTGCCCTGTATAACATTTTATTTACGATCTTTTTTTGGATCGCATCGCCCTATTATTTCCTCCGCATGTCGCGGCGGGGCAACTGGCAAAAATCCTTCCGCCAGCGCTTTGGCAAGTATGACGCCAAGGTAAAACAGGCCATTACGAACCGGCAGTTGATCTGGATCCATGCGGTAAGTGTCGGGGAGGTGAACCTCTGCGCCCAGTTGATCCAGGCGCTCGAACCGCGCGTGCCCAACATCAAAATTGTGGTGTCCACCACCACCACCACCGGGATGGGCGAACTTAATAAGAAACTCCCCACGCGCATCAGCAAGATTTACTATCCGATTGACCGGCCGCTCTATGTGGCCCGGGCGCTGAGCACGTTTCATCCCGAAGCCATCATTCTCGTGGAGGCGGAAATCTGGCCCAACTTCCTCTGGCGGGCGCAAAAGCTGGACATCCCCATTTTCCTGGTCAATGCCCGGTTGTCCCAAAAATCCTACCGCGGCTACAAACGCTTTGGTTTTCTGTTTCGCTCTATCTTCGCCAACTTTGCCGGGGTGGGCGTGCAAAACGAGGAAGATGCCACCCGCATGCACAAGCTGGGCTGCCGGCCCAACGCCGTGCACATTGTCGGCAACCTGAAATACGATGCGGTTAAGCTGGACGAGATCCAGCCGGTCAATGTCACACAGTTGCTACGGCTGCTGGCCGTGCCCACCAACGCGCCCATCATTGTGGCTGGCAGCACCCATGCCGGGGAGGAAGCCCTGCTCGCCGAAATATACCAGCGGTTGCGCCCGCGTTTCCCCAACCTGTTTCTCGTGCTGGTGCCGCGTCATTTTGAACGCGGCCGGCAGGTGGGCAAGGAACTCAAGGAACGTGGGGTGAAATATATTTACCGCACCGAGATCACCGCCAAGAGCCACTTCAAACCCGGGGACGTAGAATGCCTGCTGGTAAACAGCACGGGCGAGCTGAAATTTTTCTACGAGCGCGCCACCGTCATCTTTGTGGGCAAGAGCCTCACCGCCCAAGGGGGACAGAACCCCATTGAACCGGGAGCGCTCGGCAAGGCTATGGTCTTTGGGCCCAACATGCAAAATTTCACCGAAATTGCCCGCAGCTTTGTCGCCGAAAAAGGCGCGGTGCAGGTCAAAGATGCCGCCGAATTGGAGACGGTATTGGGTGATTTGCTGGGCAATGAAGCCCGTCGGATGGAACTGGGACGCAACGCGCTGGCCGTGGTCAAAAAGAACGGCGGAGCGATGGAACGCACTGTGGACATGATTGTGGCCCAACTTTCCGGCACCGGCCTGTATGTCCGCCCCACCCTGCCGCCCACAGCGCCGCCGCCGGCCACGCCATCGGCCCCCCCGGCATAATGCCGTTAAACAATGAAACCCGCCGGGGGATTTCTGCCACTGCCGGGTTGGAAAACCAAGATGAAACTTCCAGGGGTTAGCTGAGAATTCGGCGGCCTTCGTCGAGGAAGATGCCCTTGAAGTTCATCTCCAACGCCTGCGCGTTGGTGGCCTTGTTCAGCGCCTCCTTCTGGCTGACCTTGCCTTCCTTCACCAACGTGAACAGCGCCTGATTGAAATTCAGCATCCCGTCGTCGGTGCCGGTTTCAATGGCGGCTGCGAGTTTGTCGAGCCGGTTTTCCTCCAGCAATTTCCGGACGGTCGGCGTGTTGATCATGATTTCCAAGGCCGGAGTCATCTTGCCATCCAGGGTGCCCACCATGCGCTGGCAGATTACCGCCCGCAAGGTGCCGGCCAACTGCCGGCGTACCTGCTCCCGTTCTTCCGCCTTGAAGAAATCCAAAATACGGCCCACGGATTGCGAGGCGTTCGTGGTGTGCAAGGTGGACAGCACCAGGTGGCCCGTGTCCGCCGCGCTCATGGCGGCGGTAAAACTGGTGGCATCGCGCATTTCACCCACCATGATGATGTCCGGGTCCTGCCGCAACACATGTTTCAGCGCGTGATGGAAGGACTGCGTATCCAGTCCGACCTCGCGCTGTTCCACCACGGACTGGTTGTCCTCGAACACATATTCGATGGGGTCTTCAAGCGTGATGATGTGTTTCTTGGAATGCGCGTTGATGTGTTCAATCATCGCCGCCAGCGTGGTGGACTTGCCGGAGCCGGTGGTACCGGCCAGCAGCACGATGCCCCGGGGCGATTCGGCGATATTCTTGATCTGCGGAAGCAAACCCAGGTCCTCAAAACTGGGAACATTGGTCTTGACGTAGCGCATGGCAAAGCACCATTCGCCGCGTTGTTGGAACAGGTTCGTGCGGAACCGGCCCACCCCCGGAAGATAATAGGAAAAGTCCACTTCGCGATCCGCCTGCAACCGCTCCTTCAGATGGGCCGGGGTCACCTGTTTGACCACGTTGTCCATCCATTCTTTCGTAGGATGTGGAGCTTCCACGGCAATCAACTGCCGGTTGATACGCAGGATGACGGGGGTGCCGATTTTAAGATGAATATCTGAAGCGCCACCATCCACGGCGACCTTCAGGAGCTTGTGAAACATTTCCATACAAACAATTTAAGGGAAACAGTTAGCCGGGCGCAAGAATCGCGTTACCCAAAAGGAGTCGGCCTGCGCCAAAGACCGGGAAGCCTCTGTCGGAAAAGTGGCGCCGTCAGGAGTAGGCCAGCGTATTGAGCCGGGCCTGGGATTGCTTGGACATCCCCGTGAAAACCATCGAGACCTGATAACCGCTATGACGGGTTCCGGCACAAGCGACCACCACTCCGGTACAATCCACCTTGCCTTCCGGCGGGCATTCCAAGGTAACGGTCATTTCGGTCCACAGCGAGAACGACGTGGCGCTGTGAAATTCGATGCCATTGCGGTGGATTTGAACCGCTTCCGGAGTCAACGTCAACCGTGTCTGCCGGGCGGCAACGGTAATTTGTTGTCGGGAGGATGCAACGGATTCAATTTTTCTTGCGCTCATAGAAGTATAACCCGCATCAAACTAGCACACCCGTCTCAATCGTCAAATAATAGTTGTCACCACTCAATCACAGCCGCGCCCCAAGTGAGTCCCGCCCCAAAAACCACGATCAAAATCAGGTCGCCCCGGCGCACCCGGCCCGACGCCACAGCTTCATCCAAGGCAATGGCCACCGAGGCGGCGGAGGTGTTGCCATACTTGTCCAGATTCACAAACAACTGTTCTGGAGTGGCGTTCAGGCGGTCGCTGACAGCATCAATGATGCGTCGGTTGGCCTGGTGGGGAATGACGCACTTGATCTGCGAGATGTTCACCTCACAGCGCCGCATGGCTTCGTTGGCGGCGGAAGTCATGGCCTGCACCGCATTTTTGAAAGTTTCCTTGCCGTCCATCCGCAGGTAATGCATTCCGGCGGCCACCGTTTCGTTGGAAGCCGGGCAGCGGCTGCCCCCACCAGGCATGGAAAGCAGATCCGCCTTGTTGCCATCCGCGCCCATAATGGCGGTCAACAAGCCGTGCGAATTCGGGCGGTTTTGCAGGATGGCCGCACCCGCACCGTCGCCAAAGAGCACGCAGGTATTGCGATCCTTCCAATTGGTGATGGCTGAAAGTTTCTCCGCCCCAATGACCAGCACCGTTTCGTAGGTGCGTGACATGATGAATTGCAGGCCAATCTCCAAGGCGTAAATGAAGCCGGAGCAGGCTGCCTCCAGATCAAATGCCGCCGCCCGGTGCGCACCCAACTTCTTCTGTACCAGGCAGGCGGTGGAGGGAAACGGCATGTCAGGGGTAATGGTCGCCACAATGACCAAGTCAATCTGCTCGGCGGTGACCCCCGCCATCTCCATGGCCTTTAGGGCTGCCTTGGCGCCCAAATCTGACGTAAACTCCTCAGCCGCAGCAATGCGGCGCTCCTTGATACCCGTGCGGGAGGTTATCCATTCGTCGCTCGTTTCCACCATCCGCTCCAAGTCTGAGTTAGTCAGCACCTTTTCCGGTACATACGATCCCACACCGGTGATCGAACAGGTCCGCCCGACAAAATCGTGTTTGGCTCGGGGGTTCTTGAATTTGGGAGAGGCGGATGGGCTCATGTATGGGCTGGCGGCAAAAAACGGTTACTGGAGCAAGACTTTAGTGGTTTGATTGGGTTGGATTGGGTTGGATTCAGCCCGGTTTGCTCAAATTATTGGCGGCTTCCAGCGTTTGATTGGCTTGGGCAATCCGTTCCGCGAGAGTTTGATTGATATTGTGGCGGATTTCCCCGGCAGCCACCCGGATGGCATTGGCAAAAGCCAGTTCCCGGGAGGAACCATGGGCCTTGATGACAACTCCGTTGAGTCCCAGCAACATCGCCCCGCCATAAACCTCCGGGTCCATCCGGCTCTTGAGCTGCCGAAAGGCGCCGCGGGCCAGCCACGCTCCCAGTTTGCGGACCGGGCTGGCGGTAAGCTCGCTCTTAAGCAGGTGGATGATATTGGCCCCCAGGCTTTCGGCGGTTTTTAAAACCACGTTGCCGGTGAAACCATCGGTCACCACCACATCCACCCCGTCGTTAAACAGGTCAAATCCCTCCACGTAACCCACAAAATTAAGATCCAACTGCGAGCACAGCCGGGCGGCCTCACGAGTCAGCTCGTTGCCCTTGCTCTCCTCCGAACCATTGCTGAGCACGCCGACACGCGGGTGCTTCTGGTCCAGGATTTCTCGCGCATAGATGTCGCCCATCACGGCAAACTGCGCGAGATGCATGGGTTCGCAAACCGCACTGGCGCCGGCATCGAGCAGGATGAAATCTCCGGTGCGGGAGGGCATGCGGGTAGCAATGGCGGGCCGCTCCACCCCTTCCAACCGGCGCAGCTTCATGGAGCCCGCCACCAAAGCCCCGGTGTTGCCGGCGGAAATAACGGCATCAGCCCCCCCTTCCCGGACCAGATCAATGGCCCGGACCATGGAGGAGTCTTTCTTTTTGCGAATGCCCTCCAGCGGGTTGTCATCCATGGTCAGCACCTCGCTGGCATGCACGATTTCCACCCGGCGGTCCGCCAGGCCCGCATTTTGGCAGGCAGCCTTGATGTCGGCTTCCTTGCCTACCAGAAGAATTGCGGAGATGGCCTGATCCGATTCGAGTGCCTGCTTGACGCCTGCGATGGCTACCCCACAACCGTGGTCGCCACCCATGACATCCACTGCGATTCGCATAAAGGAAAAACGCGGAACCCTTCCGGATTCCGCGAAAAACCAAAAGATTAAGCGCCCGCGGTAACGCTCAGGACCTGCCGGCCTTTGTAGAAACCACAAGCAGGGCAAACCCGGTGCGGCACATACGGTGCGGCACATTGGGGGCAGGTGCTCAGTTGCGGCAATTTCAGTACGCTGTTATATGCCCGCCGCATACGTTGACGGCTGCGGGACGGTTTACGCTTGGGAACGCCCATAAATCGCTAATGTTAAAATTTCAGTTTGTTTAATTCTGCCCAAGCGGTTGAACTCGCCTTGGCCGGCCCGGTCCGGGCCGTTTTCGCCGCCTTGGCAGCCGCCGTTTGGGACAGCCCTTTACAGTCAGGACTGCACAACGGCCGTTGCGGCAGTCCGAGGAGAATATCTTCCCGCAAATAAGGCGTCAAGTCCACGCAATCATTGTTTACGGACACAGCTTCCTCCCCTTGCAAGGGCAAATGACAGGCCCAGCGCTCCTCCTTCAATGTCAGGGCATATGACTTCAAACACCGGGCGCACTCGCAGTTTAACCTTAACTCCCAGCGGCCCTGCACCAAAATGTCGTTGCCCATGGCTTCGGCCACCAAATCATATTCCAAGGGTTGGGCCATCCGGATGAGCTCATCCACGCCCTCCAAATCCAGTTCGGCGGCAGTCAGTTCGCCCCGTAACTCCACATCTTTGCGCTCCAAATGGCGCAAGTTGATTAGCAACGACATATGACCTCCTATTCTATTGCTCCCCGGCAAATTTACGCTTCAAGGCATCCTGCACCTGCGGCGGCACAAATGCCGCCACCTCGCCGCCCAACCGGGCAATTTCCTTCACAATCCGCGAGCTGAGAAAGGTATAGGTATCCTTGGGCATCATGAAAATGGTTTCAATATTTTCATTTAACTTACGGTTCATCAAGGCCAGTTGAAATTCAAATTCAAAGTCCGATACCGCCCGCAGTCCCCGCACCACCGCCACCGCTTTCCGTTGGGCGGCAAAATCCACCAGCAGATTGTCGAAGGAATCCACCTCCACATTGGCCAGGTTTTGGATGCTCCCCCGCACCAGTTCCACCCTTTCTTGAACACTAAAGAGGGGTTTTTTCGTCTCATTATTGGCCACGGCCACTACGACCAGATCAAACAGTTTGGCCGCCCGCTGGATCACATCCAGATGGCCGTTGGTCAACGGGTCGAAACTGCCGGGGTATATCACCGTGCGCATACGCAGAGTCTAGACATTCCAGAATGAATGCCCATCGAAAAAATTTGCCCGCGACAAAACCGCCTGCCGCAAACCAGTTGCCCCGGCCCCTGGCCTGCGGCATGCTCTAACCGGATGGCTACAATGTCCGCCATGTCAGATTCTTCGCGCCCCGGCCGCTCCGAATGGAACGGCATCCTCCGCGCTTTGGTCGTTTCACTCGCCATCCACATCCTGGTGTTTAATGGCTACGAGGTGAGCCGCCGTCTCGGCTGGCACCTGGTTCTGCCCGTCTGGGTCACCCGCACCCTGGCCGCGATGGACCATCTCGCGCCCCCCAAAGTCAAACCGGCAGCCACCCCACCGGAACTGGTTTTTGTGGAGGTCACCCCGGACCAAGCCGCCGCCGCGCCACCCAAAGCGCCCAAATATTATTCCAGCAAAAATTCCCGCGCTTCCAATCCCGATCCGGACATTGATGTGGATGCGCCCAAGATCACCGGCACCCAAACCGTGATGCCGAAAACAGAAACCACGCCGCGGCCCCAGCCCATGCCGCTCATGCCCTCCTCCACCCAAGATCAGCCGGAGCAAAAAGAAGCCCGACTCCGCCACAGCCAACCGGTGGGCGACCTGGCCCTGGCCCGGCCCGCCACCAAGCCCAGCGAAGATAACGGCGAAGACGAAGAAAAACACCCCGCCACGCACCAGAAACCCCGGACCGTGGCCGAGGCCCTGGCGCGCTTGAACCCCAGTCTCGCCGGCGAAAAAATGCACCAGGAAGGCGGCGTCAAAAACCGGGGCAAGGTGTCGTTGGACGCCGTGGGCACCCCGTTTGGCGCGTACGATGACGCCGTGATCCGGGCCATCCAGGCCCGCTGGTACGATTTGATCGACAGCCAGCAACTTACCCGCAACACCGGCCGGGTGGTGGTCCAATTCCGGCTGCACTACGACGGCTCGGTCACCGACATGACGGTTTTGGATAATACCGTGGGCGAATTGCTGGGCGCGCTCTGTCAACGGGCCATCATAGATCCGGCGCCGTACGCTCCCTGGCCGAGCGACATGCGCCGCATGGTTGGCGCGAATTATCGCGACGTGAAGTTCACTTTCTATTATCAATGAACGGGCTTTGCTTGAACCCCGGGAGGTTCGGGCGCATCTGATTTAACAAACATGGAAACCGTCATCTACTTTTTGCTGGGAATCACCTCGGTGGTGTCGTTTGGCTTCATCATCGAACGCGGGCTGGCCCTGCGCTGGTCCAAAATCGTGCCGCGCGAGGTGGCCGCAGGCGTGGACGCCTGCCGCAATCCGGAAGACGTGCCCAAGCTGCGCACCATCTGCGAAATCAAAATGTCCCCGCTGAGCCGGCTGTTGCTCACCGCCGCAGACCACCTGAAATGGCCCAAGCCGGACGCGGAAGACGCGGTGCAATCGCTGGCGCGGCATGAAATCGTGCGGCTGGAACGCGGGCTGGTGGTGCTGGAGGTGGCGGTGGGCATTTCGCCGCTGCTCGGCCTGGTGGGCACCATCTACGGCATGATGTCGCTATTCAGCAACCTTGGCCAGACCGGCATGAGCGACAACGCCACGCTGGCGCACAACATCGGGCTAATTCTCCACGCCACCCTGCTCGGCCTGCTGATCGCCATTCCCTCATTGATTGCCTGGAGCTACTACACCAAAAAGGTGGAGGCGCTCGGCGTGGAGATGGAAGCTCTGTGCGGCGAGTTCCTGCGCCGGCAATATCGCGACGACACCAAAAAGTAAGCCATGCGCTTTGTCATCCGCAAACGCCGCCAGCCGCCCGCCATCATCATCGTGGCGCTGATTGATATTTTGGTGGTGCTGCTGATTTTCCTGATGGTGACCAGCACCATCAAGCAGCAACCGGCGCTAAAACTGGCGCTGCCGGAATCCAACCAGGCCCATAAAAGCGGCGCCACGGAAACGCCGCCACTCATCGTCACCATCACCGCCAACGGCATGGTGTGCCTCGGTGCGAATCAGTTGCCCCTGACCATGGAACAATTGCAGGCACAATTGCAGTCGCAGGCGGCGCACAATCCCCAGCTTAAAATCGCGCTCAGCGCCGACAAAGCCGCGCCATTTGGGCAGATCGTGAAGGTGATGGACGCCGCCAAGGCCGCCGGCATCCAGACCATCAACGCCTTCACCAAAGAAGCGCACCAGTAACGCAGCTAAGCATTTTGTGACCGGGAACCGCTTGAGCCTGGAGTAATGCCGGTTTTATTTGCCTCGTCACCTCGTCTTTTACAAATTTTTCGCACGACCGCCGCCGGTTCGGATGTCGGGGAAAAAGCAAAAACCATGGCGGGGATTGCGACGGCCCCCTCTATGCGGTCAAACTTCCTTTTCCATTTGCTGGCGAATGGCTGGCAGGCGTTCGCGCACCAGTTCCAGCCAGGCGGAAACCGTCGGAGAGGGGTCGCCTTTGGGTCGCGTCAACACTAGGTCAATAAAAGGCGAAACGGGGCGCACGGGCAGAATCGTCACGCCGGGTTGACAAAAACTGCGGACACATCCGGGCACGAGCGCCACGCCAATGCTGGCCGCGACCGCAATCAGCATGGTTTGGATCATGGGTAGTTCACTGACGACTTGCGGAGTGAAGCCCGCCTTGGCGCAAAGTTGCGTCATTGCGTCAGCCAGTTTGGGCGCCTCGCTGCGTTTAAACATCACAAAATCCTCCCGGGCGAATTTCTCCAACCGAACCGGTCCCGCCTTGGCGAGTGCATGGGTTTCCGGTACGGCGAGCATCAGGCGGTCGCGGTAAATTCGCTCTTGCGTAAAATTCTTCTCGTCCGCTGCGTCCAGCGGGCGCGTGAAACCGACGTCAATTTTCCCCCGGGCAAAGGCCTGCAATTGTTGCTCCGGGGTCAGCTCATACAAATGCACGCGCACAAGGGGAAAGCGTTTGCGGTAGGACCGGATCAATTTCGGCAGGAAGCCGGACGCCGCCGCCCCGACGCAGCCGATGGCGAGCGACCCGGTTTCGCCCCGAGCGGCGCGGCGGGCGATCTGTTTGGAAAGTTCCGCGTGAGCGAGAATTTCCTTTGCTTCGGACAAAAAAGCATGGCCCGCAGCGGTGAGTTTCACGCTGCGTTTGGTGCGGTGCAGCAGCACAACCCCAAGCTCCGCCTCCAAGGATTTGATTTGCTGGCTGATGGCCGGCTGCGCCACATGCAATTCCTCGGCTGCGCGGGTGAAGTTCTGCCGCTCGGCGACGGTTACGAAGTATTTAAGATAGCGCAGTTCCATGCCGGAAATTGTAATCGTTATAACTTATCACTACTAGAATAAAGTGCGATTTCCACAATTACTTACCCTGGACTAATCTCATCCCGTCGCCCGAATAACGACGCGGCATAAATCTAAAAAGTCAACCAACCCGATAAAATAGTATGAATACAACCGCAAACCGCTTCCGTCGCCTCAGCA
>DATJIU010000210.1:0-4701 GCA_035492855.1 Dongiaceae bacterium | reverse complement strand
GCCGTGCATCATTATCCGCACGCGCTGCAAACCTTCAGCGGGCCGGTGGCCATCGGCAATGACCCGGGGGCCACGGATGGCAGCCGGATTTTCAATGGGCAAATGGACGAGGTGGCCGTATTTGACCATGCCTTATCCCAGGATCAGGTGCTGGGATTGTTTGGCGCGGCTGCAGGCACGAACCAGTTTGTGCCCAAAATCGCTGGTCAGCCAGCCGACCAATCTCCCTTCGCTGGCCAAACCGCCCGGTTCACCGTGGCGGCCGTGGGCACATCCCCGCTCGGCTATCAATGGCGGATGTGGACCAATGGCGCCTATGCCAACCTCACGGATGGTGGTGGCGTGACGGGTGCGCAATCGCCCGCGCTGGTACTCGACCATGTCGGCCTGGCCGCACCCACCAACTTTGTGGTAGTCGTTACCAATGTGTATGGCGCGGTGACCAGCAGTCCGGCGGCTTTGACCGTAACCGCCAGTTCGTATGCGAGCACTGTGCTGGCCGAAGGTGCCGTGGCCTACTACGCCTTGAACGAAACCGGCGATCCCAGCGTTGGCGGCCTGCCGGCCAATGACTATGTGGGCGGCTTCAACGGGGTTTATGGCACCAGCGTGCAAAACGGCTTCGCTGCCATCGCCGGCCCAGGCGTGGCTGACGGCTTTGCGCAATTCCCCGCGGACAACTGGGCGGCGCAAATCATCCCCAATGACGCCAACGGCCACATTGTGGTCAGCCCATGGAACCTGAATACCAATACGATGACCTTCACGTGCTGGATCAATCCCGCCGGCCTGGAGCCTTCGTACTCCGGGCTGATTTTCAGCCGCGGCAGCGGGAGCGGCCAGGCGGGGTTGAACTTCTCGGGCAACACCGATGGCAGCGGCAACCGCACGCTGAGTTACACCTGGGGTGATGTTTGCTGCTGGGACTCGCAACTCGCGCCGCCGCCCGGCCAATGGTCCTTCGTGGCCCTGGTGGTCACCCCCACCAATGCCACCGTCTATGTGTTCAATACCAACGGCACCAGCAACGCCTCGGTGGACAATACGCACGACGTGCAGCCCTTTACCGGGGTGACCGGCATCGGCCTGGATCCGTATAATCTCTCCGCGCGCAATTTTGATGGCGTGATTGACGAGGTGGCGGTTTTCAAACAGGCGTTGTCAGCGGAACAACTGGCCCAGCTCTATCAGGTGGGCGTCCAATTCACCGGCACCTGGGACGGCACCAACTTGACCTTAAACTGGTCCGGCGGCATCTTGTTGCAAGCCCCCAGCCTGAATGGACCGTGGACGACCAACAACAGTGCCGCGCCACTTACGGTGAATCCTCACGCTGGCGAATCACAAATGTTCTACCGCGTGCAGCAGCAGTAAAATCGAACCAGACGTACCCGACGGGGCGGCCGGAGTCCCACTCTCCGGCCGCTTCCGTTTCATGCCACAAAATGTAATGCGTTTATCTCATGCTTCCGTAACCAGGCCGTTCCGTTCACTCTGGTTGATGTTTCCGGTATATCTGGGCCTTACCTGCCCCGGTGTTTTTGCCGCCAATACGATCTCCAGCCCGGATGGCCAGGTGGTTGCCACTGTGGCGGTGTCGGCCGGCAACCTAACTTATTCAGTAAATTATCGCGGTGCGGATGTCATTGAATCCTCCCCGCTCGGCGCGACGGTTAATGGCGTCAATCTGGGCACCGGAGTCACAGTGGACGGAACAGCGGCGTATGCCACCAACGAAACTTTCATTTCCCGCAGCGGGATTCATCGCATGGCCACCAATTGGTACAACGACCAGGTCATCACTTTTAATCACGCCGGTGCGGGCATTTCGTATGGCCTCAATGTAAGGGTGTTCAACACCGGGGTGGCGTTTCGCTATGAATTTGCCGATACCGCGGCAAAAAAAATTACCGCCGAGGCCAGCGGTTTCGTGATTCCTGCCGGCGGCACGGTCTGGTATCAGACCGCCACTTCCACGTACGAAACCTACTATCGCGGTACCAACATCAGCCAGTTGCCGGCGAACACCAGCCTGGGCCCGCCGGCCACCATCCAGCTCGCCGGCACGAACGGTTTCCTGGTTTTGACCGAATCCACGCCGGGAGATTTTGGCAGTCCGTACCTGACCAAGTCCCCGGGCGGCACAGGACGCCAGTTGCAGGTGACCTATCCGGTCAACCAGGACGGCACCACCGGGGCCGCGGTAACCGGGCCGGTGAACACGCCCTGGAACATTATCATGGTCGGCGCGGACCTGAACCAGATCATCAACAACGACATCGTGGAAAGCCTAGCGCCACCGCCGAATCCATCACTTTTTCCCGAAGGCACCCTGACCCGTTGGGCGCCGCCCGGCCGCTCGGTGTGGGACTGGCTTCAGCCGCAACCCGGAGGCATCACTTACACCAATGCCATGACCAATTCGCTGTGGGCCGCGCGCCTGGGGTTCGAATACAACACGGTGGACGCCGGTTGGTCCGACTGGAATGGCGGCAATCCCTGGCCCCAGGTGCAGCAGGTGGTGAACTATTCCCATGCGCTCGGCATCAAGGTGCTGTTGTGGAAAGGATCTTCTGAACTCAGCTCGCCGGCCCAACGCGCCGTCTTCTTCCAACAATTGCAAACCTACGGTGTGGACGGGTTCAAGGCGGACTTCTTTGACTTCAATTCCGTGAGTGCCGCGGCGCGCGAACGGATTCAACTGCGGCAGACCATTCTGCAGGAGGCTGCCGGCTTTCATCTCGTGGCCAATTTTCACGGCACGGTCAAACCGGCGGGAGACTTTCGCACCTATCCCAACTTCATTGAAAACGAAGGCGTCTTCGGCAAGGAACAATATCCGAATCCGTGGATGGTGGTGAGCCTTCCCTTTACCCGCTTCATGGCGGGGCCGGCGGATTACACGCCGCTGGATTTTGGCGGGAACACCGCCTTTGAAATTGCCAACGTGGTCAACATGCCCGGGCCGATGATTACGTATTGCGAACGGTCCGACCGCATCGCCGGCAGCCCCTTCGCCTCATTGATTCGCACCCTTCCGGCGCAATGGGACGAAACCCTCGTGCTGTCCCAGAGTCAGTTGGGTCAGACCACCGCCACCGCCCGGCGCACCGGTCGCGATTGGTATGTCGGTATTATGAATGCCAACGCAACGCATACTTGGCCCCTGCCGTTGACGTTTCTGGAAACCAACGTGACATATCAGGCGGACCTTGTGCGGCAAGACAGCACCGGGCTGGAACGGATGACCGTGACGCGCAGCAGCGTTCTGACCGTGACCATCACCGGCACCAATGGTTCGGGGTTTGTGGCCAAATTTACGCCCGTTACCAATGTGGTCATCAATCCCGGGTACAAACTGACCGGCGCCATCATCGGCACGCCCGGCTCCTGGAGCAATTCAGGCAATACCAAGGAAAAGGTGTTCGACAACAATTTGACCACATTTTTTGATGGGCCGGATGGGGCCGGTGATTGGGCCGGCCTGGATTTTGGCGCCGGCAACCAAAAGATTGTTTCCCTGATTCAATATTGTCCGCGCGCGACATACAGCGGCCGGATGGTGCCCGGCGTGTTTCAAGGCGCCAATCAGCCGGACTTCAGCGACGCCGTGGATTTGGCCACGGTGGGCTATGCTCCGCCGGAAGGGAGTTATAGCACGGTCCCGTTGACTAACCGGACGGTTTTCCGTTATGTCCGCTACCTTTCGCCTCCCGATGGCTGGTGCAACGTGGCTGAGGTGCAGTTTTACGGCGGCACCAATCCGCCGGCGCCCGTCAACGTGACGGCAACGCCGGGCCAGAATCAGATCGTACTGACCTGGGATGGGGGGACCGACGTCACCTATAATCTCCTGCGGGCCACCAATGCCGGCGGGCCGCATCTTCAAGTCGCGTCCAACCTTTCCCTCGCCACGTTCACCGACCTCAATCTGGTCAGTGGCCAAAGGTATTATTATGTGGTCCAAGCCGTGAACCCGGTTGGGTTGAACAGCCCCGATTCCGCTGAAGCCAATGCCACCCCAGACGGACCGCCCACAACACCCGTGGGACTGCGCACCCAGACCGGAACCAATCAAACCGTTACCCTGACCTGGTCAGCCACCTTAAACACGACGGGATACCTGGTGAAACGCGCGTTGGTTAGCGGCGGGCCATATGCCGTTGTCGCCATGCCGGCAAATACCAGTTTCACCGATACCGGGTTGGGCAATGGCGTGACCTATTATTATGTCGTGACCGCCGAAAACGCCCGGGGCGAAAGCCCGGATTCTGCCGAGGTGACCGCGATGCCGGGAGACATATCTGCTGCGATGCGCGCCGCCGCGCCGGTGGGCTATTGGCCCTTGGATGAAACCAGCGGGAGCGTCGCCGCCGACACCTCAGGCAACGGTTTGAACGGCATTTATCAACCGGCGGTGACCTTGGGGGCAAACGGCGTGCCGCAGTCGCCTTATTTTGGTTTTGGTGCCGGCCCCACGGCGGCGGCGTTCAACGGCCAAATCAACTCCTGGGTTTCGTTGCCGGTACGGAACTTGAACTCGGCGCAGGCGACCTTTGCGGCCTGGATTTGCCCCGCCACGACCAATCAGCCCGGCGCCACCGGGCTCGTGTTTTGCCGCGACGGCCAGGGCACCGTATCGGGATTGGATTACAACCCCGGCGGCACCCAGTTGGGTTATACTTGGAACGATGATGGCGG
>DATJIU010000209.1:0-3187 GCA_035492855.1 Dongiaceae bacterium | reverse complement strand
CGCCTCGGAATTGCTGGCCAAATCCGGCCACGAAGTCATCGTGTTCGACAACCTCAGCCAGGGCCACCGCGCGGCGGTCACCCCCGCGGCCGCGTTTGTGCAAGGCGACCTGAACAATCCCGAAACCGTGCGGGCGGCGTTTGCCCAGCACCGGCCCGAGGCCATCATGCACTTCGCCTCCAATACCCTGGTGGGCGAGTCCATGGAAAAGCCCTTCCTCTACCTCGGCGACAACGTCACCAACGCACTGAACCTTTTCCGCGCCGTGGTGGAATTCGGCGTCAAGCGCTTCATCGTTTCTTCCACCGCCAACCTTTTCGGACTGCCCGACCGCGTGCCGATTGACGAAACTTCGCGCATCCAGCCCGGCAGTCCGTATGGCGAGGCCAAGCTTATGCTCGAGCAGATGCTCAAGTGGCTGGAGGTCACCCACGGCGTGCATTATGCCGCGTTGCGTTATTTCAACGCCGCCGGCGCCACCGCCGAACGCGGCGAAGACCACGACCCCGAAACGCATCTCATCCCGCTCGTGCTGCGCGTGGCGCTCGGCCAGCGTGAGAACGTCACCATCTTCGGCGACGATTACCCCACGCGCGATGGCACCTGCGTGCGCGATTATATCCACGTGGCCGATCTGGCCCGGGCGCACATCCTCGCGCTCGAAGCCCTGGACAAACACAGCCGTACCTACAACCTCGGCAACGGCACCGGCTTCACCGTCAAGGAAGTCATTGATACCGCACGGGCCATCACCGGCCACGCCATCCCGGTAAAACAGGGCGTCCGCCGCCCGGGCGACCCCGCGGAACTGGTGGCCAGCAGCGACCGCATCCGCAGCGAACTCGGTTGGAAACCGCAGCATCCCGACCTGCGCGGCATCATGGAGAGCGCATGGAAATGGCATGTGGCGCATCCCAAGGGTTACGACGACCGCAAGGCACGGTAACCGTTTTGGCAGTGACGACCCCGGGCTGCACCTCCTGAAGCGGCGCGTCCGAGTGGTTTGATCCGGTTTGATCTGCTTGGATTTCATATGAATCCGGCAGGGCAAACTTGTGCTTGGCCCTGACTTTTTGGGAGCGCGGCCGGCTCGTCCGCGCGGAACATTGCGCGCAGCGAAGGTTGGACGGGTGGTAACGCGGCATCGCTTTCCGTCTCCCGCTGCTGTGCCCGGGCGGGGCGAACTCTGGCGCCCCGCCAAACGAACCCCCAAACGAAGCCAAACGAACCCAATTTGGTTTGCCGCCAGAAATTGCTGCAAGTTGTTTTACCATAGTCTGCTCCGCGATATTTTGATCCGAAAAAAATTGGGTTCGTTTGGTAATTTGGCCTTTGCAGGCGGCCAAGACAATTTGAGGAATTCGGAGTGCGGAGTGCGGAGTGGGGACGGGCTTGCCACACCGGGCTGGCGGGGCTGCGTAATCTGGTAGAGTTGTCCTTTGCCCTGACTTTCCTGGAGCGCGGACAACTTCGTCCGAGCATCCCGTAAAGCTGCGGAGCAGCGTACGGTAGTAGCCCACGGCGCCAGCCGTGGGAACGACGGCCTCCGTCCCAAGCCCCAGCCGGGGCGAGTGAATCCTTCGGCGATGATTGCGGAGTTCGGATTGCGGATTGCGGAACACCGCCCACCACGCTCGGAGTCATTCTGCCTTTAGCCTTCGGCAGTGCCATCCTCTCGGCCCGCAGGCCGGCTCTGGTTGCGTTTTTTCGCATACCAGCAGGCATTCTAGCAGAGTCCCGGAACGCATGTGGTTTAATGGTGAACTCTATTTTTTGTGCCGAAAAATGCGAGGCCTGGCGTTTGAAATGCCTCCGGGAAAGTGGGTTGTAAGTTTTAAAAATCGGAAAAC
Source organism: Dongiaceae bacterium (assembly GCA_035492855.1). Taxonomy (GTDB): domain Bacteria; phylum Verrucomicrobiota; class Verrucomicrobiia; order Limisphaerales; family JAFMIX01; genus JAFMIX01. The sequence continues at coordinate 1,337 of DATJIU010000209.1, read as the reverse complement.
CGCAAAATCATTGTTAAAACAAAATACGGGGAAAACCACCAAGAAACCAAGAAAACGGAGTCGGGGAATTCACGCCCACCGCGCTCAGGTGGAATTCGTGACAATTCGCGAAATTCGCGTCAACGCTTCGGCCCGGAAAGGCCCTCGCCCCACCAAGGCAGGCCGGCGTTCCTGAATCAACTGGCGAAAAACTTCTGAATTTCCCGGATGACTTCCGCGAAGCGGTCCACTTCGGCGGCGCTGTTATAGAAGTAGAAGCTCGCGCGGGCGGTGGATTCCACGCCCAGCTTGTGCATGAGCGGCTGGGTGCAATGATGTCCGCCACGCAAGGCCACGCCGGCTTGGTCGGCCAGGGTCACCACGTCGTGGGCATGCACGTCCTTGAGGAGAAAACTCACCAGCCCGGCACGGTCCTTTTTGGGGCCGAACAGCCGGATGTCTTTCAGTGCGGCCAGTTTTTCGTAGGCATAGTTGGCCAGTTCCTGGTCGTGCTTCCAGATATTTTCGCGGCCGATGGCATCCAGATAATCCAGCGCGGCGTGAAGGCCGATGGGGCCGGAGATGTCGGGCGTGCCGGCCTCAAACCGGTGTGGCGCGTGCTTGAACTCGGTCTTGTGGTAGCCGACGGACAGGATCATTTCGCCGCCACCCTGGTACGGCGGCATCGCGTTGAGCAGTTCTGACCGGCCGTAAAGGACGCCGATACCGGTGGGGCCACAAATCTTATGACCGGAGAACGCGAAGAAATCGCAACCGATGGCGGCGACATCCACCGGCATGTGCCCGGCGCTTTGGGCGCCGTCCACGAGCGTGGTGATGCCGCGTTTCCGCGCTCGGGCGCAGAGTTCGGCCACGGGGTTGACGGTGCCGAGGGAATTGGAGATGTGCACCATGCTGAACAGCTTGACGTCGCTGGTGAGCAGGGCATCGAGCCGGGAGAGGTCCAGCAGGCCTTCGTCGCCGGTGACGGGCACGTAGGCCAGCTTGGCGCCGGTGCGCTGGGCCAGCAACTGCCACGGCACGAGGTTGCTGTGGTGCTCCATTTCGGTGAGCAGGATGACATCGCCGGCCTTGAGGTTTTGCGCGCCCCAACTGGCGGCCACGAGGTTGATGCCCTCGGTGGTGCCGCGGGTGAAAATGATTTCGTCGGAACTGGCGGCGTTAATGAACTGGGCGGCGCGGGTGCGGGCGGCCTCGAAGGCGTTGGTGGCGCGGTTGCTCAGTTCGTGGATGCCGCGATGCACATTGGCGTTGTCGCGTTCATAATAGCGCACCAAGGCGTCAATCACCGCGCGGGGTTTCTGCGAAGTGGCCGCGTTGTCGAAATACACGAGCGG
>DATJIU010000208.1:0-4149 GCA_035492855.1 Dongiaceae bacterium | reverse complement strand
GCAATCCCACCGAATCCTCCACCAGGTTGTTGGTCCAGCTCGGCGGGTTGGTATCCACCAGGTCCGCGTTGTATTCCAGCAGGCGGAAGAATTTGGCGCTGTTGCTCGGCGTCACGTCCTGGATCAACACCGTACTGCCGGCCGGGGACTTGCCGGATATCAGCGACTGCCATGTTTTCAGGTTCGTGCTGGACTGGATGACATAGAGCACCTGATTGGTGCTTCCGGACATCTGCACATTGTACGGCGTATTCGTTCCCGGATTAGTGCCTCCACCGGGCGGCGCGATTTTCAGGGTCAACTGGCCGGCGATCAACGGCACCAGGGGCACCGCCATCACCGCCAAGCCCACCACCACCAACCAGGCAAAATTAAATTTGTTCTTCATGGCTTAACCTTCGCTCAAGGATTTCCGGACAGCGGCACCCAGTTAAACTGGCTGTCGGCGGGGGCGCTGCGGTAACGACTGAAAACTTCAACGGCATTGGTCAGGGTCACCGACTGGCCGGCCCCAAGGGTATCGGTGCCCAAAGCCGCCTTGACCGCCGCGGTCAGGTCCACATACGGCAGGCCGTTGGTACCCGCCACCTGCGGCTGACCATTATGCGTGGGCGCATAATAGAAGTTGGTGGAGGAATTAATTCCCAGCCAATAGGGGCCGCTGATGGCACCGCCCACGGTGTTGGTATTGGCAATGTTGATGGTGCCCACTACCGCGCCGGAGGTGCGGTTCAAAATCCAGTTGGTGAATTTGAACTGCGGATGCAGCGTGGCCACCGGGTTGTAGTAACCCCAGTTGTTGGTGGTAATCTTGCCGCCTTGCAGGACAATTGTGGCCGGGTTGTCGGTAGAGCCATTTTGCACTGCCACCGGGTTGAGGCCCGCCGGGATGCCAGCAGTGGCCAAGGTTGCCGTATAGGTTCCGGGCGGCTGATCCACCGTGTTTTTATTGCCAAAGCTAAACTGGCCGTTGTTATCGGTAGCCAGGCTGCCTACCACCACGGCATTGGAACGCAGCGTCACGGTCAGGTTGGCCAGAGCCGAATCACCCGCGTCAAACACGCCATTTTGGTTGGCATCCACAAACGCCCGGCCCACGAGCCGGCCCTTGTCCGGATCCGGGGTGGTATTGAAGCCGCGATAACCCCAGTTCAGGGTCTGCGGCACCCCGCCTACCAGGGTGATGGTCCACGGATTGGCCAGGGCGCCGTTCGGCACGGCACTCAACACCACGCCCGCCGGCAGGGCTGCGGTATTCACCGAGGCGCTGTACGTGCCGGGCGGCGCGGTGGCAAAGCTGTAGCGGCCGTCGGTATCGGTGGTGGCTTGCAACGCCGTCACCCCGTTGGTGCGCAACACCACCGCCACGCCGGGCACGCCTTCGCCCGGATCAAAGAAACTGTTGCCATTGGCATCCACATAAACACCGCCGGACAATGCCGGGGCGAGCCCGCCGGAGTAAGTGATGAACGTGGTGGAGTTGGGATCTAAATCGCGCTGCACCAGGGCAAACGAGCCCAACGACCGGCCGTTTTCGGAAATCAACACCGAGATGGTACTGGCGGCGGTAGGCGGCAGATCGTTCAGGGCAAAACCCAAACCCATCGCCACATCGTTCGGCGCGGACTGGGGTACGGAGTTGGAATTGTCCAGCGCTCCTTGAAACAGGTTCGCAAACAGCGTCCCGGTCTGGAACCCCGGCTCGTCCATTTGCCACTGGTCGGGCGAACCATCGTTGGCGCCATTGACCAACGTCCCCTTTACCGTCCCGTATTCGTTGAAGAAGGTGTTCGTCGCCTGGTCAATTTCCGCATCCAATAGCGTGAAGAAATGTAGGTTGGTGAAGACCGTGCCCGGCGTGCTGTTGGAAAATGTGTAAGTAAGAATCAGGTCCGCCTGGTCTACCGAGAGCGAATTGGTAAAATGAAAATCAATGCCCGCCGGCAACGCATCGCGCGAGAGTTGCGCGCTCGTGCCCAACTGCGCGCCATTCAAATCCTGACTGCCCACAGACAGGAAGGCGTCGATTTCAAACACCGACCCGCCGGGGCCGATGGTGATGTCCTGGCCGTTTTTGGAACCGCCCTCGCCGTTAGGGCCAAAAGGCCCCACGGTGATTGCCCCCATCCGGAATGTTACCAGCAACATTCCGCAGACCAGGCAGCTCAACAATTTGTGACGCATAATCCTCTCCCCTTCAATCCGGCCCTGAAAGCCGGCAACATTTGTCTTCCGATTTACCGGTTAAAAATTCCAACCCACTTCCGCGCCGAGCACAAAACTGCTGCCGTCAAACGAGACGGTGTTGGGCCCCACAGACACATCCACCGTTTCGCTCACCCATTCATAACCGCCGTGGACGCCGACATAAAAACCCCGCCCCAAATCAACGTTCACGCCGGCAATCACTCCCATGCCGAAGAACACATCCGTGCTGGAACCGTGATCCGCCGCGCTGTTGGCCCCGAAGGTTTCGTTCCGGCTCACATCCACATCCACAATGTTCAGCGAAACGGTGGGCCGCAGGTTGAAGCTCACTTTGTCCGAAGCGGCCCAGCCAATCTGCGGGCCCACGCTGAACTGGAAGATGCTTTGATCCACGGCAAAGTTGATGTTGTTGCTCGTGGTGGAAAGATGATTGGAGACGGAATTTCGGGAGGTGGGCAGGTTCGGAACCAACGTACCCCCGGCCGGCGGCGTGCCAAAAGGACCATCATAGGTGCCCGAATACCCCGCTGCCGGAAAATCCGCCGCAGCCACACCCGCAGTCGAATAAACATCGGTCGTGACAATTTGCCGCAAGTCTTCCGAATAGTTGGAAGTATTGATCCGCAACTTGCTACCCCAGACGCCGGAAAAACCAAAACAAAGATCCACCGACCAACCCTCTTGATCGTAGAGCGGCAACCCGCCGGAAAGTTCAATTCCGCAACCGGAAACGTCATCACTGGTGCTGACGGATTTGTTCACCGTGTTGACATATCCTGGAGCCCCCGTTTTTTGATAGCTGAGAGTATTGGCCGTGCTGTTGTATTGGCTGGCATTCTGATAGCCCCAGTTCCAAGTGGTGTTGGGATCAAGTGAAGCAGGATTCCCAGTAGCGGCATCGCGGTTGACATAACCGTTGTCGTAAGACCGATCGCCGTAATCTCCGACTGTACCAATGCCTCCGGGAGCGGTCAGGGGACCCGTGTGTTGCGCATCATGCCAGGCGGCATTGTCGCGGGCATAGGATGACCCGGTGACTTTCACCTGCATGCCCATGCGAAACGCCGGGCCCACCTCCAGCCATGCATCTTTGGCACTGGCTGACAGCGGCAATACCCCCAGCCCCGCCGTCAATGCACAACACCCCTTCCGAAAGGACGACATTTTCATATGCCTGTTTCCCCGCCTGAGATTGTTTACCAACCGGAAAATTTGGGTGAAGCTCTGACTTTCCCGGATTTATAACTTCTGAAATCGGCTACCGCTCCCAACTCATGCACTCCCTGTAATTGAACGCCTTGAATGAGGACTGTTGTTGCGCAGCACGTGAGTTTTGTCAATGGAAATGGGGATATAACTTTTTGTCTGCAACCGCTTCCTGCCGAGACTATCGAAAACCAATCACCTCATGGCGCAACTGTGCATGTAGATGTCGCATTTGTGATAAGCCGTCGAAATCACCCCAGTCCCCGGCTCACCGGCTCCGGGACGATGTCGGCGTCAGGATGCCCGCATGGTTGCCGCCCGGACCGAAGTCGAATCCGAATACCACATAAGCCTCCACCACCGGCGAATCGCTCGTCGTACCGAACAGAGGAACCAGGTCCAGATGCATCCGCGAAGTGGGACGCCATTGCACGCTCGGACCAATCAGGAATTCCAGTTCCGGCTTGCCGTCGAAGTGCGGCCCGGAAGTGCGTTCCAGGTTCATTTCCAGGCCCGCGCTCAATTTGCCGTCCAGCAGCGTGTAACTGATGGCCTGACTTGCGCCCGCCTCCGACTCCAGGCTGCCGGTGATTTCCTGTTCGTAGAACAGATTGAAGCCCCAGTGCCAGCGCGGCGCAATTGCCTCGCCGAGCAGCAGCTTGACCTCGAAGGCATCCGGGCTGTGGTCATTGAATTTCCATTCACCGTACAGCGTGGGGTTCAGGGGAATCTTGC
>DATJIU010000207.1:0-4846 GCA_035492855.1 Dongiaceae bacterium | reverse complement strand
TCCACGTGCGTGCCGAATTTCTGGCCGCCGGAATAACGGTTGAACAGCGGCGGGAACACGTGCAGCGGCAGCGCGGCGGAGAGAAACAGCGGATTGCTCCCGAGCGCCTTGAGAATCATATCGCCGACCTGCCGCGCGACGGGGTGCCCCTCGGGAATTTGCACGTTGTCCTTGGCCTGGGCGGATTGGAAGCCGGCGGTGACCTTGCCATCCACCCATTCGGCGGCATCGAGAATTTTGCGCGTCGCGGCGACCTGTTCGGCGGTGAGTACGTTGGGAATACTGATTAACATAATGGAATTGGGTTTAAAATTTGAAGTTCGCGCTGAGGACCGCCGAGCGGCCGGCGCCGGGAATGAAATGGCCGCCGCCCACCTGGTCAATATAGTCGGTGTCGGCGAGGTTATAGACGTTGAGCCGGAGCGTGACGTGTTTGTTCACCTCGTAGGCGGCGGTCGCATTGAACAGCCAGTAGTCAGGCGCCTGGCGGGTATTGGCGGTGTTGCTGTATCGGCTGTCCACGTAGTTGGCGCCACCGCCAATTTGAATTCCGCCCGGCAGTTTGTAGGTGGTCCAGAGGGAGAACGAGTTTTCCGGCGTGTTGCTCAGTTCATTACCCTGTTCGCCAGCCGTGTTGGATTTGGTGATTTCACTCTGCATGTAGGTGTACCCGCCAAACACCTCCCAGTTGGGGGTGATCCGGCCACTGATGCTGAGTTCGACCCCATTGACCACCTGTTCCCCAGTGAGCGTGACAATGCTGGGATCAATGGGGTCCGGAGTGCGCGCGTTTGTTTTCTCGGTGCGGAACAGCGCCGCGGACAGGGACAGCCGCTCGTCCAACACATCCCACTTTGTCCCCAACTCGAAGGTCTGGCTCTGCTCGGGGTCGGCGGTCACGTTGGCGCTGGAGTTGGCGCTGGTGCTGAGGGTCAGCCCTTCGGCTGCGGGATTGAACGAGGTGCCGTAGCCGAAATAAATGCTGCCGCGTTCCACCGGCTTGAACACCAGCGCCCCGCGCCAGCTCACCATGTCATCCGTGCGCCCCAGCGGCGTGGCCACGCCATTCGTGGCCACCGACCGGTAATCCAAATCAAAATGATCGTAGCGCAGGCCGCCGGTGAGCTCCCATTTCTCCCCCAGCTTCAACGTGTCAAAGGCATACAACGCCACCGAATTGGCCGTGCTCTCGGCATAGGCGCCGTTGCGCTGGATGTTTTCCAGGTACGGATCTCCGGGAGTGGGGTTGTAGAGATCGGTGGCAGGCGAACTGGAGCCGGTCGCCACGCGGGCGTAATTGATCTCGTACTCATAATCGTATTCGCCGCCGGTGACCACGGTATGTTTCACGGGCCCGGTATCGAATTCCCAGGTCACGTCGGTCTGGTTGGCCACGATTTCATCCGTCTGATCGCGCGACTTCCAATCCGAACGGCTGATGGCCGTGCTGGTGTTGGCGTCCACAAACCGCGGGGCGGTGATAATGGAATCCCGATAAGTCTGGCCCCAGCGGGTCAGATTGCGCACGCGCAGGGAATCGCCGAAGTCATGGTCCAGTTGCACCGTGGCGAGGTCGGTCTGGATTTTTTCATAGTCCCGGGCGGTGAGACCGTAGAAATTGGCATAGTCCACCGGCGCCGGCTGGTTGCTATACAACGCGAGTGGACCGGTGTTTGCCGGCACCCACGGAATGCCGTAACCGGGCAGATTGTCCTGTTGCAGGTGAAAATAACTGAGTGTCAGGCGGGTGGGCGTGCCCAAACCGAAAGCAATGGACGGCGCCACCCCCCAGCGGGATTCATTTATCTCATCCCGGCCTGGCGTGTCGGCATCGTGCCAGAGTGCATTCACCCGCACCGCCGCGGTTTCCAGTCCGGCCGCCGCCAAGGACTGGTTGAAGTCCATGGTGGTGCGCTTGTAGTCATCCGTGCCGAAGCCCACCGAACCGTCGTAAAAGGTGTCCAGGTGCGGCGTCTTGCTGACCATGTTGATCGCCCCACCCGTCGAGCCCCGGCCGGAAATAGTGGACGCCGGCCCCTTGGCCACTTCCACCTGCTCGAAATTGAACGGATCGCGGGAATAGCCGCCGAAGTCGCGAACCCCGTCAATGAACAGGTCCGTGCGGGCGCTGAAACCGCGCACCGCCAACTGGTCGCCCGCCGGCGTGCCGCCCTCGCCGGCTTGCAGACTGATGCCTGGCACGTTGCGGAGCACATCGCGCAACGATGTGGCCCCCTGCTCCTGAATGACCGCCTGCGGCACGACGGTGATGGTTTGCGGCGTATCCCGCAGGGGCTCGGTAAATTTGGGAGACTCCACGGCGCCAGCCGGCGCGCCCTCGCCCGTCCCGGTCACCACCACTTCCGGCATTTGCAACGGCTTGCCGGTCAGCGCATTGGTCGAAGCCACCGCATTCGTGGACTGGGCCGAAGCCGCGGAAACCAAACCCTGTGCCATAATCAGCGCCGTTAATCGCAAAGCATTCTTTATGTCGTTCATTCGCGAAGATTCTAGAGACTCCACGACGCCGGCGCTCCCGGTGGTTTGCGATTTATTGTCGGTGAATTGCAATTTCGGAGAAGTCCGGTCCAAATTGGTCTCTCAGGCCACTGCGGCTCAAATGAGCGCACCGGGCTCAGGGCACATTCAAAGTGATAGTATTACGCTTACAACCACACATATTACCCGGCAGACAGTATTATTCGATTGAAACTTCGTGTGCACGCGATAAATTGGGGCGCCATGCACATTCCGGATGGATTTCTGGACGCCAAGACCGTCGCCGTTACCGCCGCCCTGGCGGCGACCGGCGTGGGGCTGGCCCTGCGCGCGGTGCGCCGGGAGCTGCCGCCCCGCCGGCGGCCGTTGCTGGGGCTGGCAGCGGCATTCATCTTCGCCGCGCAGATGGTCAACTTCCCCGTGCTGGGTGGCACTTCGGGCCACCTGATCGGCGGCACCCTGGTGGCCGCCCTGCTGGGCCCGGGCGCCGGGGTGGTGGTGATGACCACCGTGCTGATTGTGCAATGCTTCCTGTTTGGCGACGGCGGGGTTTCCACCCTGGGCGCGAACATTTTCAACATGGGCATCGTCAGTGTGGGCTGCGGCTATGCCCTCTACCGGCTGCTGGCCCGGATGTTCCCGGGCTTGCGCGGACAGGTGGCGGCCCTGGCCTTTGGGGCCTGGGCATCCACCGTGCTGGCGGCGATAAGCTGCGCCGGCCAGCTGGCGTGGTCGGGCCGGGTGCCCTGGGCCACCGGATTCACCGCCATGGTCAGCGTGCATTTGCTCATCGGCATCGGTGAGGGATTTATCACCGCGCTGGTTTTTCTCGCCGTCCACCGGACCCGCCCGGAAATCATCACCGACACGGGCCGGCCGTTGCGTGGCGGCGAACTCATTCGTTATGGCTTGCTGGCCGCCCTGGGCGTGGCGGTATTTGTGGCGCCGTTTGCCTGTCCCTGGCCGGACGGCCTGGAAGCCGTGGCCGCGCGACTGGGATTCGAGCATCAGGCTACCGCTTCCCTGATTCCTGCGCCGCTGGCGGATTATCATATCCCGGGCCGGCATTGGGGGCCGGGTGCGACCGCCCTTGCGGGGGTCATCGGTTCGCTGGTAGTCTTCGGGCTGGCACTGGCGTTGGGCAGATGGCTGGTGCCGCAGCCGGAAACCAAACCCGGCGCAGGTCCCGGCAATTCATGAGCGCGCACTGGCTTGGTCACCATCATGGGCAGCAGCAAAGTCCGGTACACCGGCTGCCCGTGGCATTAAAACTGGGTGCGGCGCTGCTGCTCATCTTGGGCACGGTCATCGTCCCGCTGGATTTTACTCTGTGGTTTGGAAGCGTTGCCGTTGTGCTGACCCTGGTGATTTTGATCAGCCGCATTTCCCTGCTTTTTCTGGCGAAACGGTTGCTGGTGTTGTCTCCCTTTGTCTTGGGTGTCGCGCTGGTAAATGCCTTTCATCCCGCCACCCGCGGCCTCTGGCTGGGCGTGGCGCTCAAGAGTGCGTTGTGCCTGCTCACGGTAACGCTGCTGGCCAACACCACCCCGTTCAGCGGCATCCTGCGGGTGTTGCAACGCATGCACGTACCGGCGTTGCTCCTCACCACCATCGCGCTCATGCACCGCTATCTTTTTGTGCTGGCCGATGAATCGGAGCGCATGAAGCGCGCCCGCGCCAGCCGCACCTTCACCCGCACCCGCCGGTTGCAATGGCAGACCCGCGCCACGGTGATCGGGCAGTTGTTCATTCGCGCCTCGGAACGGGCCGAGCGCATCTACGACGCCATGTGCGCCCGGGGCTGGAAATGAGCGCCGCCATTGCCATCACCGATCTGAAGTACCGGTATCACGACGGCACCGAAGCCCTGCGCGGCATCAGTTTCAGCATTGCGCCCGGCGAATGCGTGGGCTTATTGGGCGCGAACGGCTCGGGTAAATCCACCCTGCTGCTCCACCTCAATGGATTGCTCCCGGAACGGCTTGACGGTGCCGGCACCATCCGGATCCATGGCGCGGCCATCACCGCAGAGAATCTTGAGAACATCCGCCGTGAAGTGGGCCTGCTGTTTCAGGATCCGGATGACCAGTTGTTCTGCCCCACGGTGGCCGAGGACGTAGCCTTCGGTCCGCAACAACTTGGGCTCGACCAAGCCACGGTGACGGAACGCGTACGCCACGCCCTCACGCAAGTGGGGTTGGCCGAATTCGGCCACCGCGCCACGCATCATCTGAGCCACGGCGAAAAACGCCGCGTCTGTCTGGCGGGCGTGCTCGCCTGCGATCCCAAAATGCTCGTGCTGGACGAACCCACCAGCGATCTCGACCCGCGCGGCCGGCGCGAATTC
>DATJIU010000206.1:0-2441 GCA_035492855.1 Dongiaceae bacterium | reverse complement strand
GTGTGACCGCTGATACGTTCAAGAATGAGATAGCCGAGGCGCTCAAAGCTTATGACCGGTACGTCATCTGCATTGACAAAACCCCCGATGAATTTCAGGCCTCGGTAGTTTCCCTCATCACCAAGGCCATCCGGGCCTATGAAGACCGCGGCATCCACATGCGCCATGGCATCGCCCTGGACAAGTATGTGACGGTGATCCTCAGCCAGACCGACGGCCCCCGGCCGTTGTGCGGGATTTATTTCAATCTCAATTCGCCCTACCAGAAACCGCTCGCGGCCAAGGCCGCCGAGACGGTGGAACAGGCCACCCGCCGGAAGAGCTGAGCGGAGTTCCGGTGAGTGCCGGATGCTCCCCCGCTTTAGTTGACCCGGGCTTCGTCGCCCACTTTCAATTCCCCATCGGTGATGTCGGCGGTGACGTTATCATCGCGGCGGGGTCCGGAAACTTTGACCGTGCCCACCTTGAGGCCATGCCGGTACACGGTGACCTCCTGGCCCGGCCCCGGCAGCCAGCCCAGGGCATAATTCAGCACCACGAAACGCATCTCCGGGTCCACCGCCATCACCATGCCGCTGTACTGGCTGCCGGCGGTGATAATGAGGTTGGTTACCGCCACAGACCCCACCGGCACGGCCGGCAGATTTTCCGGCGGCGCGGCACGCACTTTCGCCGGGACCGGGGTTTCCGGCACCGGTTCAAACCTGGGTTTGCCTCGGGATTTTTTGGGGACAATGACGGTGGCCGGGGACGGTGGCACCAGCACCGCATTGGTGACCGTTGCCGGTAGTGAGTTCGACGCTGCGTTGAGCGCCCCAGCGGAAACCTCCCGCAGCGCCGGGGGAATATTGGTGGAAAAAATGGAGGGCGGCGGCACCGGGGCGAACGTGTACTGCTCCGCTGTCACGCCACGTTGACCAAGCAACGCGGCGGCAATCAAACTGATGGCAAAAAAACGTGCCCGCATGGGATGCTTGCAGGAGATACGACGCGGGCGGCGGCCGGCGGAGCCGCGCTCAAACCGTCATGATTTCTTTTTCCTTCTTGGCCAGGTGATCCTCCAGTTTTTTGATGTACTGGTCGGTCAGCTTCTGGACTTCGGCCTCGGCTTTTTCGGTGTCATCCTCGGTCACCCCGCCCTGCTTCGCCTCTTTTTTGACCGCTTCCAAGGCGTCGCGCCGGACGTGGCGGACAGCCACCCGCCCGTCTTCGGTCATTTTGTGACAGGCTTTGACAAATTTTTCGCGTTGTTCGGTGCTCAGGTCGGGCAGCACAATGCGGATGAACTTGCCCTGCACCGCCGGGTTGAGCCCAATGTTCGCCTTTTGGATGGCCTTCTCAATGGGACTGACACTGGAGTTGTCCCACGGCTGGATCATGAGCATGCGCGGTTCCGGGGTGCTGATGCCCGCCAGTTCGCGGATACGCATGTGCGAACCGTACACCTCCACCAGGATGTTCTCCACGAGCGCGGGCGAGGCCTTGCCGGTGCGCACCGCGGAGAACTCGCGCAGCAGCACCTCCTCGGTCTTGATCATTTTCTCTTCGGCTTCCAGCAAGATGTCGTCCAGTGGCATGACCCCAACCTAGCAAATTTGCCCCGGCATGTATAGCTCTGAAATGGCGGCGGTTCCACCCCCGGCTTTGCGGCGGCAATCTTGCCTTTGCGACAGTTTGCGGCAAACTGCCGCCGTTGAAAAAATTGCTGGCCAACCTGCGCGTGCGTTATCTGCTGGCGGCCCTGGCGGGGCTGATGCTGGCGGCGGCGTTTCCCGGAATCGGCATCAGCGGCTTTGCCTGGGTGGCGCCGGCGGTACTGCTCGCCTGCGCCCGGGGCCGGACCGGCGGCCAGGCATTCCGCATCGGTTACGTGGGGGGCCTCGCGCATTATCTGCTCTCCCTTGGCTGGCTGCTCCACATTCCGGTCACGGGCTATCCCATTCTCGGCTGGTTCGCCCTGAGCGCCTACCTGGCGGTGTTCCCCGCCACGTGGGTCTGGCTGATGCACGATAAAATTGGCGCCGGCGACTGGTTCGGACGGCAGATACAATTAATTATCGGCGCCGCCGTGTGGGTGGGCCTGGAAATGACCGTAAGCCGGCTGTTCACCGGATTCCCGTGGAACCTCCTGGGCGCATCACAATACCAAATGCTGCCGTTGATCCAAGTGGCCAGCGTCACCGGAGTCTACGGCGTTTCGTTCCTGATCATCTGGCTGTCGCTGGCACTCTACGCGGCCAGCTACCGCATTGTGCGGCATCCGGGCGTGCGCCTGGGCTGGCAGGGTGAGGTGATGTTGCCGCTCGGTGCCCTGGTGGTGCTCTACGGCTCGGGGATGATGCAACTCCACGAGCGCGCCCAACCCGGCGACCAAGTGCACGCCACGCTGGTACAGCCGAGCATCCCGCAAACGATGATCTGGGATGAACAGCAAAACGACC
>DATJIU010000205.1:0-7111 GCA_035492855.1 Dongiaceae bacterium | reverse complement strand
ACACGCCCGAAAAAATGGCCGTGCCGGCACTCCTGGTGGGCGGCTGGTTTGACCACACGCCCGACACCGTGCTGCAGGCCTTTGCCGAATTGCAAACCCGCAGCGACACCGCCGTGCGCTCGCAGCACCGGCTCATCTTCGGCCCCTGGACGCACAGCGGCGTGGGTGAGGCCGGGCAGGGCGTGCTCGATTTTTCCAATACCACCAACCTGTTCGCTACCGAGATTCAATTTTGGGATTACCAGTTGCGCGGGCTGACCAATAACGGCTGGGCCGATCAACCGGTCGTGCAGTTCTACCAGGGTGGCGAAAACATCTGGGTGGATAATCGCAATTGGTCCGGCGCCGCCACCTGGGACGATGCGCCCCGCACGGCGCGCACCCTGTACTTCCATGCCGGCGGCCAACTGACCGCCGATCCGCCGACGAATGGGGAAGCCGCCGACAGCTTTGCCTACGATCCCAACGACCCCACCCCGTCCTTCGGCGGGGCGCGCTTCACGCCGCTCGACCCCACCACGCCGGACGGACCGCAGGACGAATCCACCAACATTGAAAGCCGCGCCGATGTGCTCGTGTACTCCACTCCCGTCCTGACCAATGACCTGCGGCTCAACGCCACCAATCTGCTCGTCACCCTCTACGCCGCCTCCGACCGCACCGACACCGATTTCGCCGTGCGGTTGACCGATGTGGATCCCGCCGGACATTCGCTCATCCTGGTGCAGGGGATTCGCCGCGCCCGGTTCCGCGATTCGCTGAGTACCGAATCGCTTCTGACTCCCGGCGTGGTGTATGCCATCCCCGTTCAGATTCAGAATCTGGCCTGGACCTTCCGCGCCGGCCATCGGTTGCGGCTGGTGGTTTCCTCCGCGGACTATCCCATGTACGACCGCAACCTGAACGACGGCGGCCCCATGTACACCAATGGCACTCCGCTCGTGGCGCACAACAGCATCTATCACGATTCCCTGCACCTCTCGCGGCTCGACTTCCAGGTACTGCCCGATGACCTCGATGGCGATGGTTTGCCGGACACCTGGGAGGCGGACAATTTCGGCACCTTGCTGCGCGATGGCAGCGGCGATGCGGATGGCGACGGCTGCTCCGACCGCGACGAATATCTCGCCGGCACGCAGCCCACCAACGCCGCCTCGTTGTTGCGCATTGAAAACATATCGCTGCTCGCGTCCACCAACCTGGTGGTAACCTGGCAAAGCGTCAGCAATCGCTACTATGATCTGTTGGCCGCCACTGGCAATTTCACAAATGCCTTTGTTCCCGTGGCCACCCATCTCGCACCCACGCCACCGCATAACACGTATCAACTCCCGCCGCCGCTCAACGGCCCGATCTTTTTCCGGGTCCGTACCGGATTGGAATAACGGCCCCCCTTGGTCGCAGCCCGAAATTGTGGAAAACGAAGCCAAACGAACCCAAATTGAAAATCCACATTTTTCTGAAGCAAATATTTTATTTGCAATGTATTGCATAATTGTTGGCTTCAAAAAAAATTGGGTTCGTTTGGTAATTTGGGTTCTGGCGGACGGCCATCGGGAGGCAAGGCAAAGTGTGGAGTTCGGATTGCGGAGTGCGGCATACCACCGCCGCGCCTGACATTGCTTTGGGTGAGCGCATGCCGGGTGGTAACGCCACCTCGCCTTCCGGCTCCCGTTGCTGCACCCGGCCACGCGCGGTACCCCCGGTGGCCGGTAATTCTTCATCCTGCATTCAACCTTCTGCATTCTTTCCCTCTCGGCCCAAGAGCCGGCTCTGGTTGCGCTTTTTCGCATACCAGCGAGCATTCTATCATGCTCCCGGAACCCATGTGGTTTAATGGTGAACCCAATTTTTGGAGGCGAAAAACGGCGATTTCAAAATTATAACCAACTCCGGGAGAATTTGTTACACATATTTAAAAATGAAAAACCGCAAAATCAATGTTAAAACAAAATGCACTGCTCCCGACAAAATATCATCGCGCGCGCCCCGGACTCGGAAGGTTCCCCTCCAGTTTCTGTTCGACAAATCGCCGTCCTATTTTCAAGCTGCTGCTCATGAGTCACACCCTGCCCGCCTATGGCAAATTGCTGGAACGCAACCGCGAAATCGCCCTGCTGAGCAGCGCCGCCGGCACGCTCTCCTGGGACGAGGAAACCTACATGCCGCCGAAGGCGCTGGCGCATCGCGCCGAACAGATGGCCTGGTTGGGCAGCGAGGCCCACCGCCGGTTTACCGCTTCCAAGGTGGGCGAGTGGATTGCCGCCTGCGAGCAGCATGGCTTCGCGCCCGATTCGGAGGAGGCGGCCAACGTCCGCGAATGGCGCCGCAGCTACGACCGCAAAACCAAAATCCCGGCGCGGCTGGTGGAAAAATTCCAGCGCACGCGCTCCTTTGCCCGCGAAGCCTGGGGCGAGGCGCGGAAGCAGTCGAAATTCAAAATTTTCAAGCCCCACCTCAAGAAGCTGCTCGATTTGCACCGGCAGTTCGCCGATCGCTGGGGTTACACCGGGTCACCCTACAACGCGCACCTGGATGAATACGAACCCGGCACCCGGGCGGAGGATTTGCGCGAATTGTTTGCGAAGCTGCGCCCGGAAATCACCACCATTCTCGGACCGGCCACGGAACGTTCCGCCGCCACGCCGCGCTCGCTGTTGCAGGGACATTATCCCGAGGCGGCGCAGCAGGCTTTTAACCGCGAGGTGGCGGAGGCCATGGGTTTTGATTTTGCCGCCGGCCGCATTGACACCACCACGCATCCGTTTTGCACCGGGATCGGCCCGAACGATTGCCGCCTGACCACGCGTTACAACGAGTCGGACTTCACGCAATCGCTCTACGGCATCATGCACGAGGCCGGCCACGGACTGTACGATCAGGGATTGCCCAAGGAACATTACGGGATGCCGCTGGGACATGCGGTATCGCTGGGCATCCATGAATCCCAATCGCGACTCTGGGAAAACCACGTGGGCCGCAGCGAAGCTTTCTGGCGGCACTGGTATCCGGTGGCGTGCAAACATTTCCCGGAACTGGGCCGGTTGACGCCGGAGCAAATCACCGGCGCGGTCAACCAGGTACACCCCTCATTCATCCGCGTGGAGGCGGATCAGGTCACCTACGACCTGCACATCATCCTGCGCTTCGAGATCGAGATAAAACTGATCGAAGGCGAACTCGCCGTGGCGGATGTGCCGGCGTATTGGAACGAGGCCTTTGAAAAATCCTTCGGTCTGAAAGTGCCCAATGATGCCAACGGCTGCCTCCAGGACATCCACTGGAGCATCGGCACCATCGGGTATTTCCCGACCTATTCGCTGGGCAACCTGAACGCTGCGCAATTGATGCGCCGTGCCTTGGCCGACACGCCCACGTTGGAAGCCGAACTGGCGCGGGGCGAATATGGCACGCTCCTCTCATGGCTGCGGGACAAGGTACATCGCCACGGCATGCGGTATCACCCCCAGGAACTCATGCGCCGCGCCACCGGCGAGGGCACGAGCCCGGCGGCACATCTGGGGGCGTTGCGAAAAAAGTACGGGCTGGGGTGAACACTGGTGGCAGGCGGGATGCCGGGGCCATCCAAGCATTGACTTCAGCTTGGAATGAACCGGAGTATTTCTAGCATCAAAATATGCCGAACTTTGTATTTTCACCGGGCGACTATGGCAATGTTAAATATTGGTGGGTCCAACGCTCCGGCCAGCAAATCACCATAAGGACCGATGGATTTCCCAGGGGATCATACCTGTTCATGGTGCTGGTCGTTGGGACCATTGCCGGCGGCCTCTTTTGGGGGACATTGGCGTCGAACAGGAATACCCCGGGCGCGGATGACAATACTTTGCCCATTTTGATGGGCACTCTGATGTTGGGAACGGTTCTAGCCTGCATCGTATTACCCGGGCGCGATGCGGCCAAACAACGCAAACAGGGAAGTCTCCTGACCTACGATGCCGCGACACAAATAATTGACCTGCCCCGACAAAGACTGAGCTTGAAACAGTCGCAAATCATTGAGTTTAGAATTTTACATGAATTGCCGGCCCGGTATCAACGACGAGGTGCCGTGAATTTCTCCCACACTGCCGACGCGGTGGAATTGCAAATTGAATTTAAAAACCCAAATATCCGCAGGGTTACTTTGATCCAGACCTTGGGACAGGAGATAATTCAGGACGTGGTTGATGCTTTGAAAGAGGCGAAGATCGCCCCCATTGTGCTGGCGGAAAAAGATCCCGATTCCCAGCAATGGACGGTTCAGGAAATTTAACCCGAACCCTACCGGTTGCTCCTCACTCCTCCACCGGCACGACGAGGCGGTCCATGATGTAGTCCTTGCGCTCGGGGGTGTTCTTGCCCATGTAGAAGCTCAGGATCGGCCCGGACTCGGCGCGCGGGGCGTACTCCACTTTGCTTAACCGCATCTGCTTGCCGATGAATTGCGCGAATTCCTTGGGGCTGATTTCCCCCAGCCCTTTGAACCGCGTAATCTCCGGCTTGCCGCCGAGTTTTTTCACGGCGTCGTCGCGCTCGGTTTCGCTGTAGCAATAAATTGTTTCCTGCTTGTTGCGCACGCGGAACAGCGGCGTCTCGAGCACATACACGTGGCCGTCGTGGACGAGTTGCTCGAAGAAGCGGAAGAAATAGGTGATCATCAAATTGCGGATGTGCATGCCGTCCACATCGGCATCGGTGGCGAGGATGACCTTGTCATACCGCAGGCCCTCGGTGTTGTCCTCCACGTTGAGCGCCTGCATGAGGTGGTACATCTCGTCGTTCTTGTACATCACGTCGCGCTTGAGATCCCAGACGTTGAGCGGCTTGCCCTTGAGCACAAACACGGCCTGGTTGTTGACGTCGCGGCAACTGGTGATGGACCCGGCGGCGGACTGGCCCTCGCAGATAAACACCATCGTGCCCGCGCCCTTGTCCTTCTTCTTGTCGAAATGGTTTTTGCAGTCCTTCAACTGCGGAATGCGCAGGGTGATGGCCTTGGCGCGTTCGCGCGCGAGCTTCTTGACGTTTTGCAGTTCCTTGCGCAGTTCCTCGGTGTCCTTGACCTTGGCGATGATGGTGTCGGCAATCTGCTTGTTGCGCTGGAAGAAATGCAGCAACTCCTCGCGCACGTTGTTGACCAGTTCGGTGCGGATTTCGGTGTTGCCCAGCTTGTTCTTGGTCTGCGACTCGAAGATGGGATCCTTGAGCCGGATGGATACCGCGCCCACCATGGCTTCGCGGACGTCGTCGCCATCGAACTTGCCGTTGCAATGCTCGTTCACGGCCTTGAGCAGGCCTTCACGGAAGGCGCTAAGGTGCGTGCCGCCGTCGCTGGTGTACTGGCCGTTGACGAACGAATAGAAGGTTTCGCCGTAGCGCGAATTGCTGTGGGTGAAGCAGAACTCCAGCGTCTTGCTGGCGTAATGCAGCGGCGCGTACAGCGGTTCGCTGTTGTCGCTGGCCAGGTCTTCCATCACCAGGTCCATGAGGCCGTGGCGGGATTGAAAGACCTTGGGTTCGGCCAGGCCATCCATGCGCAGCAAAATGCGCAGCCCGGTGTTCAGATAGCTGTAATGCCGCAGGCGGCGCTCCACATACTCGGGCTTGAATTCGGAATCCTTGAAGATGTCGGTATCGGGCTCAAACTCAATGAAGGTGCCGTTGGGATCCTTGGTCTTGCCGGAATCCTCCTTCTTGAGCTTTCCAATCTTGAAATGCGCCTCGGCGAATTCACCGTCGCGATGGCTGCGCACCATAAACGCCTTGGACAGTGCGTTGACGGCCTTGGTGCCCACGCCGTTGAGACCGACGCTGAACTGGAAAACGTCGTCGTTGTATTTGGCACCGGTGTTGATCTTGGAAACGCAGTCCACGATTTTGCCGAGCGGGATGCCCCGGCCGTAATCGCGCACACTCACGCGGGTGCCTTCAATTTTGACCTCCACCTCCTTGCCGAAGCCCATGATGTATTCGTCAATGGCATTATCAATGACCTCCTTGAGCAGGATGTAGCAACCGTCGTCGTAATGGTTGCCGTTGCCGATGCGCCCGATGTACATGCCGGTGCGCAGCCGGATGTGCTCCAGCGAACTCAGGGTCTTGATCTTGCTCTCGTCGTAATTGTGCTTCGTTTTTTCAGCCATAGAAAATACAAGGGGGAAGATGCGGCAAATCGGCGGGCGTGAAAACAAAAAGTTGTTATTTCGTTACACGAGAGCTGTGCCCGCTCCCCGCGGCGTAAGTCAATGAATTGCATTGGTTCGGCTGCGTTGCAATACCAGCGCTGGCGATCACCCTTCGTCCGCCATGGCTGCGAGCAAAGTTTTGAGCTGCCGCTGCTGCGGCAATAACCGGGCAAAATACCTGACCGCGATGCCAGCAGCACTCAACCCCAAAACGGCACCGAAAAACACGGTCATGGAGACCATGTCGTTCGCCGACACTTTGCCCACCGCGTACAGTTGGCACAGGGTCATCGCCAGAACGGGAATCATTATGGCAAACAATCCCGCCACCAGCTTCAAATGGGTTTGCTGGGCCTGGTTGGAAACCAGCGCCAAACGCAATGATTCGGTTACGGGCAATTCCCCGGGAGTCGTGGGTAAGGCCGCCCGCAGAAACCAGCGCAGAAAGTGGATGGCAAAGGCCCAGGGAATCAATAGCAACGGTAATAGCCCCCATTCATGCGCAAGGCGGGTTTTGCCGGTCAGGACAGCCGCGATCCCCAAAACGGTGATTATCGTCAGCCAGGCAAATGTGTGGATCAGCCAGAATGTTTGGAAGCGGCGCCGGCGAATGGTCTGCTGGGTGAATTGACCCACCAACCGTTGTTGCGCTTCCGGCGGCAAGTTGTTTCGGTGAGAATTCCAGGCGCTGTGCATTTCATTCGCGTTCATGTTCATTTCCATTCAGTGTTTGGGTGAGCTGCTGTTTGATCCGGGTGAGTTTGACACCGACATTGCTTTCCGAGAGACCGAGCACCTCCGCCATTTCCCGATAGCTCAATCCGTCCAGCGACAAAAGCATGAGCGAACGATCCAGCGGTTTGAGCCGGTGGATGGCCGAGTAAATCATTACCAGCCGTTCGTCAGTCAACGGATCCGATTCT
>DATJIU010000204.1:0-16742 GCA_035492855.1 Dongiaceae bacterium | reverse complement strand
ATACGGGCTTTTGTTGCTTCCATTGCGGTCAGCGATGCATTAAAAAACGGGATTGACGAAGTTCTCCAACTTTGGAAAAGCCGCGAGGATGTGAAAGCCCTTCAACATATCTCTGATCTCGTAAGTCGAAGTGGAATCCATCCGACTAAGGATAAGGGTTGGATGCGTCCATGCCCTTCGTGCAAAAGTGGGGATACGTGCGTCTACCGGTGGCAATTTGAGAAAAGCTCTTTTGTTCCGACAGCTGATAACCTGCTGTTAAAGGCTTGAACCCTTTAAATCAGTAATTAAGGAATGTCTAAGGACAAGACGGCAAAATGAAGTGACCCTTTGGTGCTGATGGATGGTGGAGCCGACAGGGATCGAACCTGCGACCTTCTCATTGCGAACGAGACGCTCTACCAACTGAGCTACGACCCCAACCCAATCAGTCTCTGCCAAATGGCGGGGCGCATCGTATGTTGTCCGGCGGGCGCAAGGCAAGTGAATTTCCACGTTTCTAATTAGGAGTGTGCCCGTCCCCGGGCACAGCAACGGGACTCCCGCAAGCCGTACGATATTGCCATTCAATGCTGCAAATCGGCGGCGCAGGCGTCATCATCGTGATGGCAAGGAATGCGGTGCCCACGAATTTTGCGACATCGCTGCGCCCGGGGACGGGCGCGCCCCGGCAGCGGCGTCGTGTCACAGCGTCAGCGACTTGGGACAGTTAACCTGACAAAAAGACTTTTTTTTTGCCGGGCGGCGGGCATGCTGCCGCCGGAATTCACAATGTTATGAGAATTGCCGTGGTGGGATTGGGTTATCTGGGCTTGCCGCTGGGGCTGCAGTTTGGCCGCAGTGGGGTGGAGGTATTGGGCCTGGACGTGGACGCCAAAAAGGTGGAGGCCATCAACGCCGGGCGCAGTTATATCGAGCACATTCCGGCGGCGGCCATCGCCGAGGCGGTGAAGGCGGGGCAACTGACGGCCAGCACGGATTTTTCCCGGATTCGCGAGGTGACGGCGGTCATCATCTGCGTCCCGACCCCGCTGACCCCGAATCGCGAGCCGGATCTTTCTTACATCCTCAAGACGGGCGAGAGCATTGCGCCGCATTTGCAACGGGGCGCGCTGGTGGTGTTGGAATCCACCACGTATCCCGGCACGACGGACGGCGAATTGCGCGAGGTGCTGGAGCGCGGCTCGGGGATGAAGGCAGGCACGGATTTTTACCTGGCGTTTTCGCCGGAGCGCGAGGACCCCGGCAACCCCGCCAGCCAGGTGGCGCTGATTCCCAAGGTGGTGGGCGGCTATACCCCGGCGGATTTGGAGCAGGCGGTGGCGCTGTATCGTCGGGCCGTGAAAACGGTCATTCCGGTTTCATCGTGTCGCGTGGCCGAGGCCGCGAAATTGCTGGAAAATATTTTCCGCTGCGTCAACATTGCCCTGGTCAACGAACTCAAGGGGGTTTATGCCGCGATGGGGATAGATATCTGGGAGGTCATTGCGGCGGCCAAGACCAAGCCGTTTGGGTTCATGCCGTTTTATCCGGGCCCCGGCCTCGGCGGGCATTGCATTCCCCTTGATCCCTTTTATCTGACGTGGAAGGCGCGCGAATTTGGCCAGAACACGCGGTTCATTGAACTGGCGGGCGAAATCAATACCGCCATGCCGCATTATGTGGTCGGCCGGGTGGCGGAGGCATTGAATGCCCGGCGCAAAGCCGTCAATGGCAGCCGCGTGCTGGTGCTTGGGTTGGCGTACAAAGCCAATGTGGATGACGACCGCGAGTCGCCCAGCTATCGTTTGCTGGACCTGTTGCATGCGCAAGGCGCGGAGATGGCATACTACGATCCGCATGTGCCGGTCATCCGGCCCAGCCGCGAGCATTCGCATTGGGCGGGCACACGGTCCGTGGCCTGGAACCGGGAAACCATTTCCGGCTACGATCTGGTTTTGATTTCCACCGCGCACGCGGCGGTGAATTATGCGGACCTCGCGGAATGGGCGCAGTGCATTGTGGATACCCGCAACGTGATGGCGGGCCTGGCCGCGCCGGCAAATAAAATTTGGAAAGCCTGATGACTGCTTACGAAAAACTGAAAACAGATTTGACCGCGGCGTCCCGGACCTGGCTGGTTACCGGCGCGGCGGGATTCATTGGCTCAAACCTGTTGGAAGCCCTGTTGCGCCTGGGACAGCGGGTGCGGGGCTACGACAATTTCGCCACCGGTCACCGCCGGAATTTGGACGAGGTGAAAGCACTGGTGACGCCGGAACAATGGGCGGGCTTTGAGTTCATTGAGGGCGACATTCGCGATGCCGCCGCTTGCGCCACGGCTTGCCACGGCGTGGATTATGTTCTGCACCAGGCGGCGCTGGGCTCGGTGCCGCTGTCCATTGCGGAGCCGTTGTCCTGCCATGCCGCCAACGTGACCGGTTTTGCAAATATGATCGTGGCCGCGCGCGATGCCCGGGTGAAACGCTTTGTCTATGCTTCGAGCAGCGCCATCTACGGGGATCATCCGGGCTTGCCCAAGGTGGAGGCGCAAATCGGCCAGCCGCTGTCGCCTTACGCTGCCACCAAGCTGATGGATGAGATTTATGCCGATGTGTTTGGCCGGGCTTACGGCATGCAGAGCATTGGCCTGCGCTATTTCAATGTGTTCGGGCCGCGCCAGGATCCCGAGGGTGCCTATGCTGCGGTGATTCCCAAATGGGTGGCGGCGTTGTTGCGGCGCGAGCCCGTCCGGGTCAACGGCGACGGCGAAACCAGCCGGGATTTTTGCTTCATTGCCGACGTGGTGCAGGCGAATCTGCTCGCCGCCACCACGCCAAATCCGGCAGCCGTGAACCAGGCCTACAATGTGGCGGTGGGCACCCGCACCACGTTGAACGAACTGTTTCGCTTCCTGCAGGAAGGTTTGCGGCGGCGGTTGCCCGCCTTGCCCGAAACCAAACCGGTGTATCAGGATTTTCGGGCCGGCGATGTCCGCCATTCGCTGGCGGATATCAGCAAGGCGCAGACGTTGCTGGGCTACGCGCCCACTCACACCGTGTCGCAGGGACTCGAGGCCGCCATGGACTGGTATCAGCACAATGTCTGAACGAAAGCGTCGGAAGGCTGCCACATTGCCGCGACATTTCTTTTTTGCCTTTCGCAATAATCCAATAAAAAATTTCGCCACGCATGGGCAAACGCACCGCATCGCAATGGGATTTTGGGGAGTTGTTTCCGCCGGAAGCAACGCGCCAGGTGCTTTCCGTAAGTGAACTGACCACCAAGGTCAAACGGTTGTTGGAACAATCGGTCGGCACGGTGTGGGTGAGCGGTGAAATCACCAACCTGCGCGCGCAAAGCTCCGGGCACATGTATTTCACGCTCAAGGACGCCGGGGCGCAATTGAGCTGCGTCCTCTTTCGCGGCACGGCCCCGGGCGAGCGCAGCCTGCTGGCGGACGGGCAGAAAGTATTACTGCAAGGGGATGTGACCGTTTACGAGGCGCGCGGGCAATATCAGCTCATCGTGCGGGCGGTCGAGTTGCAGGGCGTCGGCGCTCTGCAGGTGATGTTCGAGAAGCTGAAGCAAAAGCTGGCCGTCGCCGGCTGGTTTGCCCCGGAACGCAAACGGGCCTTGCCGGAATTTCCCCAGCGCATCGGGCTGGTCACTTCACCCACCGGCGCGGCCATCCGCGACGTTTTGCATGTCGTGCAGCGGCGGCATCCGGGCCTGGAAATCATCCTCGCGCCTTGCCGGGTGCAAGGGCAGGGGGCGGCGGCGGAAATTGCGGCGGCCATCCAAATGCTGAATGCCTTCTCGGCGGCCCAAGAAACCGCACCCTTGGATTTGATTCTCGTCACGCGCGGCGGCGGTTCGCTGGAAGATTTGTGGGCCTTCAACGAGGAAGTCGTGGCGCAGGCCATCTTTGAATCGGCCCTGCCGGTGGTTTCCGCCGTGGGGCACGAGATTGATTTTACCATCAGCGATTTCGTGGCGGATTTCCGGGCGGCCACGCCGAGTGCCGGCGCGGAAATAATCACCGAAGGCGTGTTTGCCAGCCGGGAATTTGTGGCCGACGCGCCGGAGTTGCTGCGGCTGCGGTTGCAACGCGGCCTTGCGGCGGCCACGGAAAATTTTGACCAATGGTCGGGCCGGCTGGCGCGGTTGCATCCCCGGCGGCGGCTGAACGACTGGCTGCAACGGCTGGATGATTTGCAAGCCGGCCTGCTGCGGAGCGCGCGGCAGGGCGCCCGGGAATCCCGCAATACCTGGAACGGGCTCGCCGTCCGGCTGCTCCGGCTGCATCCGGAACAAACGCTCGCCCGCCGCCGCGAAGCGTTGCGCGCCGTGGAAGCGCGGTTGCGGCTCTTGGGCCCGGAACAGGTGCTGGCCCGAGGCTACTCCATCACGTGCGACGCCGTCAGCGGCAAGGTTTTGCGCGATGCCGGCAAAATCAAGGCCGGACAGAAACTGAAAACCCGGTTGCAGCACGGGGAAATCGTCAGCGAGGTGACGCCCCCCGTTCCGCCGGAGGGTTGACTCCGAACTGGACGCGAGCGGGCATTTCCCCTAGTTTTTTAGCGTGTCGAATCCGTCCAAACCAGCGGAGACTGCCAGCAGCTCCGCCAAGGCGGCGCTGTCATTTGAGGCGGCGCTGAAAAAACTGGAAACCATTGTGGAAGCAATGGAGGCGGACGACTTGCCGCTCGAAACCCTCATCAAACGCTACGAGGAAGGGGTCAAGCTGGCCCAGGCCTGCCAGGCCAAACTGGCCGAGGCGGAACTGAAGATTCAACAACTGGAGCAAACCGCCATGGGCGAGCTGAAAGTGAAGCCGCTGGCGGCGGACATGGCGGAAGAATAATTATGAGCCGATACTTGGACATGGTGGACGGACCGTTGCACGTCAAGAAACTCACCTATTTGCAGTTGCAGGTATTGGCCGATGAAATCCGGCAGGAGCTGATCCAGGGTCTGGCCCAGAGCGGTGGGCACCTCGGCCCCAACCTGGGCGTGGTGGAACTCACCCTGGCGCTCCATTATGTGTTCAACACCCCCAAGGACAAATTTGTCTGGGACGTCAGCCATCAGGTGTACGTCCACAAGCTCCTGACCGGCCGCAAGGACCGTTTCCGCACCATCCGCCAGACCGGCGGCTTGAACGGCTTTGCCCTGCGCACCGAGAGCCCGCATGATTCCTACGGCGCCGGCCACGCCGGCACGGCGTTGTCCGCCGCGCTGGGCATGTGCGCCGCCCGTGACCGCATGGGCAGCGATGAAAACGTGGTATGCGTGTTCGGCGATGCCGCCCTGACCAACGGCATTTCCTTTGAGGCAATGAACAACATTGGCCACACCACCAAGAAGTTCATCGGCATCCTCAACGACAACGAGTGGAGCATTGCCAAAAACGTCGGCGCCATTTCCGCGTATCTCAACAAACTCATCACGCATCCGTCGTACAACAAGCTCTCGCGTGATTTTGAAGGGTTCGTGCGCCGGCTGCCCAAGGGCGACCTGGCCTTGAAGCTCGCGCGCAAAGCCGAGGAAGGCTTCAAGGGCGCCATCAACGACGTGGGCTTGCGGCCCACCGGCAGTCCGGTGGACATGGACGGTCGCGGCGGCCATGGCAGTTCTGTCATTTTTGAGGAGATGGGCCTGCGCTATCTCGGGCCGATTGACGGCCACGACCTCCCGTTGCTCATCAGCACGCTGGAATTTGCCAAGACCTGCGATCATCCCATCGTCATCCATGTCCTCACCAAAAAGGGCAAGGGTTACGAGGCCGCGTTGAAGTCGCCGGAGAAATTCCACGGCACCGGGCCTTACGATGTGGCCACCGGCAATTCCGCCCCGGCCAAGGCCGGCACGCCGCCGAATTATCAGGATGTCTTTGGCCAGACGCTCGTGAAGCTGTGCCAGAAGGACAATACGCTGGTGGGCATTACCGCCGCCATGCACAGCGGCACCGGCCTGAAGCATCTCGAAAAGGCCATGCCGGATCGCTATTACGATGTGGGCATTGCCGAGGAACACGCCGTCATCTTCGCCGCCGGCATGGCCACCATGGGTTTTCATCCGGTTTGCGCCATTTATTCCAGCTTTCTGCAACGCGCCTACGACTGCATCCATCATGACGTCTGCCTGCAGGATCTGCCGGTGATTTTCTGCATGGACCGCTCCGGGCTGTCCGCCAACGACGGTCCCACGCATCACGGGCTGTTTGACATTTCCTATCTGCGCTGCCTGCCGAACGTCATCGCCATGGCGCCCAAGGACGAGGATGAACTGGCGGACATGATGTTCACCGCCTCGCACGAAGCGCATCCCACCTTCATCCGCTATCCCCGCGGCGCGGCGGAAGGCGTGCCGCTCAAGGATCAGCCCAAGCTGCTGGAAGTGGGCAAGGCCGAGGTGCTGCAACATTTCAGCCAGAATGGCGGCCGCAAGGTGGCGTTGTTCGGGCTCGGGCCCATGTGCGCCATTGCCCGGAACGCCGCCGCGCAACTGGCCGCCGCCGGTTATGATGTGGCAGTGGTCAATCCGCGCTTTACCAAGCCGCTGGACGCCGGCACGCACGAATTTTTCGGTCGCGGTGCGGAATTGATTGTCACCGTCGAAGACCACGCGCTCATGGGCGGCTACGGTTCCGCCGTGCTGGAATTGTTCAGCGAAAAGGGCATTGCCACCCCCGTGGCGCGGATTGGCTGGCCCGACCAGTTCATCGAACACGCCAGTTCGCAGGACGAATTGCGCGCCAAGTACGGGCTCAGCGTCGCTGGCATTGTCACCCGGGTGCAGGCCCAACTGCCCGCCACCGTCGGCGCAGCGGCCAAACTGGCCGGGGCGGCCTGAGATTTATCGCGCCGCGCGAAATAATTTGGCGGTTCCTGCGCTGAAATTGCCCGGAGCCACGTCGCGCTTGCGTTGCCCGCCCGGTTGGTGAAGAATTCCTTTCTATTTTATGGCACACGTCAAACTACATATACCCGGTCCCATTGAGGTCAGCCCCAAAACGTTCGCGGCGTTTTGCTCTCCGATGATCGGCCATCGGGGTCAGGGATTCAAAGACCTCTACGCCAAAATCCAGCCGCAGTTGCAGACCCTGCTGGGCACGAAGCAACTCGTTTATCTCTCCACCTCCAGCGCCTGGGGGGTGATGGAAGGCGCCATCCGCAACCTGGTACAGAAAAAGGTGCTGAACTGCATGTGCGGCGCATTCTCCGACAAGTGGCTCGACGTCTCCAAACGCTGCGGCAAGGAAGCCGAGGCGTTACAGGTGGAATGGGGTTCGCCCATCCGCGCGGCGCAGGTGGACGCCAAGCTCGCCACCGGCCAGTTCGACGCCCTCACGCTGATTCACAACGAAACCAGCACCGGCACCATGAGCCCGCTGGCGGAAATTGCCGCGCTCAAGAAAAAATATCCCGACGTCATGTTCATCGTGGATGCCGTCAGCTCCATGAGTGGCGTGCCGCTGGATTTTGATGCCCTGGGCATTGACGTGCTGCTCGCCGGTACCCAGAAGGCGTTCGCGCTGCCGCCGGGCCTGGCGGTGTTTGTCTGCTCGCCCGCCGCGCTCGCCAAGTCCGCCACGGCCAAAGACCGCGGCTATTATTTCGACTTCGTGGAATTCCAAAAGAATGCCGAGCAAAGCATGACGCCCAGCACCCCGAGCATCGGGCACGTGTACGCCCTCAGCTCCAAGCTGGACGATTTCTTCGCCGAAGGCCTGGAGGCCCGCTACGCCCGGCACCGGCAGACCAACCAGATGGTCCGTGACTGGGCGAAGAAACACGGGTTCACCCTGTTCCCGGAAGCCGGGTTCGAATCCATCACGCTCACATGCGTCAATAACGGTGCCAAATCCGGCGGCCGCGCCGTGGATGTGGCCAAGCTGCAAAAGCTGGTCAAGGACCAGGGCTTCCTGATTGACGGCGGCTACGGCAAAATCAAGGGCAAGACGTTTCGCATCTCCAACATGGGCGACGAAACGGCCGCCTCCATGCAGCCGCTCCTGGCCGCGCTGGATCAGGCCATGACGCAGTTGTAAACGGCTCTGCCGTACGGGGATGATTTGGGTTGCACTTTGCCGGCATATCGGCAAAGTGCTTTCTGTTAGCAATTTGGGTGTAGCTGGCGCCGGGATTTTAGCGTACGGTTCTGACCGAAATCCCAAAAACAACAAACCCAAAGAAAGGATACCCTTATGGAACAATCCTATGCCGATGGTGCCGTCGCAGGCGCCATCATCATGGTGGCGTTGGGAGTGCTGGTTGTCTTCCTCATTCCGTTAATCTTTTACCTGCTTACGCTGCAAAAGGCCCTTAATCGTTGTTCCCCGGAAAACCGCGCCATGGCGCCGGGATTGGTCTGGCTGATGTTGATTCCAGTCTTTGGATTTATCTGGCATTTCATCATGGTATTGAACGTCGCCAAATCCTTGGGCGCCGAATTCCAAAAACGTGGCATTACCGAGGATCCCAAGCCCGGCCAGCAACTGGGCATCGTCATGTGCGTGCTGTCTTGCTGCAGCATCATTCCGCTCTTGAACATGCTTTCCTCCCCGGCTTTCTTGATCTGTTGGATCATTTATTGGGTTAAAATCGCCGGGTACTCCGCCAAGCTGGCTAGTCCGGCGCCACTCCCCGCCTAATTTTGCCGTCCGAATTTCCAGACGCTTTCGAACTGGTTCGGCTTCCGAACGGCACCCACGCAGTTCGTTCAGCCGCCTTTGCCGAAACCATGCACCCCGGCCTCGGACCGCAGGCCGAGGCCCGGCTGTTGTACGTGGAGCAACTGCAACTCCCCGACCGCGTCCGCAGCGGCCCGGGCGAATTTGTCATCTGGGACATCGGCCTCGGCGCCGCGGCCAACGCCCTGGCCGCGTTGCAAGCCACGCGGGAAATCGCCCGGCCGGTGCGGCTGCTCAGTTTTGACCTTTCTGCCGCCCCGCTGGCGTTCGCTTTGCAGCATGCCGTGGCCTTGGGATATTTTGAAGGCTACGAAGCTCCGGTGACCGACTTGCTGAAAGATAACACCATCCAATTCCGTGATGGCGCGCGCGACGTGCATTGGCAGTTCTTCCCCGGCGATTTTCCCGAACTCCTCCGGCAGCCGGCGCTGGCCCAACTGCCCCCGCCGCATGCCATCCTGTTCGATGCCTTTTCGCCCGCGCGCAACCCGGCCATGTGGACCCTGCCCGTGTTCACCAACCTGTTCCGGCGACTGGACCCAGCCCGGCCCTGTGCGCTGCCTACTTATTCGCGCAGCACCCTGATGCGGGTCACCCTGCTGCTGGCGGGATTCTTTGTCGGCACCGGGCGTCCCTCCGGCGCCAAGGAGGAAACCACGGTGGCGGCCAACACGCTGGATTTGATTGCGCACCCGCTGGACCGGCGCTGGCTGGACCGTGCCTATCGCTCCCACAGCGCCGAACCGCTGCACACGCCCGAATATGTCCGCCTGCCCCTGACCCCGGAAAGCTGGGAACGCCTGCAACGGCATCCCCAATTCACGCGCTGAATTGAATCCGGTCAACGACCTCTTGCTCTTGATCGTAATTTTAATCGTAATCGCGACCGCGAGAATTCTCGCAGGGGTCAGTTTTGTTTGGCCCGCCCTCACCTAATCCTCTCCCTTCCGTCTTCGCTTCGCCACGGCGCGACCGGTTAAAGGACCGCGCCGAAGCCTGGCGAAGGCGGGCCAGGAGAGGACGTTTTACCTGGTACGCTTTGAAAACTACCATGTCCGGTTGACCAATTCCGTGGTGGGTATTTCCATAAAAGTGGCGCCCGTT
Source organism: Dongiaceae bacterium (assembly GCA_035492855.1). Taxonomy (GTDB): domain Bacteria; phylum Verrucomicrobiota; class Verrucomicrobiia; order Limisphaerales; family JAFMIX01; genus JAFMIX01. The sequence goes on along the minus strand of DATJIU010000204.1, from coordinate 6,961 downwards.
TCACCCTCTCCTTGGGGGGAGGGTTGGGGTGGGAGAGCGTTCCACTGGTATTGGCAATGCGTCAGACGCCGATGGATCAACAATCGCCATAAATATCAAGTGACTGAAGTGTCGGGCTCATTTTGGCTTTGCAGAGTCCGGAAAAAATGGCGAAATGCCCGTATGACACGACCCCGTTTGATTCTTGCCTGCCTGTGCGTGACTGGTTTTCTCTTGCCCATCACTACTCCGGCGCAGGACACTTCCCCGAAACCCGCAGCCGCTGTGGCGCCGCCGGGCGGCTTCGCGATTCCCAGCACTTGGACGCGGCACGGCGTGGTATTGCCCCGGCAGAGCAAAGACCATGGCGTCAGCGGCGATCCATGTATCGTGTGGGATGAGGCGATCCAGGGCTGGCGGATGGTGTTGTTTTATGATCCGCCGGGACACGCCCAGGCCATTTGCACGAACCGCGATAATCTCGGAAGCGGGCAATGGAAGCTGGAAGGGCCGCTGCCGGTAACCAACCCGGACGCGGTGGGTGGCTTCCACAAACCGTTCATCGTGATGGATCCGGAGCACGCCAATCAGCCCGCCAAGGTGGACGGCCGTTATTGGCTGCTGGTGGTGAGTTTCAAGGACGGCCACAAGCAGGTGCAGCGGGCGTGGGCGGAGAAGCTGGCCGGCCCGTGGACCTTTGAGTCGCAGGCCATCATTCCGGTCGGGGCGGAAAATGATTTCGACGCCAAGCACACGGACGCGGTGACCGGTTACTATTTTCCCGAGCGCAAAGAGTTCCTGTATTTCTACATGGGCTATCCGCGTCACGCACAGCCGCGGCAAATCAGCCCGTATGGTTCGGCGCAGGCCGTGGCCGTGCAAAAACTGGGCGAACCGGTCGCGACCAAACTGGGCGTGATCCTCGAACCCTGCCAGCAGGCGGGGCACTGGGCTTCCGGTTGGGTGGGAGGACTCCAACTCCTGCGCGGCGCGCAACATCGTTGGGTGGCGGTGCTGAATGCCTCGCCCACCGCGCCGGAGCCCGGCAACAAGGCGGTGTGGAACGAGGAACCGCCGCCGAGCCTGGGCGGCTTTGCCTGGTGCGATGAGGAGTGGCCGGTGAAGAACTGGCATTTCGCGCCGGAACCGATTGAGTGGGTGAAAGACATCCCGAAAGCCGCGCTCGATGCCGGCGAGGGTTACAACCTGTGGCGGCAGTTCATCCACATTCTGCCCGATGGCCGCGCCGCGCTATTCTACAACAGCGGCTATTACGGTCGCGAGCAGTTGTATCTGAAGATCAGCGACCAGCCTTGAGGGGAGGACGCAAATTCCGCGAATTTTCGAGAAAGAAAAAGGGGTTTGGGCGTGGAGAACGGGACTGTGACCCGTGCTGTGGTGAGGTAGGGCGCGTCACTCCGTGCGCGCCGGGTGGAGAAGGCAAGGAAGCATTGAACTTCCTGGTTGCATCACCCGCCCTGGCCATACCCGGGGTCGGAGTTGGGGGCGACATTCAGCGGCGCCACGTGGTTGTCCATATAGACCACGTTTTTGCCGGAGTGCGGCGGGCGCGCATGAAAATCTTCGTAGTCCAGCAACAGCGGCGTGGTCTGCGGCGGCAGCACGACCGCAAAGTTGGTGCTCCACGCGAGCTGGCCGGTGTTGGTATTGAGCAGGAACATGAAGTCGTTTTTCGTGCGGATTTCATCAATGGGCTGCCCGTTTAGGTCCGCATTCCATTCATAGCTGGAACCCTCGGTGGCAAAAAGGCGCGTGCGGTCGGCGGGACACTTGAACACGGTGGCCGGGTTGGTGGTCACACCGGAGGCCCGGCCCAAATAGGAGGCCAGCACATCGCAGATGCGGCCGAGCGGCTGGGCAGGGGTGATCGGATCGGTGGGCAGAATTTCCGCGCGCGGCAGACGCCCCGAGTTGTCGCCGGCGTAAAGCCGCGTGGCCAGGCCGAGCTGCCTGAGGTTATTTATGCAAACCACATTGCGGGCCTTGGCCTGGCCCCCGGCAAGCGCCGGCAGCAGGAGTCCGGCGAGAATGCCGATAATGGCCAGCACCACGAGCAGCTCGACCAGGGTAAAGGCGGCAGATTTTTTGTTCATGGCTGATGCGGGGTTGCGGTCAATTTCTGCAAATCTGCGACCGACTCGGGGTAATGCTGCCGGGCTTCATGGACCCGCTGTTCCGGAGTGAGATTGGCGAATCGCGCATTCGGGTCGGGCCGCGAGGTAAGATGCCTTGGTCCCGGGGGACCATAGGAGTGGTCGGCATTCGCTTCGCCAGGACTGGTCGAAGACTGAACCGTCACGGGGCCGGTGGCAGCCGGATGCGGGCGGGATATTTTTTCAACGACGATGGCTGTGGTGCCGGTCACGAGCAACACCGCGACTCCAGCCGCGATGGCCATTTTTAGTTTGGTGTATGCCATAATTTTCAAGACTCCCTGGATGAGGGTGGTGGAGGTGGCTGCGGTCGGGCCCTGGGCCAGGGCCACGGTGGTGGCCAGTTTTGCCAGGGTGGCCGGCGCTGCTTGCACGGAGCTTGCGGTGAGCGTCGCCGCCAAAACCGCCGCCGGAACCACGATGCCGCGCCGGGCCAGGAACCGGCGCAGTTTTTCCACCGCGCGGTTGACCCGCATCTTGGCCGCGGCTTCACTGGCGCCCAGGGCGGCGCCGACCTCTTTCATGCTTTTGCCGTCGAAAAACCGCAGCACCACGGCGTGATAATCGGCGGCGCTCAATCCCGCCATGGCCGCATCCAGCAGCGGCGCGATTTGCGGCCAGACTTCGGTTTCGGTTTCGTGCAACGGATGTTCCATAAAAGCCTCCGCTTCGCGCCGCGCGCGGCGGGTTTCGCTGCGGATAAAAGTCAGCGCTGTCAGTTGGGCCGTGCGGCACAGCCAGCCGGAGAGAATGACGCGGCGGCCTAATTTTCCAGCCTGCCGCGCCAGGACGACAAATACGGCCTGGGTGATCTCCTCGGCGTGATGCGGATTACGCGTATGCCGCAGCGCGATGGAGTAGACCTTGTTGACGTGCCGCGCCACGAGCGCCGCAAAGGCGGCCTCCGATTCGTGCGCCACGTACTCCTGCAACAATGTGCTGTCGTCCAATTCCTGCATCTATAAATAAATGCCGCTGATGCGGGAACGGTAACAATGTTTTTTTGGGCAACCGCAACGTTTTGTCATCGCTTGAGGTCATGCAATTGCCACCCCTCCCGGACGCCTCCTCCATTGACGGTGGGGGGGACGCGAGTGAGTGCGAATAAAATGAGGCCTGGCTGCGGGAGAACGCAGAAGGCACAAAGAAATGCCGGGAGATTGAAGGGACTCTTCGCTGCCGTACCGCCCGTTGCGATTTATTTTCCTAAACTAGGAATTCGAGCTTGGCGTCGGTTGCCACCAGCGGTGTTGCGACAACACGCAAGTATCACAGTGTAAGTTGGATGTGATGAAAACCGGCTCCAAAAGTACGAGGCATTTTTAAGACTGTTCAACCTTTTACGGTATTTCCCGTTTGCCGGGAGGCCGGGAGGTCGGGAACGCGTGCCGGGGCACAATGGTAGCTTCACCGAAGCCGGCTCAATGTGCCGAAGTCAGCACGAGCACCTGTTCGAGTGTGGACGTGCCGTCGCGGACGCGATCCAGCGCCACCATGCGCAGGGTGCGCATGCCCTGGCCGATGGCCACCTTGCCCATTTCGCGCGTGTTGCCGCGGGCGATGATGAGCTTGCGGATTTCGTCAGAGACGGTCATGGCTTCGATGATGGCGAGGCGTCCGGAGTAGCCGGTGTTTTTGCACCGGTCGCAACCCCGGCCACGATACAGCGGCGAGCCGTCGAACATGCTGGGGTCAATGCCGAGGTCCTGGAACATCTTGACCGGGTAGGTGACCTGTTCCTTGCAATGCGAGCAGATGCGGCGCATGAGCCGTTGGGCACAGGTGAGAATGACCGACGAGGAAATGAGGAAGGGCGCGATGCCCATGTCGTCCAGCCGCGCAATGGCGCCGGGGGCGTCATTACAGTGCATGGTGCTCAGCACCTGGTGGCCGGTGAGCGCGGCTTCGACGGCGATTTCGGCGGTCTCGGTATCGCGGATTTCCCCGATCATGATGATGTCCGGGTCCTGGCGCAGAATGGAGCGCAGCGCGTTGGCAAAGGTCAGGCCGATCTCCTTTTTCACCGGCACCTGATTGATGCCGGGGATCTGGAATTCCACCGGGTCTTCCACCGTGATGATGTTGTACGCGGGGTTGTTGAGCTCGTTCAACGCCGAGTACAGGGTGGTGGTCTTGCCGGAGCCGGTGGGGCCGGTGACGAGGATCAGGCCGTGGGGCGCGTCAATGGCCGCCTTCATCTGCTGGAACGTGTCGGCATCCAGCCCCAGCTTGTCCACGCTGGCGGACAGGTTGGATTTGTCGAGCACGCGGAGCACCACCTTTTCGCCGTGGACGGTGGGCATGAGGGACACGCGCAAGTCGTAGTCCTTGCCGCCGACGCGCACGCGCATGCGGCCGTCCTGGGGCAGCCGGCGCTCGGCGATGTCCAGGCTGCTCATGATTTTGAAGCGCGACGTCAGTGCGAGCTGCATCTGCTTGGGCGGCGGCGTGGCATCCACCAGGGTGCCGTCAATGCGGTAGCGCAGGCGCAGGACCTTCTCGAAGGGTTCGATGTGAATGTCGCTGGCCCGGTCCTTGATGGCCTGGACGAGAATGATGTTGGCCAGCTTGATGACCGGCGCCTCTTCACTGGAAACGGCAAGCTGGTCGAGGTTGACTTCCTCCAGGGCCTCCTTGGCCACCTCGATACTGTCGGCATCAGCATCAGCGGCGCCCTGCTTCTGGGCGTCCATGATGATGTCTTCCATGCTGGCGCCCTTGTTGGCGTCCAGTGCGGCGATCTTGTCGATGATCGCCTTCTCGGAGGTGATGAGCGGTGAAACTTCCAGCTTGGTGATGCGGCGGACATCGTCAATGGCGAGCACGTTCAACGGGTCGGCCATTGCGAGGAACAGCTTGTTCTCCAGGCGGGAGAGAGGCAGTACCTTGTGATTGAGCGCCACTTCGCGGGGCAGCAGATCCGCCACGTCGGCGGGAATGGCCATGCGCGCGAGATTGATGGGCGGCGTGTTGAGCACCCGGCCCATGGAGACGAAGAGGTCCGACTCGGTGACGTAGGATTTGTCCACCACCAGCTTGAGCAGGCGCGAGCCCTCCTTCTTTTGCAACTCGAGCAGTTCCACCACCTGCGTGGCGGTCAGCAGCCCGTCTTCGACGAGGGCGTCGGCGATACGTTCCCCAAAAGATTTTACCGTGGGCAGCATGGTGGGTTAGCGGAAAACTTTTTGCAGGTTTTTGGCGATGTCCGCGGGCGAGGCCACATACCATACCAGCCGGTAGGGCGTGGTCTCCTTGAGTTCACGCGCGGCCTGCTGGTTGAACGGATTGGCGGTGGCCACCATCACGGTCTTGCTCATGCGGTCAAACGGCAGCACGCACCAGCGCCGGCAGGAGGCCGCGGGGAAAGACCGGGTCAGATCCATGTCGGTGTCGTATTTGTCGAGCGGCAGGTAGGCCAGGCGCGACTTGTCCACGAGAATTTTCAGCGCCTTCTCCAGCGGGAGAATGCCCTTGTCTGCGAGCACCTGGACAAACGAATCCGAGATGCCATTGGGCGGGGCGGTGGGGTCGGGGCTGCTCCAGCACAGGTCGAAGTCGCCGGCGGAGATGATTTTGGTGTCCACAAACACCTTGCGCATCATCAACTGGCCGTCATCCACCGTGGCTTTTTCGGCCGCCTTCTTGGCGCGGGTAATGATCTGCGTGCCCAGCCTGGGCGGGGGAGCTTCGGGCAATGCGGGTTGGACCACGACATTGTTCGCCCGGCTCTCAATGGCTTTGAGGGCTGTCAGTACCGCACTATCGTTGGGAAACCGTTGGAGGATGGTTTCATACTCCAGAATCGCCGAGGAAAGCTGGCCGAGCTGTACGTAAGCCTCGGCAATGCGGCGCGAGGTTTTGATGACATCCTGGTCGCGGCCGAGCTTGGAATAGGCTTCCTTGAGGATTTCGAGCGACTGATAATCCTGCGGCTGCGATTGAGTGATGACTTCAAACATCTCAATCGTCTGCCCCAGTTGGGCGGCTTCGCTCGGGCTCAAAGTGGACATGTTGCTTTAACCGATGTTTTTTTTACACGGCGTTTATGGGAACCAGCTGCGCGCAGGTTAGGAAATTGCCGCCAGCAACGCAACCCCCGTTTGTGTATAACCTTGCCCAAAAGTGCAGCTTTGCCCCGGGAGCGGTGGACTGAAATAGGGGGAGATTTCCCCCCGATTGACGGTGCAACAGACTTGTCAGCCCTTTTTTCCCCAACCATGCTGGAGCCATGAGTGATACACCTGTTGAATATGATTTTGATGTCGCCATCATCGGCGCCGGTAGTGGTGGGTTTGCCGCCGCCCGCACCGCCGCCGGGGCCGGGTTGAAGACGGTGGTACTGGAAGGCGGGGCGGAGGTGGGCGGCTTGTGCATCTTGCGCGGCTGCATGCCCAGCAAGGCCCTGCTGTATGCCGCCGAGGTGCGCCACCTCATCCAGCGCGCGGGCATCTGGGGCATTCATCCCGGGCGGGCGGATTTTGATTTCAGCCAGGTGATGGCCCGCAAGCAGGCCATGATCCGGGATTTTGCCGACCACCGCCGCAAGCAGTTGGAGCAGGGCAAATTTACATTCCGCCGCGCCACCGCCCGGTTCACCGATCCGCATACCCTGGCGCTGAGCGATGGCGGCAAACTAACCGCGCGGCACTTTGTCATTAGCACCGGTTCGGTGGTGGCCCCGGCACCGCTCCCGGAACTGGACGAGGTGGGCTATCTCACCAGTGACGACGTGTTCACGCTGACCCGGTTGCCGAAGTCCCTGATTGTGCTTGGCGGCGGCGCCATTGCCGTGGAATTGGCGCAGTTCC
>DATJIU010000203.1:0-10738 GCA_035492855.1 Dongiaceae bacterium | reverse complement strand
CGACATCACCCCGGACAGTGCGTACAAAAAGGCGCAGACAAACAATACCTTGCGCCGCCCGAAACGGTCGCTGAAAAATCCGGCGAGCATCGCCCCGGGAATGCAGCCAAAAATGGCACTTGCCCCCGCCATGCCTTCCTGATCGGGGCTCAATCCGAAATGCGCCTTAAGAAACTCGTTGGCGCCGTTGATAACGGCGGTGTCGTAGCCGAACAAAAACCCGCCAAAGATGGCCACCAAAGCGACCAGGCACAGGGTGACGTTTTTGAGATCGGCCAGCGAATTTTTCGCCGGGATGGAAGCGGAGGGATTATCCATATTTGCGAGCGCGGATTTAGGATTTATACCCAGGGTTCGTGCTTATTCGAATTCCGCCCGGAGTGTCACCAACCCAAGACCGGGCACGGTAACCTTGTTGCCGTCCAAAGACGCGCCGGCTTTTTCATTGGTGCCGCTAACATATACTGCCTTCGGTGTCTTATCCCCCCAGTTCAGCTTGGTGGTGACAGTTTTCCCGGAAGCACCAAACAGCCGCACAATCCACGCCTTGCCGTCGTCGCTGGGCTTGAAAGCACTGACCAGCACGCCCGCGTCAGAGACGCGGAGCAAAGGAGACTTCGGCGATGTGGTCGGCGCCTGCCGGACCAGCAACGGTTGGGAGAAACCGGTGGCAAAGCGCGATGCTTCCGCCGGGTCAAACTTCCGGTGCGGCCGCAGGATAAACCGGAAAGTAACCGGCCCTTCCTGGTAGGCGCGATAATTTGTGCCCCAATGGTTGTTCATCGCCCAGGAATAAAACTTCTGCGTGCGATTGATGTGCTTCCGCCACACTTCGGGGTTGGTCTGGGAATTCAGCAGCCGGGCGCTGAGTTCGCCGGCTTCAATCAACGGGGCATCCAACGTCACGGTGGTGATGCCCAGTTTGGCATTGGAGATGTCCACCCAGCGGCCCACGGTGAGCCAGTTTTTGCAGGCGCCGGGCATTTGGTCCTGCTCGGGCTGCATCCGGGCCAAGGGCAGATCCACCAGCATTTCACCTTCCGGCACATTGAAGGGAAAGGCAAAGTTAAGGCTCTCCTTGCCGGAATCAGACCGATAACTCTTGGCCTGTAACCGCGCCTTGTCCACCAGGTTGATCACCTCCACATAATCCTGCCCGGCCACCACCCGCAATTCCCGCCGCAACTGGTTGCAACCCGGCGCCGCGGATTCAACAACCAGCGAAGCCACCAGCGGCCCGGTCTCGCCGGGGGAAATTTTCACGGGTCCGTTGTGCTGCAAATTTTTGAGGTCGTCGCCGATGAGGTAGTCATAATCATTCACCGCCTCACCGCTGCTGGTGTCCACAAAATTGCCGGGAATTTTGGCATCCGTCAGTTCCACGATGCTGCCGGTGAGTTCCTGCACCCGTACCCGCACCCGGCCGTTGTCCAACGCGTTCTTCCCCACGGTCACCTGCCCCGATTGATACGGGGTGCCGGTGGAAATCGTGTAACGGCGCGTGGCAAACGGCGGCATTTTCTCCACCAGAAAAACCAGTTCGCCGCTATGCAGGCGCTGGGAGGCTACCGGCTTGCCGCGGTCATCGGTCACGCGATCACCCGCCGCAGAAAGTTCCGGTGACACCGTCACCAACTCCGTGCGCGGCCAGGAGAGCGTATTGACGACCTCGATGTCATTATGCGCGGCTTTGGCATCACTCGCAGCCGGTTCGCCGGCAGACAAGGCCTGGGCCAGCAATTGCCGCGATTGCGCATCCGCCTTGTCAGCGTAGGATTTTTTACCGGCCCATTGTTCAATCGTGGCCGGGTTTTCCGGCTGGTCAATGCTGCACCAGGCACCCCAGGTGTGTTCAGAGTACAACAACACATGTTTCCAGGCGGCGTCAAAATCCGCCGCCGGATAAGCCTGTGGATTCAGCAGCGCAAACGCCGTCTCGGCCTGGACGAGCCGGTCGGAACTCTGCCGGTTCAGGGCCGTCTCCCGCGCGGAGGACCCGGCACCGTCTTCCCAATACGGCGTCAGGTCGCCTCGCACCACCGGAATCTGGCTGGCGTAACGCTGCTCCAATGCCTGAAAGGCCGGAGTGGGACCGGAGATGACAAACTTGGGCCAGGCATATTTGGCATTCCAATCCTTGATGAAGTCGCAGATTTCCGGGTCCGGCTCGGCATTGTCGCCATGACCGCTCCAGCGCAGATAAGCCACGTCGTAAGGATATTTTTCCTGGTCCAAGCGGTTGAAGAAATCATCCAGCAGCGCGGGCGACATGTGCCCGTACACGTGCGACATCGCGTAGCCATAATAAGGAATCCACACCAGCACCTTGGTCTGGCCGTCCGGGCCCAGCCAGTAAAACGGCTTGTTTTCCCATTCCTTGAGGATGGTACCAATGCGGTCAAAATAATTCGGCGCCACGGAGAAATATTTGATGCCAGCCTGCGAGAGGGCCGTGACCGTGCCCCAAGTATAACCCGGCACATCGGAGATCATGGCACTCTGGATCGGCACTCCGGTCTGGTCTGCGATCTCGGTGGCGCCGCGGAACAACTGGATGAGTTCCTCGGGACGACAGAGTCCCGTCAGTTCATTGAGGTACATGCCGTTCAACACCACCCAGCCCTTCTGCACGGCTTCAAAAAATTCGGCGCGTTGCTGGTCGTTCATCCGGTGCAGATACAGGTCTGCCGCCCACAACACTTCCACGTTCCATACGAACCGCGCCCCGGGCGGATAATCCGCCGTGCGCCGGGCGGCGGCAATGCCTTCCAGCAGGTTGTTGACCTGCTTCTTTTCCACTTCACTTTGAATGGTGGTGTAGCCGATGTCGGTATGCGAATGCGGCAGCATATACACCGTCATCTGGCGCACCGGCTTGAGTTCCACATCCCGCTCGGCCAGGATTTCATTCCCGGCGCTGACCACAAGCTTCCGGGTGGTCGGCGCGGCGACGGAAGCGGTGAGCACTTCCAGTTGCTGCTCACCCGAATGTACCGGGAACGTCTGGGCAGGCTCATCCGCGACGCGTACGGACACTTCGCCGGCCGTGGCCCCAAACTGGCGCACATTTACCAAAATCGGCTCTTTCAACTGCCCATCCCGTTCGATCAGGGCCCGGACGGGTTTCACGTCCAACACGGTGGTGTGCAGGGTCACCGGCTCCAGGGTGGCCCCGGGAGGCGTTGCGAGGCCTACCCAGTCGTACACCATCCAACTGCCCCGCACGCTGGTGATTTGAATGTTGTTGTTGCCCGGCCGTAACAGGTCAGCCGGAAAAGTGATTGTGAAATCATAAGGTTTACCGTCGGCAGGCTTGCCTTCCAGGGAGGCATCGCCGGCACCATTGGGCATGGTCCGGTCAAAGGCCCGGCCATTGACCAAAATCTGTAAGTGCGGGGGCCCATAGGAATGCGTATCCACCAAATTGACATGCAACGTGCAATCGCCCGCGGCGGGTGGAGTTTTCAGGGCAAAAACCACCGTGTACGCATGCTGCCGGCTGCCCGCCCAATTGTCATCCGGCCCGGGCTGCACATAAGGCCAGTCCTTGGCCACATCCGATTCCCCCACCACAAAGAAGCCGTCGGAGGTGAAACTGTTGTACTTGTCGGGCGCGAGGGCGAATTCCGCGTCGTTGTGGTCCGGCGTACCTAACTGCCACAGATACGGACCGGTATCGCTGGTGGCTGGCGCCTGCGCCCGGCCCAACCAGACAGGGGTCAGCATCAAGATTGTCGCCATCAAGGATACATTCACAAAGCAGGGTCGTTTCATATTGGTCTCGTCGGCTGCCGGATTGGATTGAGGTTGCGGATTGCCAGTAAATTGTTTCAGTGAACCGATTTCAGGTAGCTGGCTTCAGAAATGCCTTGATCACTTTCACCGGCTGCCCGGTATCGTTGCGCAACTGGTACGTTCCCGCCGCCGCCGGCACCACAAATGTTTCGGCGAAATAAAAGCGTTGCGGCGGAAAATGCGGCACTTCCAACACCACCGAACCGCCTTCCACCACGTTCAACACGTGCGGCGAACCCGAAGTACTCGCGGAAATGGTGGCGTTGGCGGCAAAATCGAAGCGGTGGACGTCGTAGAAATGCGCGGCGTGCGTGGGCAGATGCGTCAGTTCCCATCCCGCGCCCCGTGCCAGAATTTGCGGATGGGCAATAAACTCCTGCGCTACCCGTTCGCCTTGGCGGTCAAAATACAGGTTGTCCATCGCCCGGCTGATGTTCAGCGGCCGGGGTTGGCCGTCCAAATCCAATCGCATCCAGTCGTACATCTTGAAGGTGAAAATGTACGGCGTGGCGCTGATTTCCAGCACCAGGTTGTTGCGACCCGAGCAATGAATCGTGCCGTTGGGGATCAAATACAGTCCGTGCTTCTGCGCAGTGTGGATTTGCACGAAGCGTTGGACATCAAGCTCGCTCGCTTCCCGGAAACTTTTTTCGAGCGCCCCTTGGAATTCAGGGGCGTTGATGCCTTCCTGAAAGCCGAGATAGACTTCGGCGTCCGGGCCGCAGTCAGTGATGTAATACGTTTCGTCCTGGGTAAACGGCTCCCCAAAATGCCGCGCGGTATATTCCGGCCGGGGATGACATTGCAACGAAAGATTGCCCCCGGAAAATGTGTCCAGATAGTCAAACCGGATGGGAAACGCGGAACCAAAGCGGGCAGCGAAATCGCCCAGCACGGCCCGGTGATCCCGGAACATCAGCCAGTCAAACGCCGCCTCCAGCAGCCGCCCGGCGCTGGTAAAAGCGAGTCCGTTTTCCGGCGAAATCAGTTCAAACGACCAGGCCAGATTCGGCGCTTCCGGCGCCAATCCGGCAAACCGCTGTTTCATCCATTGCCCGCCCCACGGCCCCGGCTCAAACCAGGGCCGCACCCGGAACCAGGACCGCGCCGCTGCCGCCAGGCCGGCGCGGAAATCCGCACCCGACATGAATGTGGGTTCATCCGGGCGCTGGCTGTCCACCAGCAAATCCAGGCGCGGCAGCAGTTCCGCCTGATGGCGGCGCAGCGGCGGCCAGTCCACAAAATAAAACCGCTTGTACATCTGCTTGGGCGCCGCCGGCCGGCGCGCTCCGAGATTGGTCACGGTGCCGGCGCGCGAACGGAACTGGATTTCATTTTTGGGAACATCCAGATAAACCAGAAATCCCGCAGTCTCACTCAGGGCGGCGCCGGTGCCATAAAGAATGGTCCGTTTTCCGGCGGCCACCCGGCGGGCCAGTGCTTTCAATTTGTCCGGATCAAAGAATTTCTCCAACGGCAGCGGATTGTGGAGGCCAAACAAAGGATCGTTTCCTCCCAAGTAGGGCGCGACCAGCCCGTCAATCGCGGACTCCTCCAACAAAGCTTCGGCCACATCCAGCCATTCATAGTCCAACCCCAGACGGGCGAGCTCCGGCGCGAGCCGGGCCCGGAAGTCCCCCCACATGACCCCGCTCATGCCGTCAAAAATAATCCGGTCATGGCTGGCGAGCTGCCGGGCCAGCGCCGCAAATCCCAGTTCAATCTGGCCGGCGCCCACCGGCTGGCCGGGATAAAGGTTGTAGGCCCCGTTGGGCCGATGCTCCGCCGGCGCCAGCAATTGGGTGGTTTTGCGAAAGGGTGGCGTCATTGAGGGAGGGAGATTTTCATGCTGCTGTGTTGCAAATTCCGAACAAAGTCCGGTGGTGGTGGCGTCCCGGCACGGTGTTCCCGGGCCAATAACACGGCGCCCAAAACGGGTGGCAGGCCGTCGGAGACCAGGCGGAACCCGGGCAGTTCGTGCGCCAGCCGATCCAGAAAAAGCCGACGAAACGTGATGGCATTGTGGATGAGCCCGCCGGTCAGGGCCAATTCCGGCGCTTCGAGTTGCAGTTGCCGGGCCACCGTAACCACCAGCTCCACCAGACCCGCGGCCCCGGCGTCGAGGATGGTTTGCGCCACGGTATCGCCCTCCTCCGCCAAGGCCACTACCGCCGGGGCCAATGCCGCAACGGCAGCCCGAGGTACGCCATCGTGATGGACTTTGTAATAAATCTCCCGGATATCCTGGAGGCCCAGGGTCTGGCACACCAATGCCTTTAGTGCCGTGACCGGCCCGCGGGCATCGGCATCCCGGGTGGCGGCCACCAGGGCCGCCGCGCCAAAGGCATAGGCACTGCCATTGTCCTGCAGCAAATGGCCCCAACCACCCGCCCGCCAGGTTTGGCCAGCGGCATTGCGGCCCAAACAGGCCGAGCCGGTACCCGCAATCAACAGGATGCCGGGGCGTCCGATCAACCCACCGGCAAGGGCATTCCAAGCATCATTGTCGGCAAAAACCGCATCCGCCGCCGCCATGCCCACGGCCACCGCCAGTTCCCGGTTGACCGCACCATCCTGCGGCGAAAGGATGCTGCCCATGCCCATAAACAGGGCGCTCGCCGGATGCGGCGGCAGGCCGGCCTGTTTCCAAGCCTCGTGCCACAACCCAGCCAGTCCCTCCTGGGCGGCTTTCCGTCCGAGTTCGGTGAAGCTGCAGGAGCCACCGCTGACCAGCGCGAGCAAATGCCCCGCTTCGGCCACCAGCGCCAGCCGGGTCCGCGTGCCCCCACCATCAATGCCTGCGTAAAATTTCATTCCTGATCCATTGCTCCAACCGCGCCGGCAGACCGGCGAAATAAAATCCCCGCCCGGGAGATTTCGGCTGACGAACGCCAAACGTGTATTTGTATATACAAATAGAATAACCCGAAACCAACGTCAAGCGGCTTTTGGGTGGCGTTGAAAGTGACCGTATTACCGGGGGGTTGCAAAGCAAAAAACGCCGGCAGGAACCTTTTGACCCCGTTCCGCGACGCCAAACCGGGCTCAGGTGGGTTTGGCCGTGTCCAGCACCACCCGCACTTTTTTGGCAAGGTCCGAGGGACTGAAGGGTTTCTGCAAGAAATGGGTGCCCGGCTTCATCATGGCATCGCGCACCACGGTGCTGCCAATGTAACCGGAGATGAACAGCACCTTGATGCCCGGAAATGCCTCTTCCATCCATTCGGACAAAGTGCGGCCATTTAACCCGGGCATGACCACGTCGGTGAGCAGCAAATCAATTTCGCCGTGGGTTTGGGCCAGCCGCAACGCTTCGTCGCCACTCCCCGCTTCAAAGACGGTGTAACCCTGGTTGCGCAGCACCCGGGAGATCAGCTGGCGCAATGACTTTTCGTCCTCGGCCAGCAGGATTTTCTCGGTGCCCCGCGGCAAATTGCCCTGAACTTCCGGCGCGGTGATCACCGCCGCCTCATCAATGCGCGGCAGAAACACCTGGAAGGTGGTCCCCCGGCCCAGCTCGCTGTCGCATTGGATATAGCCGTGATTTTGCTGGATGATGCCAAAGCAGGTGGCCAATCCCAGTCCGGTACCGCGGCCGGTTTCCTTGGTCGTGAAAAAGGGCTCAAACAGGTGTTTCCGCACCTCGGCGGTCATCCCCACCCCGTTGTCGCTGACATTGATCAGCACATATTCACCGGGCGTGGCGCCAGTCCCCAAATGCTCCCGCACGTAGGCCTCGTCCAGGCTCACATTCGTGGTGGTGATGGTCAACACCCCGCCCTCGGGCATGGCGTCGCGGGCATTAACCGCCAGATTCAGCAGCACCTGGTCCATCTGGCCGGGGTCCACCTTCACCCGGCCAAGGTTCGGGTCCGTCTTGCGCACGAGTTCGATATCCTCGCCGATCAGCCGCAGCAACATCTTGCTCAGGTTGGAAATGAGATCGTTGAGGTTGACCACGCGCGGCTCAATGACCTGGCGGCGGGCGAAGGCAAGCAACTGCCGGGTCAGGTTCACTGCGCGGTCGGCGCTTTCGCGGATGGCCTGTAAATTGGCGCGCACCGAGGAATCCGCGGAAAGTTCCGCCAACCCAAGCTCGGCGTGCCCGCAAATTACGGCCAGGATGTTGTTGAAATCGTGCGCCACCCCGCCGGCCAGCCGGCCGATGCTGTCGATTTTTTGGTTTTGCAGGTATTCGTTTTCGCGGGCGAGTTCCTGGGTGATGTCGCGCTTAACGGCGATGAAATTGGAAATGTCGCCCTGCGCGTCCCGGACCGGCGCGATGGTGGCATCCTCGGTAAACAGGGTGCCGTCCTTCTTCCGGTTAACGAGGCGGCCCTGCCAGACCTCGCCCGCCAGCAGTTTGGCCCACATTTCGTGGTAAAAGGCGGGGTCGTGTTTGTCGCTCTTGAGCGTCCGGGGATTTTGGCCGATAATTTCGGCGCGCGTGTAACCGGTGGTCCGCTCAAACACCGGGTTAACATAGAGAATGCTGCCGTCGGCGGCGGTGATGACCACGCTTTCCGGGGTCTGCTCGATGGCGGTCATGACGCGGCGCAGTTCCGCCTCCACCTGTTGCCGGGTATCCTCGTTGCCAATGGCGGCGGCGATGATGCCCAGAATGCGCCGGTCGTCGTCGCTGGGCCGGTAATCACTGGTAAAAAAGACACACACGGCCCCGACGGTCTGGCCTTGGCACCGAACGGCGCAACCCATGTGCGTGCGCAACCCATGTGCCTGGATGTTCGCCGCCAGCCCGGGCGGGGCGGCTTCGGGCAGATTGATGACACTGATCACCTCGTCGTTGCCGCTCTCAATGATATCACGGCAAACTTGCCCGGTGAGTTCCGGGGTGGGTTTGAACCCGGGCGGCAACTGCCAGTGCCCCACCATGCGCAACTGGTCTCCCGACTTCCGGCTGTAAACGGCAAAGCTGGCGTCCAGCAGTTCTCCGCACAGTTCGGTCAGGCGGTTCAGGTTGGCGTGGTAATCCGGCCCCAACGCCAGCAGACACCGGTTGATTTTTTGCAGCCGGCTTTCATTTTGCCGCAGCGCGGCCTCGGCGCGCTTGGACTCGGTGATGTCGTGCGAGATGCCCAACAACCCGATCACTTTGCCCTGCCCGTCCATCAGGGGAATCTTGCTGGTGTCCAGCCAGGTTACCTGCCCGTCGGCCCGGCGCTGGGTTTCGATGATGCCCAACCGCGGCACGCCGCTGGCAATCACCTCCCGGTCCACGGCCCGGTACTGTTCCGCGCCGGGACCGGCCCAGGCCAGGTCGAAATCGGTTTTGCCCAAAATCTCCGCCGAGTCGGCCAGGCCAGCCGCCCGGGCAAACTGCTGGTTGCAGCCCAGGAATACCGAGTCGCAATTCTTCCAGAAAATCACCCCGGGGAAATTATCCAGCACCGTCTGCAACATCTGGCGCGAGGCCCGCAACGCCTCATCCATCTGTTTGCGTTCGGTGATGTCCAGGGCGGTGAACGTCACCCCCGCGGCAACGTCGCCCGGGTCGATGGGAGTGGAACTGAGGAGCACGTCAATGATCGCCCCGTCTTTCCGCCGCCATTGGGCTTCCACCGTGCCGGAGCCGCGCTTGCGAATCTGTTCGTATTTTTCCCGGCCGATGCGTTCAAATTCCGCGTCATCGGCATACAGAATCCGGGAACTTTGCTCCAGCAGTTCCGCCTCGGCGTACCCCAACATCTGGCAGATCTGGGCATTGACCTGTTTGATGGTGCGGTTGACGATCATGCCGATGCCCGTGGGCGCCGCGCGCAACAGGCTGTTCAGTTTGTCGTTGCTTGTTTGCAACGCCTCTTCCACGCGCTTGCGCTCCGTGATGTCCACACAGGTGCCGGCCATGCGGTACGGCTTGCCCTCCGGGGTGCGTTCGGCCATGCCCACGTCGTGCCACCAGACGTAGGTGCCGTCCACCCGCTGAATCCGGTAGATGACATCGTAGGGCACGGTGCCGGCCAAATGCCGCTGCAGGGCCTCGGATTCCGCCGGCAAGTCTTCCGAGTGAATGCGGGCTTCCCAGGCTTTCAGGGTGCGGGGCAATTCGCCCAACGGAAATCCCAACATGAAATCCACCGAGCCGGACCACTCCAGGTCGTCGGTCAGCAAATTCCATTCGTACAGCGCAATTTTGCCCGCCACACACGCCCGGTCCAGCCGCTCCTTCTCGTGGCGCAACAACGTTTCCGTCTCCTTGAGGGTGGTGATGTCGTAGGCCTGGGGCACCAGATAAGCCACCCGCCCAGCCTCATCGTGAATCGGAGTGATTTTGCATTCAAAGAAATGCATCCGCCCCAGGCTGTCCGGCATATTATCGGCAAAAGCCACCGCCTGGCCGGTGGCCGCTTGCTTGACAAATTCCCGAAGCCGGGCCTGACGCTCGGGCGATTGGTTCCACCACGGGGTTTCCCAGAAGAGCCGTCCCAAAACCTCGGCGGCGGTGGCATGCACGAATTCCAGCGCGACGCGGTTGGCCTGGAGCAACCGGCCGTCCGGCGCCAGCAGACCAATGAACAACCGCGCATGATCCAGGGTGGCGTCAAGCTGGTATTCGCTGACCGCCAGGGCGACCTGGGTCTGCTCCAACCGCCCGAGCAGTCGACGGATCAGGACGTAGAGCATCAGGCCGGTGACCAGCACAAAGCTCAAACCCTTGGCAATCGAAATGAGAAAGCTTTTTTCCGGATCCAGACCGACGAGTTTGACGAGGGTGTCGGAGGCGAGAATATAAATCCCCGCCACCACCATGTATACCAGCACAATAATCCATACCCCCCGGCCAGACGGCACTTTGCCGGTGGCCCGCCCCGGCGCTGGCTGTGAAACATGCATGAATCAGGGGATGACGCAAAAAATCCTACTGCAAACGCCCCGCCGCCGCAATCTCTCCCGGCGCGGGCTGTCAATGGTTTTCCTCATCACA
>DATJIU010000202.1:0-9235 GCA_035492855.1 Dongiaceae bacterium | reverse complement strand
ACCACATCATAATCATAACCCGGCCCCAACTGCGCGGGGTCGGAACTCCGCAGTTGGGCGAAGTTCGGCACCTGGTTGCCATAATAATAGAGGGCGTCGGCCACAAAATGGCCCTGCTGCAACATCCATTGCGTGCGGTTGATGTAGGCGAAGAACGGCCCGGATTTGTCCCACCAGGTGACATTGGGGTTGAGGTGGGTACCGGCAAAATATTGCTGCCCCGGCAGGGCCATGGCCGCCGGGGAACACACAAATGCGTGCCAGACCAGGCGGTTCAGGCCTTCGGTGCAGGCGTGGTCAAAGGCCGGTTTCAAATTGTCCCAGAGCCGTTCCTGCCAGTGCGGCCCGATGGTGGTGAAGCCCTCGGCCAGCACGAGGTTGTGACCGTAAGTATGCGCGGCGGACGCGGGTTGCTTTACAAAAAACCGGTTGGCGTCGCCAATGCGATGTGTCCAGGACCAAGCCCAAAATTCGCTCATGGGGGCGTCGTCAAAGCCAAGACATTGCTGGGCGTCAATCGGCACGGCGTGCGGCCCGCCGGACTCGGGATGAATCAGCAGGCCATGCCGGTGCGCGAACTCCCGGAACAGGCGGTAGTGATGGTCAATGGCCAGGTCGCCGAATGTCCGGCGGAAATCATTGAGAAAGCGGTCGCTCTCCTCGCGACTGTTGACGATGCGGCCGGCCACCACCGGCAGCCAGGGCAGCAAATCATAACCGCGGCGCTGCCGGAATTCCGCGCGCAACGTGGGCGTCCAGTTGGCAACTTCCACTTCCCAACTGTCGGTGTGCAGATATTTGAGCGTGGTGCCCGCCAGCGGCCCGGCATCGGCAATCAACGGCTCCACGACGGCATTCCAGTAGCGTTGAAAAGCCCCGGCATCAAACGGGTCAATGGCATAACCGTTCCAGCCATCGCTGCAGGTGGAGACCCGGCAATGATCATTGAGCGTGCAGCCAAAGCGGAAAATTTCCCAACGCCCGGCGGGCACCTGCCAGGTCAGTTTGCCGGCGACGAATTGCGGGGTGAGGTCCAGCACCTCGGCCGCGTGCGTATCGGGATCCCCCGGCTGCGGCGGGTCCGGCGCGAGCAACGGGGCGGTGTCGGGCGCGGAAAACGGTTGCAGCGATTGCAGCAGCGCCTTTTCGCGCCAGTTCTGCAATGGCGCGCAGGGCCGCGTGTTGTTGGGATTCAACCGGCAGGCCACCACAAACAAATCCCGGTAATAGCCTTCTCGAATCGGCGGCAGCTCCAGTTTTTGGGTGAGGGTTTGCGGACCGGTAACCACGCAATTGGTCCACACCAGTTTTTTCGGCGCATCACTGGCGGCCACCATGGGCCCGCCGAGGTTCCACCCGCTCTGAATATTCAGGCTCAGTTCCAATCCCAGACGGTGCGCTTCGCTCAGGGTGTGCCGGTACAATTCCCGCCAGGCCGGCGTACCAAAGGTGGGGCCGTGCGGCACGGGGTCGTTACCTTCCTGCGCGGCACCATTGGCATCGCAAATGAGGGCGCCGCCAAAGCCCTTGGCCTGCATGCCCTCCAGATCGCGGGTGATGGCAGCCTTGGTGACGTTGCCATTGAGCCACCACCAGTAAGCGCGCAACCTGGCCGCCGGGGGCGGATTCTCCCAGCCGGTTTCCAGGGTCGGGCCAGCAGACGCAGCGGTCGCGCCAGCCAGAGCCAGCAGGAGCAGCAACAGTCTGGAATTGGGGAACCAGCGCGGCACAAATGGGCCGGAAGTTGATTAAATAGAAAAAGACCGCCGGAATGATGAAATTCCGGCGGCCGGCAAAAAGGTCATGGCAACGAACGGCAGGGATTATTTCTGCTCGCCGTAGGCGCGGACGAAATCCACGCACTGCTTCACTTCAGCCGAGTTGTTTTCCATCTTGTATTCGTATTCGATGGAGATATTGCCCTTGAAGCCCTGGGCCTTGAGTTCATCCAGGCAGGCCTTGATGTCGGCCACGCCTTCGCCGTAGGGCACGTCGTGGCTTTCACCAAAGGCGAGCTTGTCCTTCAGATGCACGCTGATGATGCGGCCCTTGAGGATGCGCAGGGCGTCAATGGGCTTGATGCCGGAGGTACACCAGTGGCCGGTGTCAGCGCAGGCGCCGATGCGCGGGTCACGACCGGTGATCACGCCGGCGATGAAGAGCGGATTCCAGACCTTGTAATCCGGCTTGTCCATCGCCCCGGCATGGTCATGGAAACCGACGCAGATGTCGTATTCCTTGACGAGTTTCTCGATCAGGTTGATGGATTCCACCGATTCGGTGGTGACGGCGCGCAGGCCCATTTTTTTGGCGAAATCAAAAATTTTGCGGGCCTCGGCCTCGTTGTTGGGGATGCCCACGACGCCGAAGTTCACGGCGGTGATGCCGTCCTGCTTGAGCTTGGCCTGCACCTTGGCGATGACTTCATCGGAGGCGTTCTGGTCGAGCTTCACGTCGGGTTCTTCCGCGCTGAGTTTCTGGCCGGGATAGAATTCAATGACCTTGCCGCCGGCCGCGGCGGTCTTGTCAATGGCCTCCATGACGCTGAAATGGTTGAAGGTCCAGGCCTGGCAGCCGATGGCGAAGCCGCCGGTTTTACAGGAATCGGGAATTTCCGGGGCGGCGGAGGTGGCGAGGGCGGTGGCGAGCAACGCAGCCAGCGCCAGCGGAGGGAACGCGAGTTTGATGTTCATGGAGAATATGGTGCTTTGTTGGTTTGCTTCGGACGGTTGGCGGCCGAACTTCATTCAATTCCTCCCCACACCGACGGCGGAGGTTTTCCAGCCGGTTCGGCGGGTGGGGAAGAACCGCGCCATAGTACGCCGGCGCCGGGGGCATGGCAATGCCGGAAACCGTTGGCTGCCAACGTTGGCCCGAAGAAACTTGAATTTTCCCGGGTTTCCGTTACCCCTGTGCCCATTATGAAGGGACTCATATGGCTGCTGACGCTGGGGTTCGGCGTGCTGCCCCTGGTAGCATCGGCCAGAATGGAATCCGTGGAGGTTACGTTTGATTACGTAATCCAGAAGGCGCAGGAACGCGCCCAGAAACCCTTTCACTCGCCGCGGGCCGACATGCCGGCGGTACTGCAGGCCGACAAACTGGATTACGACAAGTACCGGGAAATCCGCTTCCGCCACGAGAATGCCCTCTGGGCGGCGGACAAACTGCCCTTCCGCGTGGAATTCTTTCATCCCGGCTACCTGTACCAGGAGCCCGTGCACGTTTATGAGTTCACCCTCACGCACATGCAGCAAATCCGCTTTGCGCAGGATTTCTTCGACTACGGCAAAATGAAGGATTTGCAAAATCAAATCCCGGCGGACACGGGTTACGCCGGATTCCGCCTGCTGTACCCCCTGAACCAGCCGGACAAATTGGATGAGCTCGGCTCCTTTCTCGGCGCCAGTTATTTCCGGCTGCTGGGCAAAGACCAACGTTACGGCCTCTCGGCCCGCGGCCTGGCGCTGGACTGCGGCGAAACCGACCGCCCCGAGGAGTTTCCCCTCTTCACCGACTGGTGGCTGGGCAAACCGCATTCGGATGACGATGCGCTGCGAGTTTACGCGATCCTGGACAGCGTGAGCTGCGCCGGGGCGTATTCGTTTCTCATCAAACCCGGCGAAACCACCGTGGCGGACATCGAGGCCGTACTGTTTTTCCGCGAAGCCGACAAGGTGCATGCCGTGGACCCGCAACGCAAACCGCCGGTGACCGTCGGACTGGCGCCACTGACCAGCATGTTCTGGTTCGGTAAAAATTCCGAACGCAAGTTCGATGACTACCGCCCGGAAGTGCATGACAGCGATGGTTTGCTCATCCAGATGAACAACGGCGAACACCTCTGGCGGCCATTGAACAATGCCAGTGTGATGCGCCACCAGCACTGGGCCACCAAGGGCATCCGCGGCTTCGGCCTGTTCCAGCGCGAACGCAATTTCGCCGCCTACCAGGACATTTTCAACCCGTACGACCGCGTCCCCAGCGTGTGGGTGGAACCCCGCGCCAACTGGGGCGAGGGCGAGGTGCATCTGGTGGAATTGAGCACCAGCTACGAGGGCCTGGACAACATCGTGGCCTTCTGGTCGCCCAAACAGCTGCCCGCGCCCCTGCAGCCCTTCCGCTTTGCCTACACGCTCTATTGGACGCGGGAAACGGACCTGAAACTTTCCCCCAACCGGGTGGTGGCCACCCGCATCGGCGCCAACCCGCGGAACGCGGCGCAGCGGCAGATCGTCATTGATTTCGCCGGGCCGCAGCTCAGCAATCTGCCCACCAGCAACCCGCCGTTTGCAGCCGCCAGTTGCAGCCCCAACGCGACGCTCCCCCAAAACCAGGTTTTCTTCGTGCCCCAAACCGGCGTGTGGCGGGTGATCCTGGAAATGGAACCGAAACCCGGCAACCATGACCCGGTGGAGCTCCGCTGCACCTTGAAAGCAGGAGAGGAGGTTCTGAGCGAAACATGGACTTATCTCTGGAGTCCGCCCTGACGCCGCCCGGCGCGCCCGCGGATCCCCCCGGATCCCTGGCCGGCCGGCCGCTGGATGAATGGAATGCGGCCTACGCCAAGGTGGAAAGCTATTTTCAGGCCCTGCGCATGCGCAACAAGGTCCTCGTCGGCCATCTGGTCATCCAGGTGTTGCGCCGGGCCATGCAACGCGCCCTGACGGAACCGCAGGTCCCCGCCACGCAACTCGCCGCCGAGGAAATGGACCATCTGGTCACCGGGTGGTTCGCGCAGGTGTTGCAGGAGCCTGCCGCCGGCAGCAGCCAGATGCTGTCCACCCGCGGCCGCATGGCGCTGTTCCTGGCCGATATGCCGGGCAAATGGCAGGACCAGTTTTTGCGCCCCGGCCCTTGGCCGGAGGAATTTGTGAAGGCCATGCGCGAGACGTACCTGGATGCCGGCCCGGATTTTCAACTGGCCAAAATGACGCCGCGCCCTTTGGACCTCGGGCCCATAGCCACGCTCACCAGCTTTGGCCGCGTGCCCTATTTGAAAATGGTGGTGGGCTGGGCGCTGTTTGCCCTGCTGCTCGTCATCCTGTTCCAGATGACGCACCGCTGACATGGAAGCCCCCGCTCCAGAGGCCGGCGCGCCGCCGGTCATTTCGCCGCTGCCGCGGGTCCACCGCGGGTGGCGCGTGTTTATTTTTCTCACCTCGGCCGTGTTGCTGACCGGCGTGGTGGCCATGCTCTTTGCGGACCTGCTCTGGCGCACGGGCTGGTCCGGCTCGCGCACCTTCCTGCTGGTGCTCTTTGTCATCCTGTTCCTGCTGGCGGCCATCGGCTGCATGACGGCCATCTTCGGGTTTGTGTTGCGCCGGTTGGGCGACCGCCGCCGCATCACCGGGCTGGGCGATTACCGCAACCAGGACATTTCCGCCGCCAGCACGGCCATCATTTTCCCCGTGTATAACGAGAGCGCCACGCGGGTCTGCGAAAATCTCCGCGCCACCTACGAATCATTGGAGCGCACCGGCCAGGGGGATCGCTTCGATTTTTTCATCCTCAGCGACTCCACCAACCCGGACAGTTGGGCCGAGGAGGAACACCGGTGGTGCCAGCTCGTGCGCGACCTCCATGCGCTGGGCCGGATCTATTACCGCCGCCGGATCCACAACACCGGCAAAAAAAGCGGAAACGTGAGCGATTTCCTCAAAACCTGGGGCCGCCGCTACCGCTACTTCGTGTGTTGCGATGCCGACAGCGTGATGCGCGGCGACACGCTGGTGGACCTGGTGAAACTGATGGAGGCGCATCCGCCCGTGGGCCTCATCCAGACCGTGCCGGCACTCATCAATTCCGAGTCGCTCTTCGGCCGCATCCAGCAGTTTTCCAACCGCCTGTACGCGCCCATCTTCATCACCGGCCTGAACTTCTGGGCGCAGAGTTTCGGCAATTACTGGGGCCACAACGCCATCATCCGCACCGAGCCGTTCATGCAGTATTGCGACCTGCCCCAACTGCCCGGGCGCAAGCCGTTCGGCGGGCAGATTCTCAGCCACGATTTTGTGGAGGCGGCGCTGTTGCTCAAGGAGAACTGGCAGGTCTGGCTGGCCTACGATTTGGAAGGCAGCTATGAGGAATCACCCCAGGGCCTCATTGAAAATGCCCAGCGCGACCGCCGGTGGTGCCAGGGCAACCTGCAGCACACCATGGTGCTGTTTGCCCGCGGGTTCCGGTCCACCAGCCGGTTGCACCTGTTGCTGGGGATCTTCGGCTATCTGGCGAGCCCGTTGTGGCTGATGTTTCTGCTCACGTACAACTGGATGCGCTGGGTGCACGAGCGGAGCGGCCTCTCGGAAATCAGCGTGCGGGGCTTCATCATGCACGTCAACCCCACCGTCCACGCGCTGATCATCTTTATCATCTGCATGTGTGTATTGATGCTGCCCAAGGTACTGGCCCTGCTGGATCTGGCCGTGGACCGCAAGCGCCGCCGGGAATATGGCGGCCAGGTCCGGGCCACGGCGAGTGCGGTGCTGGAAACGGTGTTTTCCACCCTACATGCCCCCTTGCAAATGCTCTGGCACACGCAGTTCGTGGTCACCAGCCTGCTGGGCATGAGCGTGAACTGGAGCGCGCAAAAACGGGAAGCCGACGGCACCACCTGGGGCTACGCGCTGCAACGGCACTGGGGCCACACGGTCATCGGGCTGGGCTGGGGCGGGCTGGTGTTCTGGCTGGACCGGGCGGCCTTCTGGTGGTTCGTGCCGGTCGTGACGGGCATGGTGGCTTCCATTCCCCTCAGTGTGTGGACCAGCCGCAGCACGTTGGGCGCGCGCGCGCGCAACGCCGGCCTGTTCCTCACCCCGGAGGAAACCGCACCGCCGGCGGAAATCAACGGTTTGCGCGACCGGCTGACCATGCTGGAAATCAAGGGCGAAACCGCCACGCGCCCGGTGCATTCCGGGCTGGCGGCCATCATCCTGGATCCCTACGTCAATGCCATCCACGTTTCGCTATTGCGGGAAAAACGGTTGAATCCCGCCTATGCCGCCGCCCTGGAGCAACTGGGCGTGGGCACGCCGGAGGTGCGCAGCCTGGCGGAAAAAATGTTGCGGGAAGGTCCGCAAAAAATG
Organism: Dongiaceae bacterium; assembly: GCA_035492855.1. Taxonomy (GTDB): domain Bacteria; phylum Verrucomicrobiota; class Verrucomicrobiia; order Limisphaerales; family JAFMIX01; genus JAFMIX01. Next base: position 2,150 of record DATJIU010000202.1, on the reverse strand, counting down.
CCGGTGGCGGAAACCCGGCTGGTATTGTCCGACGCCGATGTGGTGGTGTGGCTGCACCGGCAGGCCTGGCTGCGACCGCCGGAAAAACTGGCCGCCTGGTGGCAGCCAGCCATACGCCGTTACGCCAGATAGCGGGGAAAACTGCCGAAGTGGCTGTCCGACATGGATTCGAACCATGACAAAGGCCTCCAAAGGGCCTTGTGCTACCATTACACCATCGGACAAACCGCCATTTAAAATAGCCACGCGGGCGCAGCGGTGCAAAGCAAATTTCCGGTGGCCATCCCGGAGCGCCGGACCAATCGAGGACAATTTCTGAATATGGCCCCGGACCGAATCCGCCTTGCAAATCAGACTGACCGTCATAACCTCCCCCCATACTGGTGCAGGCCAAGCGCTCTGGTGTTGATGAAAAAAATATTTATCGTGGAAGACGACGCCGTGGTCGTCGAAATCTACCGCAAGAAATTTCAGCAGGAAGGTTACGAAGTTGGGGTGGCAGAGGACGGGCTGGTAGCCATGAAACAGCTCCCGCTGGCCAAACCCGACCTCGTGGTACTGGACCTCATGATGCCCAAGTTCACCGGGGCGGACGTCCTGAAGTTCATTCGCGCCCATCCGGACCTCAAGCACATCAAGGTCGTCATCTTCTCCAACGCCTACATGACCGACCTGGCCCAGGAAGCCGCCAAAGCCGGGGCCGATTGCTCGTTGCTGAAATCCAGTTGCACGCCGCGGCTGCTGATCAACGTCGTCAAGGAACTGCTGGATGGCACCAGCGACACCGCATTTCTCAAGAAAGCCGCGGCCCTGGCCGCGCCCGCGCCGGCGGTGCCGCCCCCGCGCTACGAAACCCCGGCACCCGCCGCGCCACTCCGGCCCATGAACGCCCCGCAGCCCGAAACCGCTCTGGGGGCGGAGGAACGGGCCCGGCGGGATTTGATTGAGAGCGGCCCTGCCACGCTCCGGGTCATCCGCGACCTCTTCAACAGCTTTGCCGAACGCCGGGAACCGCAGTTCCAACAGCTCCGGCTGCTGGATTTCCATCGCAAGGTGCATTTTCTCACCGGCGTGGCCAGCATGGCGCGGTGCAACCGCATCGCCCACCTGGCGAGCGCGCTGGAGGCCATGTTGTTTGAACTGCAGGAGCGGCCCAAGTTCATCAACGCCTCCTCCATTCAGACCATCCGCAACGCCATTGATTTTCTGGAAGTCCTGTTTGAGCACGCGCACCTCGAAGATAAACAGCCCCCCTTGCCCGCCAACATCCTGGCCGTGCTGGTGGTGGACGACGATGCCATTGCCAGCCGCACGCTGGTGCATGCCCTGAGCCGGGCGGAGATCAACCCCACCAGCACCGACAACCCCTTCACCGCCCTCCGGCTGCTACAGGATCATCGTTACGACCTGCTGCTGCTGGATTATCTCATGCCCGGAATGGACGGCCTGGAACTTTACCACCGGGTCCGGCACATGCCGCAATACAAGGATACCCCGGTCATCTTTGTCACCGGACAGGTGGATTTTCAGGATAGCGCCCAGGCCATTTTGAGCCGCGGTGATGACGTCATCACCAAACCCATCTTTCCCATTGAACTGGCGGTCAAGGCGTTGACCTTGCTGATGCGCAGCAAGCTGGCGGAAGAACTGGCCGCGCCGCCACCGCCGCCACCGTCCACATAGCACGACGCGCCGCTCAGAGCGCGGCCGCCAGGTTTTTCACAAAACCTGCCACCCGCTCCACCAGGTCCGGCGCCGCGCCGTGTTGCGCGATCTGGTTCACAATGGCGCTGCCCACCACGACACCATCGCCATAACCGGCCACGGTGCGTGCCTGTTCCGGCGTGGACACCCCGAAACCGATGGCGATGGGCAGGCTGGTATGGGCGCGGATCTTTTGGGTCATCGCGGCAATGGTATCCGCCACCTGGGACTGCATGCCGGTGACGCCTTCGCGGGAGACGTAGTAGATGAAACCCGCGGCCCGCCGGGCAATGAGTTCCATGCGCGCCTCGGGCGTGGTGGGGGCAATGAGATAAATGTTGCACAGCCCGGCGGCCCGCATCAGCGTCTCGTAATTCTCCGACTCCTCCGGCGGCAAATCCAGCACCAGCAGGCCGTCCACCCCCGCCGCCGCAGCCGCGCGGATG
>DATJIU010000201.1:0-19521 GCA_035492855.1 Dongiaceae bacterium | reverse complement strand
CAGGTCATCCAGGACCAGGGCGTGGACCGGGTGAAAGATGTTTACCGCAATGTTAGCGGGGTGATGCCGGTGAAGTCGGAAAGCAGCGGCATTCAATTCGAGAACGCCTACATTCGCGGCTTTTCCCAGCGCATGTACGTGGACGGTCTGTGCCTTTATACCTGTCCGCCGCTGGACCTTTCGGGCATCCAGCAGATTGAAGTGCTGAAAGGCCCCGCATCGTCGCTTTACGGCGCCATGGAGGCGGGCGGCATGATCAACGTGGTGCCGCGCCAGCCGGAATTCACGCCCCACACCACCATCGGCGGCGGCTTTGGCAGTTACAATTTTTACCGGGGCGAACTGGACACCACCGGCCCCGTCACCCCGGACCTCGCCTACCGCTTTACGGCGTCGTATGAAGACAGTGACTCCTTCCGTGATTTCCTGCACAAGCAGGCGTTGTTCATCGGGCCCAGCATGACCTGGCGGATTTCCGACCAGACCCAAATCACCACCTGGTTATGGTATCAAAACCTGGACCGTCCCGTGGACCCGGGCACCCTTTTCAACTTCGCCGGCCAACCGGTGGGCCCCATCTCGCGGAATCTCGCCGGCCCGTACACCGACCAGCACCAGCCCATTGATGACGTGGTGCTCGGCATTCACCTGGACCATCAGGTGAATGCCAGCCTGAAATGGCGCGAGAAGTTCATCCTGCATTATTTTGACTCGTACATTGACGCCATCCGCTTCGGGTCGGCCAACGCCGCCAACAAGGTCTCGCCGTATTACGACAATTCCTCCTTCAACAACCTGGAGTTCGACCTGGTCAGCGACGGCCTCTGGCAGTTTGAACTCGGGCCCACCGAACAGGAGGTGCTGTTTGGGGTGGAACTGAGTCGCAGCGATTATTACTACGACCGGCTGACGGACAACACCCTGGCGCCGATTGACCTCTACAACCCGGTGTATCCCGTCGGCCCGTTTCATCCCCTGCCGGGAGTGGCCCAGCAAAACACCCTCACCCAGGGCGTGGGCGGGTTTTTGCAGGATGAAATCAAGGCGCTGGACGGCCGGCTGCACCTGCTGCTCGGGGGCCGGGCGGATTACGTGGACCAGTACTACCTGTCGTGGTCCAACGGTTTGGAATACCGGCAGAATGACACCGGGTTCAGCGGCCGGGCCGGATTGCTGTACGATGTGACTCCGTGGCTGTCGCCCTACGCCAGCGTGAGCCGGTCGTTCAACCCCAACACGGCCGGCAGCAATGCCACGTTCGACGGCGCCCCGCTGGACCCCACCACCGGCCTGCAATACGAAGGCGGCTTCAAGGTTTCGCTCTTCAACAAACGCCTGCTGCTCACCACCGCCGTGTATGAAATCACCAAGGACAATGTGCCGGTGCGCGACACCGCCAACACCGGCTATTTCCTGAACGGTGGCACCTTGCGCAGCCGGGGCGTGGAACTCGACGTGCTGGGCCAGATCACCCCGGAACTTCAGGTGGTGGGCAATTACAGTTTCGACCGCACCAAGGTGATTGAATCCAACACGCTACCCGTGGGCTCGCCCTTCGTGGACATTCCGGAACACGCCGGCAGCCTGTGGGTGAAATATACCTTCCGCACCGGCGCGTTGCAAAATCTGGGCGCGGGCCTGGGCGTCTTCGCGTGCAGCGACCGCTCCGGGAACAACGCCCACACCTTCGATGTCTCGGGCTTCACCCGCCTCGATGCCGGGGTGTGGTACACCTACACCCTGCCCGGGGGCCAACAAATCAAGGCGCAGATCAATGTCTTCAACCTGACCGACGAAACGTATTACGAATCGGGGGTGGGCCAGCCCGGCACGCCCTTGAGCGCCCTCGGGAAAATCAGCTTCACCTTCTAAACCAGTCTCTCCCCTCATGAATGCGACCAAACTGAAGGCCGGGTTCCGCCAACGCTGGAACCAGGAAGAACGGGTGGCCGGCTGGACCGGGTCCGGCCTGAATGCCGAATTCACGCATCCGGTCTGTCGCCGGCTCTGGAAGACCGCGCTGCGCCAGGCGGTGAAAGGCGTGCCGGCCGGCACCGCGCTCGATGTGGGCACCGGCCCGGGCACCATCGCCCAGTTCTGGGCGGAACTGGGCTTTCGCACCACGGGCGTGGACTTCGCCCCGCTGATGCTCGCGGCAGGGCGCACCGCCGCCGCGCAAAAGGGGCTGGACATTGCCTTTGTGGAGGGCGACGCCGAGGCCCCGCCGTTTCCGCCCCGGAAATTTGATGTGGTGTCCAGCCGGTTTGTGCTGTTCACCCTGCCGCATCCGGGTTACGCGATGCGGCGCTGGGTGGAACTGCTGCGGCCGGGCGGGTGCATTGTGCTGATTGGCCATGACCGCCCGGCGGACGGCAAGTTTGGGCCGCCGCGGCCCCGACCGAAACGAAAAATGGAGCCGCGCCACCAGGAGGCGTTGCGGCAGTTGCCCTTTGCGGATCATTCGGGTGGCGACCTGATGGTGGTGCTGGAGGCCGCCGGGTTGCGGGACATCCGCCGGATAACCATGGACAAGCTGGTGACCGCCCGCCAAGCTTTGAGCGCGGGCCCGCGGGCGGGCGGCGGATTTCACAGCACGCCGTTCATTGTCGTGGGGCGGAAAGCATCATGAAGCGACCTTTCAAGCTGACGTTGCTGGGAGTCGTTTTACCGGCGACCGGGGTGCTGGCAGTCCTGCTGGTGGCCACGGATTGGGGGCGCAGTCCGATCTTCCGCACCACGCCAAGCGGCACCGATGCTCCGGCTGCAACAAAACCCTACGCGGTAAACATGTCGCCCATGGGCGCGGTTACCTTCCCGCGCGTGCCGCAACGGGTGGTCACGCAGGATGCCAACTATAACGACATGCTGGTGGCGGTGCGCGCCGAACCGAAGCTCCTTGCCACCGGTTACCCGGGCAATTTCTATGACGGCTTTTACGCTGAACTGCCGGACGTGACCGTGGGCCTGGACCCGCGGCACCTGAAGTATCTCTCCCCCATGGGCGGCATGTTTGACAAGGAACTGCTGTACGCACTCCATGCGGATGTGCATCACATTGACCCGCTGCAACTGGGCCGCAGCCAGGGCTGGAGCCCGGGGGATGTGGTGGAGATTGCCCGCAACGTGGGGCCGTTCTTTGCCAACCGGTACAGCCGCGAAGACAACTATCCCGGCCAGGAACCGTATGAGTTCTACACCTTGTGGGAACTGGCAGACAAGGTGGCGCAGGTGTACCAGCGGCCCGAGCCGATTGCCCAGCTCAAACAGGTGTACGATGAAATGGTGACGAACATCGCGTCCCGGCTGCCGCCGGAAGAAAAACGGCCGCGCATCGGCCTGGTGTTTTACAGCAAAGGCCGGTTCACGCCGTACAGCCTGCTCCACGGCGGCTTTGGCCAGGCGCAGTACCGCGACGTGGGCGCGCGCGACGCCTTTGCGAACATCCAGGCCACCACCTACGGCGGCGGGGGCGGCACCGGCGTAGCGCTGGATTTGGAGGGCCTGCTGGCGCTCAACCCCGATGTGCTCATTGTGCCGTTTGCCATCTACCCGGCGTCGCCCAGCGGCACGTCGCGCAACAGTTATACGGAACTGCTGCAACTCAAAGATAACCCGCTGGCGCAACGGCTGACGGCTTTTCGCGAGAACCGCATTTACCCCGGCGGCACGCCGTTGCAGGGACCGGTCTTCTACCTGTTCCAGATCGAGATGGCCGCCAAGCAAATCTATCCGGACATTTTCGGCCCCTACCGCGACGACCAGCAGTATCCTCCGCCGGAGCAGTTGTTCGACCGCGCCCGCGTGGCGGCCATTTTGAAGGGCATTCCCAACCACGAACGTGCTTCCCGCTAAATCCAGTCACCGGCCCTTGGGGTGGTTGATCGCCGGGGCGTTGAGCCTGCTGGCGGTGGCCACATTGGTCCAACTGATGGCCGGCGCCTACGAGACGACCGGGCGCAGCGCCCTGGCGGCGTTGACCGATCCGCAGGTCTGGCAGCATCCGGGAGTGCTGGTGCGATTATTTTTGGGGGATAAGCTGGCCCACGCGTGGGGCTTGCCGGAGGCGAACCCGCTGGATACCGCCACGCTGATTGTCTGGAACATCCGGCTGCCGCGCGTGCTGGTGGGGTTGCTGGTGGGCATCAACCTGGCGCTCTCGGGCAGCATCTTCCAGGCGGTCACCCGCAACGAACTGGCGAGCCCGTATTTGCTGGGCGTGAGTTCGGGCGCGGGCCTGGCCATCCTGCTGGTGCTGGTGGTGTACCCGGTGCTGGGACCGCATCTCCCGCTGGTGGCGATGCTGGGCGGCGGCGGCGCCTTTCTGCTGGTATACCTCATCGCGTGGCATCACGGCACCAGCCCGGTGCGGCTGGTGCTGGCGGGCGTGATCGTGGCGGCCATTGCGGGCTCGCTGCAAACTGCCGTTTTCTTTCTCGCCAAGGACATCAACCTCGTACAAAACGCGCTGGCCTGGACCACCGGTTCGCTCACCGGCGCGGGTTGGGAACAGGTGCGCATGATTGCGCCGTGGACCTTCCTGAGTTGCGTTTTGAGTCTGGCGGCTTCCCGGCACCTGGACGTTTTGCTGCTGGGAGACCCCACGGCGCGGGCGCTGGGCATGTCGGTGGAGCGCGCCCGGTTTTTCCTGGCGGGCACGGCCATCATGGCGGCGGCCTCGTCGGTGGCCGTGGCGGGCTTGGTGGGATTTGTGGGCTTGATCGTGCCGCACGTGGTCCGCAATGTGGTGGGCAGCGCGCACCGGCGGCTGCTCACAGGTTGCCTGTTTGCGGGCCCGGCGTTGCTGGTCAGCGCCGATGCCGTGGCGCGGCTGCTGTTCCGGCCGGTGCAGGTGCCGGTGGGCATTGTCACCGGCGTATTGGGCGGCCTGTTTTTCCTGTACCTCATGCGCCGCCGCCAGGAGATCGGCAAGCTATGACCCCCACTCCGTCAACCGCCACCGGCCTGACCGGCGAACGCCTCTGCGTGCGTTATCACGCGCGCCAGCCGTTCGTGTTGAACGAGGTTTCGCTGGCCATTCCGCCGGGCAAAATCTCGGCGTTCATTGGCCCGAACGGTTCGGGCAAAAGCACGCTGCTCAAAACACTCGCGCGCCAGCTCAAGCCCGAGTCGGGCCGCGTGTTGCTGGACGGCGCGGACCTCGCCCAGTTCGCGCCGCGGCAGCTTGCGCAACGTATCGGGATCCTCTTCCAGGAAAATATTGCACCGGGCGACCTGACGGTGGAACGGCTGGTGTATCACGGCCGTTATCCGCACCGGAAATTGTTTGAGCCGCTGACCGCGGAGGATCATGAGGCGGTGGCCAAGGCGTTGCGCCTGACCGGCGTGGCTGCCTTGCGGGAGCGGCGCGTCAGCCACCTGAGTTCCGGCCAGCGGCAACTGAGCTGGGTGGCGATGTTGCTGGCGCAGGCGCCCGACTGCCTGTTCCTCGACGAGCCCACGACGTTCCTCGATCTCGCGCACCAGTTTGACGTGATGGATTGCCTGCAGCGGCTGAACCGGCAACTGGGCCAAACCATTGTGCTGGTCGTGCATGATTTGAACCTGGCCGCGCGCTACGCGGACCGCTTGTTCGCCCTGCGCGACGGCCGGCTGGTGGCCACCGGCCCGCCCGCGGAAGTGCTCACGCCCGAAACCATCCGCCGCGTGTTTGACGTCGAGACGCGGGTGTTGGACGACGGCCCGCAGGGGTTGCGGTTTTGTCTGCCGGTGAAAAAATCCGCCGCCGGCGAATCCCCGTCATGAGCCTGGGAACTAAAATCAAGGAGGGCCTGGGACTCCGCCGCAGTGTGGTGGGCATGCTGGCCATGGTGGTGCTCGTGGGCATGGGCGAGCACCTGGCGGAACGTTTCCTGCCGCTCTACCTCCAGCAACTGACCACCAGCGCCACGGCCATCCTGGCCATCGGCCTGCTCGCGTGGCTGGATGATTTTCTCTCGGCGCTTTATTCGTTTCCCGGCGGTTACCTGACGGACCACCTCGGGCACAAGCGGGCACTGCTGGTGTTCAACCTGGTGTCCATCGCCGGCTATCTGATTGTCATCTTCATTCACACCTGGTGGGCGGTGCTGCTGGGCGCGGCGTTTTTCATTTCGTGGTCGGCGCTGTCGTTGCCGGCCACGATGGAACTCATCGCGCAGGTCGTGCCCAAAAACAAACGCACGATGGGCGTCTCGGTGCAATCGCTGGTGCGGCGCTTCCCCAAGATGCTGGGGCCGGTGACGGGCGGAATGTTCATCACCATCTGGGGCGTGGAACGCGGGGTGCAACTGGCGTTTGTGCTGGCGCTGGCGCTAGCCCTGCTGGCCATTGTGTTGCAACAGATCTTGATTGCGGAGGGTCAGCGTTCGGAAAAGGCCGCGGAGAAAAATCCACTCAAGCTCTGGCGGCAAATGAACGGCGACCTCCGCAACCTGCTCGTCAGCGACATCCTGATCCGCTTCTGCGAACGCATCCCCGACGCCTTCGTGGTGGTGTGGTGCTGTCGGGCCATCATCGCGCATCCGGTGACCGAGCTGCAATTCGGCTGGCTCTCGGCGGTGGAACAGATGACCGCCGTGCTGTGCTACATTCCGGTGGCCTACTGGGCGGACCGGCTGGGCAAAAAACCGTTCGTGCTGGCGACGTTTGTTTTCTTCACGTTGTTCCCGCTGACCCTGCTGGGGGCGCAATCTTTCTGGCCGTTGCTCGGCGCGTTCGTCATGCGCGGACTGAAGGAATTTGGCGAACCGACCCGCAAGGCGCTGATCCTCGACCTGGCGCCGGAAGACCGGCGCGCGGCGATGTTCGGCCTGTACTATCTGGTGCGCGACGTGGTGGTGTCGTTTGCCGCGCTGGGCGGCGCGGGCTTGTGGGCCATCAACCCGCGGTTAAACCTGCTCGTCGCGTTTGGCTTCGGCGTGATTGGCACCATCTGGTTTGCGTTCCAAGGCCGCGATGTGAAACCCGCGAACCGGTAACGGGAGCGCGGCTTCCCGCTTACGACAAGCCGTTGACCTTCCAGCCGTGCCGGTAGTCGCGGCGGATGTATTGGTTGGCCTCGGGCAACGTGAACTTCATGCTGGCCGAATCCCAGCGCAACGTGGTCTGCGGGAACCGCGAAGCGATGCCGCCGAGCAAAATGGTTTCCGTGAGCGGGCCGGAATAGGTGAAGTCCGCGGTGGTCTTGCCCTCGCCCTGGCAGGCTTTGACAAACTGCCCCCAGTGGTTGGCCTCGCCGGCGTCGGGATATTCGTAGTCCTTGAACTTGGCCTTGGGATACACCGTGGGCCGGCTGTAATGCGGCAGCACCATGGCACCCTGGGTGCCGACAAAAATGGAGCCGGTATCCGGCAAGTCATCGCCTTCCAGCAACGCCACCACGTCGGCAGGCGGCTTGGACGCGCCGTCGTACCAGGTGATGGGCAGGATGCCTTCCGCCGTGCGGTCGGTGCCGGCGAAGTGATAGACAATCTTGCTGTTCAACGCCCAGTTCCACTCGTTGGGCGCCGTTCCTTCCGAACGCACCGAGAGCGGCGCAGTCAGGCCGATGGCCCCAAAGACCGGGTCAAAAATGTGGCAGCCCATGTCGCCGAACGTGCCGGTGCCGAAATCCAGCCGCTTGCGCCAGTTGAACGGATGATAATATTCGCCGCCGATGAACGGGCGTTTGGCGCACACGCCGAGCCAGAGGTCCCAGTCCAGATTCGCGGGCACGGGGTCGCTGCGCTGCGGCAGCGGGTCGGTATCGCCCCAGGATTTGGGACACCAGGAATGCACTTCCTTGATCTTGCCGATGACGCCGTCCTGAATCACGCGCACGCCGGTGCGATACGGTCCTGCGGAATGGATCTGGATGCCCATCTGGGTGACCAGTTTTTTGCGCTGGGCGATCTCGGTCATGCGGCGCACCTCGTAAATGTTATGCGCGAGCGGTTTCTGGCCGTACACGTGTTTGCCCAGTTGCATGGCGCTCACCGCAATGGGCGCGTGCATGTGGTCGGGCGTGGAGACATTGACGGAATCCAGGTTCTTGTCCTCCTTGTCGAGCAACTCGCGCCAGTCGCGATACACCTTGGCCTTGGGAAAGGCCTTGAGCGCTTCCACGGTGCGGTCGAGGTCCACGTCGCAAATGGCCACCAGGTCCACGCCCTTGCAATTGCCGATGACCGTCAGGTCGCCCAGCGCCATGCCGCCCGCGCCAAAGCTGGCGTGACGCAAGGTGCTGTTCGGCGAGCGCGCCAGCAAATCGCTGGTGACAAATGGCGCGGCCAGAATTGCCGTGCCCAGGGTTTTGAGAAATGACCGGCGGGAGGGAAGCGAGTGCCTTTTCATGAATCAATCAGGTTTCAGTTAAGCGCCTTGAGGGAAATGTTGCGGAACATGACGGGGTCGTTGTGCCCGGCAAACCCAAAATGGCCGCTGGTCCGGTCCTTGCCCGGATGCTTCTTATCGTCCATAAAGGTATCCACCTGGGAGAGGTCGGCGTCAAGGATGACCGTGCCGTTGAGTTCAACTTTGATGGTCGAGCCGGTGACCGTCACCTCCTCATAATTCCAATCGCCGATGGGATGCTGGTAACCGCGCTGCGCGGCCACCATGCCGTACGCCGAACCATGCGCCTGCCGGGGGTCAATCTTCTGTCCCGTGGCCTGCTCATAATTGTCATCCAGCACCTGACATTCGCACATGCCTACATACGCGGTGTCGCCAGTGCCGGGATAGCGGATGGCCAGGCCATTGTTGCCGCCGGGCGGCAGCTTGAATTCCAGCCGGGCGACGAAGTTGGTATATTCCGCCTGGGTGTAAATGGTGCCGCCCTTGTTTGGGAGGCACATCACCGCATGCTCTTTGATCTGGTAGTTGTCCAGCGGGCCGGCCCAACCGGTAAAGTCCGTGCCGTTAAACACGAATTTGAACCCGTCCGGATCCGTGCCCCGCAGCCGGGCGTCAGCCTCGTCGCTGCCAATTTCGCGGATGAACACCCGCCGCCAGCGGATTTCGCCGCCGTGGGTTTGCAACTGGATGGGCCCGCGCGGCGGCACGGGCAATTTGGCGTCGTAGTAGTTGTCCATGATGGCGCCGTCCACGGTCTGCTGGCCGTTCAACCACACCCACACCCGCGAGCCAACCATGATGATGCGAAAATGATTCCACTCGCCAAACGGGCGGTCGGCCTTGACCAGCGGGTCCTTGCCGGGCGCGCCGGCATGGTTGTTCCACAAGCCGCCGGAGCCCTTGTCCGCCCCGAGGCTGAACTTGTCGGTCTCGGTGGAATCCCAGATTTGCACCTGCGGACAGCCGCGCAGATAGATACCGCTGTCGGCCCGGGGCACGGTCTTGTAATCCACCAGCAGTTCGAAATCGCCGTAGGACTTGTCCGTGGTGAGGAACAGCCCGTGGCCGTCGTTGACCAGGTCGCCCGTGGCGCGGTCCACCGACCAGTGCCGCGAAATGTCGGGCAGGCTGGCGACCATCTTCTTCTGGAACGCCTCCGCCGGCAGGGCCAGGTATTGGCGTGGGTCTTCCGTATCCGCCCCCCACCAGCCGGCCAGGTCCGTGCCGTTGAACAGGGCCGAGAAGCCCGGCGGCGGATTTTCCACCTGGGCAAATTGGGATCCGGTTTGGCAGCCGGGCAGCAGGGCGAGGCCAGCCACAGCCAGGAACGGGAGAGCGAGAGAGCGGAGGTTCATGAGGGGGTTCAGTTTTGTTTTCCCAACGAATAACGCGATGGCGCCAAAAACGCAACCCGGAGACTCATTTTTTTGCCGGGCAAAACCGGGAGCGGTCGCCCGAACCCGGCAAACCCATTTAACAGGTGTTAAATAGCCGCTTTTTCGCAGCAGTCAAGGTAACGCGGCGCAAATATCCGCGGCAGCCGGGGCGCCATCAACGATTCCTAATTTCGGCTGCCACTTTTTTACGGGCAGTTAATGCAACCGGATGATGCCGCGTTGCAAGGCCACGGTGACGGCTTCGGTGCGGTCAGCCACCTGGAGTTTGCCGAGGATGTTTTTGAGGTGATCCTTGACGGTGTACTCGGTGATTTTGAGCACGTCGGCAATTTCCTTGTTGGCGAGTCCCTTGGCCAGTTGCTCCAGCACCTGCACCTCGCGCGGCGTCAGCTCATCGAACAATTTCCGGGAAGCGAGCCGGCTGGAGATTTCCTTGGGAATCCATTTTTCACCGGCGGCCACGGCGCGGAGGGCGGGAATCAGTTCGTCGCCGGTGGATTGTTTCAGCACATAACCCCGGGCACCGGCGGAGATGGCGCGGTGGATATCCGTATCGCCATCGTAGGTGGTGAGCATGAGCACGCGGGCCTGGGGATGTTTGGCATGGATCTCCGCCGTGGCGGCGATGCCATCCTTGCGGGGCATCCGCAAGTCCATCAAGACCAGGTCCGGTTGCAATCGTTCGTACATCTCCACGGCCTGGGTGCCGTCGCTGGCTTCGCCAATGACTTCCATGTCGGGCTCGGTTTTAACCAGCGCCAGCAATCCCATGCGCACGACAAAATGGTCGTCAGCGATGAGGATGCGGATGGGACTTGTGGGTTTCATCAGGGATACTCAGAGTTCGGCGGCTTCGTGGGGTTCGGCCCGTTCCAAGGGCACCTGCACCCGCACCTGCGTGCCGGCCCCCGGCGTGCTTTTGATGTCCAGTTCGGCGTTCAGACGTTTGACGCGTTCGGCCATGCCCAGCAGGCCGAAATGCCCCTCGGCGGGCCCGGCGGCGGGCGCTGCAAAACCACGACCGTTGTCGCTGATGCGGAGCAGGATGTTTTGCGCGCCGTAATCCAGAATGACTTCCGCCGCGGTGGCGCGGGAATGCTTGACGATGTTCGTCATGGCCTCCTGGCTGATGCGGAGCAGGTTGTCCTCCACAATTTCCGGCAACGGCCGCACCCGGCCCTTGGTGGTTACTTCAATGCGCACCTCCGTGCCCTCGGTGAGCTGCTTGCTGCTGGTCACGAGCGCGCTCGGCAGGTCAAACTGTTCCAGCGCGCGGGAACGCAAATTCCAAATGGACCGGCGCACCTCCACCTGGCTCAGGGCCACCTGGTCGCGCGCAAGCTCCAGGTGATGGCTCGCCGCCTGCGGTTTGGTCTGAAACAACTTGGACGTGGTGTCCAGTTGCAACGCAATGCCGGTGAGGGTTTGTTCCAGGGTGTCGTGCAACTCCTGCGCCAGCCGAGTGCGTTCCTGAAGGGTGGCGTTGAATTGCACCTCGGCCTCCTTCCGCGCGGAAATCTGGAATTTCAACTGGGCGGTCCGTTCCCGCACCCGGTCCTCCAGCTGGTCATGCGCCAGTTGCAATTCCCGCTGCGCGGCTTCCTTTTCGGTCACCAACCGGCCGAGGGCGGCGTTGCGCTGGGAAACCATCACCGTCCAGAAAACCGCCACCACCAGCACGGCGAACAGGATGCCCAGCCCGATGAGCAGCCGCCCGGGCGTCAGCCAGCTTGGCCGGGCCAGGATGCGCACACCCGCGGCATCCGGCAGCAGGATTTTCAGCGACCGCAAATGCTGGTCGGCGTCGGTCTCGGTGAAACACACGCCCGTAACTTCAATGGTGCTGCCAATGGGAATGTCGGCCAGCGTGGTGACACCATGGGGCAGTTCGGCCTGCGCGGTGAACAGTTGGTTGTTGTCCTGCAACAGCAACGTGGTCTGGGTCCAGGAACGGTGGCTGAACAACTGCCCGGGTTGCAGGGTGCGGTCCAGCACCTTGGCCGTGAGGGTCACCAGGTCGGCATGATGCAGGCCGTCCTGAATTTCCTGCATGGTGGCGGGGCGGGCCTTTACCGTCTGACCGGGTTCATTGCTCGGGCGATAAATGGCATCCTCCAGCACCGGCAGGTAATTCTCGAAAGCCGGGAAACCCACCACATCCACTACTTCGCCCACGGTCAGCAGCTTCGTCTGCCGGCTTTGCACATGCAATCCGCCCGTCGCATCTTCCAGAAAAAAATCCTCGCCCGGCCGTTGCATGGTTACCACGCCCCGGATATGCACGCGCTGGCCGGGCAGCAAATTGCGCTGATACTGGGCGATGGTATTCAATGGCAGGGTGGGCTCGGCAAACGGGTCGCCGGCCTCGCGCGAGACAATGACCAGATCCTCCAGGCGCGGCACGTAGAGGGTCACGTTAATCAAGTGCCGGAGGGTGGCGTTGAATTTGGCGGCGGCGGTACCCGTGACGCGCACCTTGGCGCCCACCAACCGCGCGGGGTCGGTCTCCGCCAGCAACAGGGTAATCACCGGGAGGCGGAAGCCCCCGGCGGCGAGGTCCAACATGAAATTCGTGGACGTACCCGGGTCCGGTCCGATGGCCCGGATGACGCCGGTGACCGTCAGGCGCTGGCCGTCTTCAATGCCGGACATGAGGTCCTCGATGGGTACTTCGCGGCCCGGCGGCAACGGCGCCGTGCCGGTCTTTCTCCAGGTGGGCTGGGTGATGATGGGCGCGTACGCGCCGGGCAGCGTGACGCCGGACACCTCCACCTCGTCGCCGGCCACGGGATGGTTGGTGGAGATGAGTTCCACAAACACGCCGCTGCTGGCGTCCTGCACGAAAAACCGGCCGGCCCAGTCGGGTTCGGCGGCGGTCACCACGCCCTTGACCTGAACGGGATAACGCTGTTCCGCCTGGGCCGCCGAAAGCGACAGCACCTGCGCGGCGTTGGTGAGCACGTCCGCCCGGAGGGAAGGCAGCCCGCAGAGCAGCAGCAGCGCCCCCCAAACAGCTATCCGCACGACCGCGAACCCGGAGCCAACCCCGCCGGTGTGGGTGCCGTAGGGGATTCGCCGGGGAGCGGTGGTTCTCATGTGGTTGCGGTACAACACTGCGGGACCGGCCGCCTAAAACCAAGTCCAATTGCGCGGCGTGGCAGGCTTCAGGCTGGCATTGGCGCGCGGTTTTGCCAACCCCTCGAAAGAGGGATGTGGCCCGCGCGGACAGTTGTTACAGTGACGTCGAAAATCCGAACGCATAACCATGGCACCCTTGTCATCATCGCTGCACCGGGCATTTGATTCCAACCCGTTATCCCAATAGCAACCAAACCCCAAGCAATTCCCTCGCAACATGATCATCCCAACCATTACCAAGAAAACCCTCCGCTGGCGGGTGGCACTGCTGGCCCTCGCTTGCGGGCTGCTGGCGGTCCGTCCCGCCGGCGCCTCCACCAATAATCTGATTGTGAACGGCGATTTCGCCAACGGCCTTTCGGGCTGGAGCACGTTCACTTACGGCGGTGGGTGGGCCTCCGCCGAAGTCCCCGGAAAACTGACCGGCACCACCGCGACCCAGTGGCCCAGCGGCTGGCCGGAGGGCGCGGGCACCAATGCTGCCGGTACCGGCCCACTGTATGATGGTACGTTGCAGTTCACCTGCGGGGCTTCCGCCGGCAATGCCGGGGGCTTTGCCTGGCAGACCATTGCCGCGGCGCCCAATGTGGCATACACCCTCACCGTCCAGGCGGGCGCGGAAAACTGGTGGCTGCCCACCGGCCAGATCCGGCTGTGGTTCCTGGATGCCAACAACGCCACCATTTCCTCCAACTTCGTCAATACCACCGACAGCCTGTACAACAGTTCCAATGGCGGCCTCGGCGACAAATATGATGTGGGCGTGCCGTACCAAAACTGGACCAACGCGGCGACCTCGCCGGCGGGCACAAAGTTCCTGAAAGTGGAACTGTGCAACCCCAACGGCACCGGCTCAGCCTGGTTCGACAACGCCGTGCTCACCGCGCCCATTGACCCGCCGGTGATTGGCCACCTGTATCCCGACGGCGCCCGGCTGCTCCAGAGCACCAATGCCTTGACGTTCACCGTTACCTCGGCGGCGCCGATTGACAGCAGCGGCGTCACGGTGACGCTGAATGGCGCGGACATTTCCGGCAGCCTGGTGACCACCGGTTCCGGCACCACCAACATCACCGTCACCTACTCCGGATTGCAAACCAACCGGGTTTACACCGCCACCATTGAGGTCACCGATTCGGTAAGCCTGACGTCCATCAAGAATTTTGCATTCGACACCTTCGCCCCGCAATTCGTGTGGGAAGGCGAGGACTACGACTATAACTCCGGCCAGTTTGTGAATGCGCCCATTTTGTCCGGCACCGCCACGGCGGGCAGCTACTTCGACGTCACGGGCACGGCAGGCGTGGATTATTACGACCACAACGCCAGCGGCGATCATACCTACCGGACGCTCGACAACATGGCCACTAGCGTGGTGGGCGATGTGCCCCGGCAGAATTTTGTCACCGCCGGCGTTTCGGATTACAACGTGGGCTGGTTTGACGGCGGCGGTTTCCCCAGCGGCAATAACGTGGGCATCACGTCGTATCAGCCGTCGGAATGGGTGAATTACACACGGACCTTCCCCGCGGGCACTTACACTCTTTACGCCCGCATAGCCAGTGGCAACGGCCCGAATGCCACCGTGCCGGTTTCGCTGGTGACCGGCGGTCAGGGCACCACCGATCAGACAACGACGGACTTGGGGGCGTTCCGTTTCCCGGCCAACGGCTGGGGTTCTTATGCGTACGTGCCGTTGACGGACCGGTTCGGCAATGCCGTGCGGGTGGCCCTCACTAACACGGAGACGTTGCGCGTCTCCGCCGGCTCGGGTGCGAATCTGAATTTCTTCCTGCTGGCGCCGGTGGACACGGAAACGCCCACCATCACCGGCGTGTATCCGGACGGCAGCACGTTGGAACAGGGCACCAACAAGCTCACCTTCACGGTCAGCAGCGCCAATCATGCGATTGCCCAGAACAACGTGACGGTGACCCTGAACGGAGTGACCAACAACAGCCTGACCTTCAGCGGCTCATCCAGCAGTTGGCAGGTAAGCGCCCCGCTGGTGCTTAACACCACCAACTATACCACTGTCATTACTGTCACGGATGACGCCGGCAACACGCATGCCACCACGCTTTATTTCGATACGTTTGATCCGGCGAGCTACGACATTGAGGCGGAGAACTGGGATTTCAACGGCGGTCAGCACATTGATCAGCCCATTATTACCTCCACCGCTGACGCGAACAGTTATTTCGACCAGGTGGGCCAGGATAACGTGGACAGCTTCGTCGGCGACGTGACGCCGCCCACCACAGCCGACTTCCGCTACCGCTCGGTGGACGCCATTGCCACCTCGACCTGTACCGACACGCCCACCCGCGAGTTGGTGGCGGCGCAAGAGACCAACGCGCTGGCCTTCAATTATAATGTATCCTGGTGGGCCACCAATGCCTGGCTCAATTACACGCACGCCTATCCCGTCGGCAATTTCCAGGTGTACGCCCGCGTGGCCAGCGACACTGGCTTCACCAGCCAGATTCAACTCGACCGGGTGGCGGGCGGCAACGCCACGTATCTTGGCACCTTCACTCATTTGGGCCGCGGATATAACGCGTTTGATTGGGTGCCGCTGATCAATACAAACAACGGGCAACCGGTGACATTGACCCTGGGCGGTCTGGCCACATTGCGTACGACCACCGTGACCGGCAACGTGAATCCGAACAGCTATCTGCTCGTGCCTGAATCGGCCGCCACGCCCGCGCCGCTGCACTGGAGCTATTCCGGCGGGATGCTGACGCTGAGCTGGGACAACCCCGCGTTTCATTTGCAGGCTCAAACCAACGCCCCCAATGCCGGCTTGAATGCGGGCTGGGCGGATTATCCGGGTGGCGGCGCCAGCCCGGTTACGGTGACAGGAAATTCGGCAGCCGGGTCGGTATTCTTCCGGCTGTCCAACTAGCAGGGGTGACGGGAGCCGGCGGGAAGGCCATGAAGACCCTTTCCGCCGGCCGTCTCCCGCCAGAAGCCCAAGCGATACAGATTGAACGAAAAATGAAAAAGCCAAGTTTCTCAGAAATGAATTTCCCGACGCCTTTCCGGCGGCGGAGCGGCCCGACCGCCTTTACGTTGATTGAACTGCTGGTGGTCATTGCCATCATTGCCATTCTGGCCTCGCTGTTGTTGCCGGCCTTGAGCCGCGCCAAGCAAAAGGCCGCCGGCATCAGTTGCCTCAACAATCTCCGGCAACTCCAGCTCGGCTGGATGCAGTACGCGGATGAAAACCAGGACCGACTGGTGCCGGTGGGCGGCCTGAACAACCTGGTGGTGCGGCCGCGCTTGCAGGATGTGGAATCCGGTGCGCCCAATTCGCAGTGGGTCAACGGCCGGGTGGACACCGGTGACTCCGCCACCAACGACTGGTTCGTGATTCACGGGCTGCTCTATCCCTTCATCAACTCCGCCAAGGTGTACAAGTGTCCTGCCGATCAGAAAGCCGTCAACGGCGCGCCGACCGTGCGCAGCATGAGCATGAACGCGTGGATGAACCCCATCGAGATTTGGAACAACAGCCCGGTGCGGGTGTTCCGCAAATACGGCAGCATCAACAACCCCTCCCCCGCGCTGGCCTTTGTATTCATTGATGAAAACCCCAACACCATCAACGACGGTTATTTTGTCTGCGACCCCACGTCTTCCACCTGGGTGGATACCCCGGCCAGCTACCATGGCAATGCCGGCAGCCTCTCCTTTGCCGACGGCCATGCGGAGATCAAGCACTGGCGGGATCAGAATCTGATCAAGGCCACCGGATTCAACGTGAAGCCCCAGGCCGGCACCTCGGATCTGCAATGGCTCCAACAACGGAGCACCTCCAAGAACTAAACTGCGGTTGGCCCGCCCCGGTCGTGCGGCCATTGCTTGCGGATAGGATTTACTTTCGCTGGCGGATGCGGTTTACTGCGCCAACATTTTTCCAGTCTTAACCGCATTGCAACCTATGGCCAACGACAAGAAGCAAGTTTACATCGGCACGGACAGCGGCGCTACCACCTCCAAAGTCGGCGGGGTCTGGGCCGACGACACGATCATTTCCACCAAACTCGTCCAGCAGCCCACCAACGCCCAGAACGGGCGCGCTGCCGTGGTGTCCGGCTGGGTGGACGCCATCACCGGTTACCTGGCCGCCAACCAACTGACGTGGGACGCGGTGCAGGGCGTGGGGCTCTCCATTCCCGGACCATACCTGCGCTACGGCGTGTTTGGCCGTTCCCCCAACCTGCCCGCCACCTTTGAAGGGTGGGATGTTTATGCCGATTACCTGAATGCCCTGAGCCACAAGGCCGGCCGGGCGATCCCACTGGTGGTGGGCAACGACGGCAATTACGGCGGCGTCGCCGAGGCCAAATTTGCCCGGGGCGACACCAACGCCTCCGTGCTCCTGCTCGCCCCCGGCTCCGGCCTGGGCTGCGCGTTTGTGGACCGCAACGGGCTGCCGCTGGATGGCGATACGCTCAACGGCATGGAAGGCGGGCACATGGCCGCGCCGTTGCAGTTGCTCGATAATATCAAGCCCTATCCGTGCGGTTGCGGCCGTACCTGGGGTTGCGTGGAAGTTTATACCACCATCTCCGGCCTGCCGTATCTGTTGCAGGAAAAATTGCCCAAGTATCCGAATCACGATCTCGCCAAGTCGCCACTGAGCCCCAAGGAAAAGGCGCTCTCGTTGCGCGGGCTGGCGCAGAAGGGCGACCCGCTGGCGCTGGAAATTTTCGACTTCCAGGCGCGCGCCATGGGCATCCACATCGCGAATCTCGCCATGGCATTGGACCCGCAATTTGTGGTGATTGGCGGCGGCCTGATGGACCCGGAATCCACCACGGAAGAATTTCGCTCGCGTTACCTGTACACTGTCCGGGAAACGGCGCTGCCCTTTCTCTGGCCACCACAACGAAGCAGCATCAATATCATCCCCGCCTCGCTCGGCGACCTCTCGCAGGCCATCGGCGCGGCACTGGTGGCGTTGTACCAAAGCCGGAGCTGATTCAACGCCCGCTCGCACCTTGCATCCTCTCCCCCGGGAGAGGATTTTTACTTGGTACGCCGACGGATACGATCAAGCCCGTCCGAGCAATACCCCGCCAGCCATTCCCAAATAAACGCAGCACACTGATCTCCCTATCTTGAGGGTGATGGCGGGTTAAAAACTGGCTGCTCCCATGAGCTTGGCCAGATTTCACAATCGAACCATAGGCAGCGGTTTTGCGTAGCGGGATTGTTCCCGATTGGACCTGAGTTCTATTTCTCACCCTTCACCGGCACCGCGTTGGTTTCCGCTGCTGCCGCAGCGGGAGCGGCATTGGTGGCGAGGAGGTCGGCGCGATTTCGCAGCAACGGATCCACCGTCCAGCCGGGCATCAGGTACACCCAGCCGGCATAACCTTTTTCGCGGGTGAGCTTGGTTTCGAGCGTCTTCAGGTGCTCCTGAAATTCCTGGTCCAGCTTCGCCTTGGCGTCCGGCTTCTCATCCTTGGCTGGGGTGCGTTCTTTGACCAGATTCGCGGATACGGCCACGGTCGCGTAATAATCGCTGTTGGTTTTGCTGCCAACCTTCACCGTGTAATCAAATCCGTCCTCCGTGTGCAGGCCGATCACGGTGGGATGTTCCAGGCCAGTGGCCGCCGGGGGAAGCCCCACCGCCACGTCCGTCAAGCTGGGCGAGGCGAACGGACTGGTGAAAGCACTCAGCTTGGCGGGATCCAAAATCTCTCCCGGCGCGGTGGCCGTCAAATGCCAGGGCGCGGTGGGATTAGTGCGGGTAAGTTCCCAAGAATTTGTGGCGGCGGGAAAGGTCACGGCCAGTGACGTGGCGGATTCCACCTTGAAGAAATCCTTGCGCAACCACGACTCCGGCTCGGGCACTGCTGTTTCGAGGGAGTCAGCCAGCACCGCTACGGTATCACCACTGCCACCGGGCAGCACATAACGACCATCCGGCCAGCCTTGCTCACCCGGACCGCCCATGTCGCCGCCAGAGTTCCGGTGCATTTTGCCGAGCCAGACCGTGCGGAGCGGCTTGCCTGCGGCATCAGCGAATTCCAGCGTGGTGGCCGTATTGGTGGCCGGACCCGGTGGAGCGAGGTCCAGTTCCGGCAAATCCCCCGCCGCGACCGTTTCCGTCTGCACCACTTTGAGATCCTTCAGCTTCAGCAGAAATTCGCTGATCTTGTTGAAATCGGCGGGATACCCGCCGCGCTGGGTTACCCGCCAGAGGTCGTTGGACTTCACCACGTCGAGTTCGTTCGTGCCCGCGCGCAGGTGAATGCCGGCAATGTCGTTCACCGGAAAATCCGGGAGTAATTTGTGGCCGACGCCGGGCCGGTCAGCGTTCCAGGCCGCGTGTTGTTTGCTCTGGCGGAACAGGGCCAGGCCGCCCAGCACCACCACCAAAACCAGCATCAGGATCAGTTGTTTGCGATTCATTTCGCCGAAGTCCGTTTCCGTTGGCGCCACGCCAGCAGCACGCCAAAGAGGGTCACCACCACCGGCATGGCGGCGATGTTGAGCCATTCAATCCGGTTCTGCATGGCATCCACCTCGCGCCGCAAATCCTTCTGCACCTGCTTGAGCTGCCGGGCCACCTCCACCTCCTGCTTCCGGAGTTTTTCAATTTCGGTGCGCTGTTCCGGCGAGAGGATATAAC
>DATJIU010000200.1:0-4764 GCA_035492855.1 Dongiaceae bacterium | reverse complement strand
GGCAGGTGGAACTTAGTTGGGTCAAGGTGGGGTTTCATGCAGTGCTCGTGCTGGCCGGATTGATTTTGCTGGCCTTAAGCGCCCGGCTGGCCGCCCGGTTTGCCGGAGGGGACGACGAGGATGCTGACGAACCTCCTCCGGACGACCTCGCTTCCTGACTCAACGTCAGCCCCCTGCCATGCCCGGCCAATTCGCCCTCATACTGCACGCGCACCTGCCGTTTGTGCGCCATCCGGAACACGAAAAGTTCCTGGAGGAGAGCTGGCTGTTTGAGGCCATTACCGAAACGTACGTGCCGCTGGTGCAACTGCTGGCCGGCTGGGAACGCGACCACGTGCCAGCCCGGTTCACGCTCACGCTCACGCCGACCTTATGCACCATGCTGCTGGACCCGCTGCTGCGCGACCGCTATGCGCGCCGGCTCGACAGCCTGATCGCACTGACGCAGAAGGAAGTCCGGCGCACCCGGCGCCACGCCAGGCTCCAAGAAGTGGCGAGGATGTACCGGCACCGGTTCCAAGCCGTACGCAAAACCTACCACGAATACCAGGGCAACCTGGTGGGCGCCTTCCGCCGGTTTCAAAATTCCGGCCGGCTGGAAATCATCACCTGCGCCGCCACGCATGCACTGCTGCCGTTGCTGGTGGAGCATCCGCCGTCATTGCGCGCGCAGCTCCGCACCGCCTGCGATCATCATCGCACATGGTTCGGTGAAGCGCCGCGCGGCATCTGGCTCCCGGAGTGTGCCTACACCCCGGAACTCGATCAGGCCTTGCAGGAAGCGGGCCTGCGCTGGTTTATCACGGAAACGCACGGGTTGCAGCGCGCGCGGCCGCGGCCGGTCTACGACGTGTTCGCGCCGGTTTTCACGCCCCATGGACTGGCGGCGTTTGGCCGCGACCGGCGTTCCGCCGAGCAGGTGTGGAGCCGCGAGGCGGGTTATCCCGGCGACCCGTGGTACCGCGATTTTTATCGCGACATCGGCTTCGACCTGGATTTTGATTACGTGCAGCCCTGCCTGCCGGCGCCGCACGTGCGCGGGTTTACCGGCATCAAGTACCATCGCATCACCGGTGCCGGGGCGGATGCCAAGGAAGTTTATTCGCCCGCTGATGCCCAACGGGTCCTCACCGGCCATGTGGAACATTTTTTCCAGGAACGCCGCCGGCAGTTTCAGCGCCTGAATGAAATCATGGACCGTCCCCCGCTGGTGGTGGCGCCGTACGACGCGGAACTGTTCGGCCATTGGTGGCACGAAGGGCCGGATTTTCTGGACGGATTCGCCCGGCGGACGGCGCAAAATCCGGAAGCCTTCGAACTCACCACGCCCACGGAATACTTGCGCACGCATTCCACGCAGCAGGTGGCCACGCCCGCCGCTTCCAGTTGGGGCGAGGACGGCCACTGGCGCGTGTGGTTGAACGAAAAAAACGAGTGGATTTATCCGCACCTCCGGGTGGCCCAGGAGCGCATGACGGAACTGGCCCGGCGGTTTCCCGAGCATGGCGGCGGGGTGAACAAGCGCGCGCTCAAACAGGCCGCCCGCGAAGTGCTGTTGGCGCAGGCGAGTGACTGGCCGTTCATTCTCCGCAACGACACCAGCCCCGGCTACGCCCGGCAGCGCGTGGAAACCCACCTGCTCCGTTTCACCGCGCTTTATGAACAGTTGTGCGCCGGCAAAATTGATGAACCCGCCCTGGTCCATTTGGAAGGCACCGACAACATTTTCCCGCACATCAATTACCGTTACTGGAGGTGACTTGACGGCGCCGCGAAGAACATAGTGCGGCAGAAATTTGTTAGAACGGCCAGTTGATGCCGGCGGAAAGATAAATCTGACCGCCCAGTTTCAGTTCGCTGCTGCGGCCGGAACTGCTAAAGGAGACATTGCCCAGCGGCATGTATTCCACGCCCACATAAATATCCGCATCAGGCTGCACATGGTACATGAGGGTGGCGTTGACATAACCGCCATAGACCAACTCGGTGGTGTTGACACTGCCGATGTCGTGCGAACTGACGCCCCCGGCGCTGATGAGATCGTCGTACTTGAAATTGCCATCCACCACTCCCACCGCCGGGCCGGCGCCGACCGACAAGGCAATCCGTTGGGATAAATCCCAGTACAACGAGGGTCCCAGGCGGAGCGTGTACAAAGTGACATCCACGGTATGGAGGCCACTCACCGTGCCATCGGTCAGGGTTTGGCTGGTCTGGGAAGTCGGGTCGGATTGAATGACCGGTTCGCCTTCGCCGCTGACCCCGCCCTGATATGGCGCCCCGGGCAAATCCACCCCATCCGGCACGTGAAAGGTGCGGCTCAACAAATCCACGGTCGCCGAGGTGTTCAGATTACCCTTGATCTGGATGGGCACCAGGCCAAAGCCCAGCTCCCAACCCAGCCGACCGCCGGCCCAGTGCCAGAGGTTGCCTCCGTATGCGAGGTCAAACCCCGGCTGAGGTTCGCTCTCTTCCGTGGAGGCACCGGCGGCATTGAAAGCGGAGGTGCTGTGCATGAGCAAAGTCCGCGTCGAAGCATCGTACTGGGAGGCATTATTGTAACCCCAGTAACCGGTCAAGCCGCCAGCATTGCCCGTGTTGTCTACCCGGACATAGCCGTCATCGTAAATTCCATTGGCCAGATTGTTCCCAGAAACAGTGATGTTGCCTCCAATGCTGAAACTGGCGTCAATGTTCAGCGCCGCCATGCCGCCCACGCGGAAATGCCGGGTCCAGTCATCCGGCGCGGCA
Organism: Dongiaceae bacterium; assembly: GCA_035492855.1. Classification (GTDB taxonomy): domain Bacteria; phylum Verrucomicrobiota; class Verrucomicrobiia; order Limisphaerales; family JAFMIX01; genus JAFMIX01. Next base: position 2,013 of record DATJIU010000200.1, on the reverse strand, counting down.
GGGATCAACACCACCACGCTGGGATTGCTCCGGCGGCTGGCGGGCACGGTCTGAGCCGTGAGGGAGCCCACGCCCGCGGCCAGCACCCCGGCCAAGCCCGCAGCGGTGGCCAGCCGCAACCGGTGCGGTTTCAAAATATCATGGCGCGCAGGCAACATGGGTCAGGGGTTCCGGTAGACACGATAAAAACGCCGCGGCGTATTGGTGGGCAGGCTCAGGGTGGTGGGCGGCCCGTAGTCCAGCCATTGCACCAGGCTGGCCGGGGCCACGAACGACGGCAGCGCCATCAGGGCGTTGGAAAACGAGGCGTCGGCGCTGTACACCACCGTATAGCGCACGCCGGGCGTGGCCGGAAATTCCAGCAGCGCCGTGCCATTGGTCCGCAACAGGAGTCGCGAGATGGTCAGCGTGGCATCCCGGGAAGCCACCGGCGGCGGAGTGAGATCCGGCACGGGTACGGCGAACGGCTGCAACTGGCCGTTGGTGAACGGAAACGGAACGCGCGGGGAATATTGCAGCAACAGGTTGACCCCGGCCCCTGCCATCAGGTTGGTGCCGTAAACCACGTAAGGACTGCCGCTGTTAGTCCCAACCGCATTGAACAGGCGGTTGGTCAGTCCCGCCACGACAAGCCGGACCGCCGGGGCATCGTTCGTGCCCACGTTGGAAATGAGCACGGACTGTTCAATCAGCCCGTTTTGCGGATTGATGACCTGAGCGGAATTGGTGACGGCCTGCAAGTCGGCAGGCAAATAATTGATCACACTCAGGCTGGCCGTGGCCGTGTCGTTGGTGGGGTTGGAGTCCAACAAATCCGGCGCCCCGATGACGGCGGAAAACGTCAGGGTGGCGGCGTTGGTGGGCAGGATGGAAAACTGCAATTGCATACCGGTGCCATTGGTGAGCGCGCCCAGGCTGAATATCAGGTTGGTGTCCACCACGGAATAAGCCTGCCCGGCCGGTGACACCGCCTGTAGCACCACCCCCGGGGGCAGGGAATTGGTCAGTACCACGCCCGCCGCCGTATCCGGTCCGGCATTGGTGATGGCGGTTTGAAAAGTGATGACATCGTTGACCACTACCGGTTGCGCGGGCAAGGTGAGGGTGACGCCCAGGTCGGCCTGCGCGGCAGCCACCTCGGTCACCACGTTGGTGGTATAAAAATTGGTCACCTCAATGGCCCGCACGCCAATGGTATTGGTCAGCAAGCCGACGGAGAGCGGCTGGATGACCAGCACCATGTGCGCCGTGGCGCCATTGGTCATGGATTCCGCAATGAACAGCAGGCTGGTGGTATTGGTGAGGATGGTCCCGTGATTGTTGGTCACATCCAGGAGATTGACCAACGCCGATGGCGTATTGGTGATATAGATATTAGGCAGGGAAAATCCGGTGCGGTTGGTAAGATCCAGCACGTAGGTCAGCGAACCATTTACCAGGACGGGGTCGGGCGTGACGCTGACATTCAGGTCAAATCCCTGGGCTGAGACCGTCCAATTCGCGGCTTGCAACGCGAGCAGCAGTAGGGCCAGCCGGCGCAGGTTGGAAAATACTTTCATGCAGGCACAACTTCGCGAATACAAATTTGAAAGCTAGCTTGCCAACGCCCGTGCCGGAAAGCAATGCCACAAACGCCCGGAGGCGCTTCCCCCGTTAAAGGAATTGGTAGCTGACAAAGGCCACCTTGGCGCTGTCGGGCGACCAGGACGGCACATTGATGGTTCCCTGCCCGCCAAACAGCGTGGCCAGCGTTTCGGGCGGACCGCCGGCGACCGGCATCAGGCGCAACCTGACATTCTGGTTGGCGGGATGTCCTTTGACCTCCGGCTCAAACGAGAGAAATACCATCCGCCGGCCATCAGGCGACAAATGGGCAAACCAGTTGTTGTACTGGTCGTGCGTTACCGGCTCTTGCTCCGTTCCATCGGGCCGCATGCGCCAGATCTGCATTGTGCCGGTACGTTCGGAATTGAAATAGATATACCGGCCATCGGGCGAGTATTCCGGGCCATC
>DATJIU010000199.1:0-6594 GCA_035492855.1 Dongiaceae bacterium | reverse complement strand
CCGTGATTTTCCGCTGAACAACCGCCGCCAAATCCGGGACAACTTTCCGCTGTCCAGTCCCCGGCACTTCGCTAAACTTTTCCGGTGAAAATCAGCGGGTTCACCTTTTTGCGCAACGGCCAGCGGCTGGGTTATCCCTTCGTGGCCTCCATCCGCTCGGTGCTGCCTCTGGTGGATGAATTTGTCGTGGCCCTGGGACCCTGCGATGATGATACCGAGGTGCAGTTGCGGGCCATCGGAGATCCCAAAATCCGCATCATCCCCACCCAGTGGAATGAAAACCTCCGGCCGGATTACAGCATCAAGGGCTTCGTGTACGGCCAGCAGAAATCCATTGCGCTGTTCAATTGCACCGGCGACTGGGCCTTTTATCTGGAAGCCGATGAGGTGGTGCATGAAACCGAATTGCCCAAGATTCGTGCGGCCATGGAACAGCATCTGGCGGATGAACGCGTGGAAGCCCTGGCGTTTGACTACCTGCATTTCTACGGCAACGCGAACACATACCTCTGGTCGCCAGGCTGGTACCGGTCGGAAGTGCGCATCATCCGCAACACCATTCCGGCGTGGTCCAGCGAAGCGCTGTTCTTCAACGTCATTGAACGCCACAAAAAATCGCGTTACCCGCGCGCGGCCCACACCGGCGCCACCATTTATCATTACGGCTGGGTGCGGAACGAGGCGCAGATGAACCTCAAAACCGCCGCGGTGCAGAAATACTGGCAGAACCAGAAATCCACGGCGGTGGATTACCGGCAGATTGACCCCGCCATCCTCAAGCTTTTCACCGGCGCCCATCCGCAAGTTGTCCGGGACTGGCTGCCGCCGGCTGAGGGACTTTTCCAGGCCGATCCCCAGCATCGGCTCACTTCCCGCGAAAAGAAACATCGCCGGATGCTGCGGCTGGAAAAATGGCTGGGCTGGCGGTTTGACCGCAAGCACTACCGGCTGGTGAAATAACCGGCGGTCACAGATACTGGCTCACGCCGCGTTCGCACCGGACCTTCCCGGAATCAATCGTCTGCTGCAGGCGTTTCAGGCTGTCCGGCACGTGCGCCTTGGGCAGGGAGGGATGATCCAAGTGGTAAATGATGGCGTGGTTGTGGACAAATTTGCGGGGTCGCCCCAGATGATACAGCCGCGTGCCCAGGTCGGAATCTTCGCCAATGCCCCACCCGGTGTAATCTTCATCAAAACCGTTGACCGCCAGCAAATCCTCGCGCCAGAAACCCATGTTGCAACCGATGATGCCCCGTTGCTTGCAGTTGCGCTGCACCAGGGGAAAGGGCAGTCGCACCGCCTTGGCCGCGCCGGTAACCCGCCCGCGCAGCCACCAGGCCAGCACGGAGGTTTCGCCTGCCGCAAAATCCGGGACGAACGGTTCCCGCACAAAACAGCGCCGGCCTTGCACCCAGAAATTCGGTTCCGCCACGGCCAGGTGGTCGCGGATGAAATGGCGGTGCGGCACGCAATCTCCGTCCAGCAACACCACGTAGTCGCCGGTGGTGGCGGCGAGGGATTTGTTGAGAATGATGGTTTTGCGGAAGCCATCGTCCTCGTGCCAGATGTGCCGGAGCCCGAGCTGCGGCGTCCATTGTTGGATGAGCTCGCGGGTGGGCGGCCCGGAGCCGTCATCCGAAATGAGGATTTCGTGCGGCCGCCGGCTTTGCCGCGCCAGGCCGGCAAATACCTTGGCCAGCGGCAGCGGCGCGTTGTAGGTGCTGACGATCAGCGAGATTCGGGGTTCGCGCATGGGGGCGGTTGCGAATGGGAATGTTCGTACAGCCGGCTGTGCCGCACCAGGGTGCCGTAGGCGGTGCTGACGGCGATAAAGAATCCCGGGTAGCCATCGAGAAAACCCAGCCGGATGAAATACGCCCGGAAAAACCGCCAGCCGGAGCGGAAGATGGCCGGCGCCGCGCGCCAGCGGCGTTTCGCTTCGAGCTGCCGTTGCAGGTAGATGTCGGCGTAATAATTAATTTTGCCGACGTAGCTGGCGATGGTGGGGTTGGTGTAATGCAAGAGGTCGCCGGCCAGCTTCTTTTGCCGGCCGGTCAATTCGACCGCGCAATGTTCCGCCGCCCCGCCCCAACGGCCTTGTTTTGTTTGAAACAATCGCAGCACGTGATCGGGATACCAGTCGCCGTGGGTGATCCAGCGGCCGAGAAACCAAACTTTGCGGGCGAAGTAGGCGCCGGCAAACCGCTCGTGATCGCCCGTGAAAAAGCTCTGGATGGCCTCCCGCAACGGAACGGAGACCTCCTCATCCGCGTCCAGCGCCAGCACCCACGGCTGCGTGGCGTAGGCGAGCACGCGGTTTTTTTGTTCACGGAAACCCGCCCAGGGATGCCGGAATGCCCGGGCACCAAATTCTTCCGCAATTTTGTCCGTGCCATCGGACACGTCATCGTTGAGCACGACCACAATCTCGGTGGTCCAGCCGGCCACACTTTCCAAAGTACGCCGGATGCGCGCCGCTTCGTTGCCGGCAATGAGGCAGACGGAAATGGGCAGACGGGTGGTGGTCATGTTATGGGTGGCGTTCAGTTCTGACCGGCCGCCAAACCGATGGCGGAACCGGGTCGGGCGCAAAACTATCACAAGCCGGGACGGCTCACAAAAGATTTGTGCCGCCGCGGCGCCCCCCGCATATTGGCGGCGGATTTATGCTCGCCTTTTTGCTGAAGATCTGGGGCCTGGCCCAACAGTATCGCGTCCGCCTGTTTTCGGGCGTGGTGACGGGCATTATCAGCGGCCTGCTGGAACCGCTCATGGTGGGCACCATTATCTTTGTTTTTGCGGTGATTTTTCCCCAGGCAAATTCCGACACCCTGGCCAAGTTTACCAATGCCGGGCCAGAATGGATTCAGACGTGGATTCATAACGTCGTGGACGTCATCAGCCACGCCTCCTCCGCCCATCAGGGGGCCAAATACGCCCTGGTGGCCTTGATTCCGACGGTCATTTTCCTGCGGGGGGTGATTGGGTACCTGAACATCTACTACCTGCAATGGGTGGCGGTGCGGGTGGTTTCGGATTTGCGCACCAAATTGTTTGCCCATTTGCTGAACCTCTCGGCCGGCTTTTTCAGCCAGAACCCGAGCGGGGACCTCATCTCCCGCATCATGAGCGACACCGGTATGTTGCAAAACATTCTGAGCAACACCACCATGGTGATTATCAAGGACCCGGTCACCATCGTGTTCACGGTGGCGGGGTTGTTCTGGTATGACTGGAAGCTGACGCTGCTTTCCATGGTGGTGCTGCCGGTGTGCATCATTCCCCTGGCCATCTTCAGCCGCAAGGTCCGCCGCTCAAGCCGGGCCATTCAGACGCAAACGGCGGAACTGACCCAGGTCATGACCGAAGCCTTCACCGGCCATCGCGTGGTCAAAGCCTACAATCTGGAATCCTCGGCCACCGACCAGTTCCGTACCGTTTCCCGGCAGTTTGTCAGTCATTTCATGCGGATCGTCCGGGCGGTGGAAATCCCCGGACCGTTGCTGGAGTTTTTCGGGGCGGTCGGCGTTGCGGCGATTTTTCTCTACCTGCTTTCCGGGAATTCGGGCCAGCGGGATTTCGGAAAGCTGCTGACCTTCGTCGTGGCCATTTTCACCATGTACCGGCCGCTCAAGAATGTCACCCGGCTGCACAGCACGCTGGAACAGGCCCGGGCCGCCAGCGAACGGGTTTTTGAACTGCTGGCCACGGAAAATACCGTGCCCGAGCCGGCCGCGCCCGAACCGCTGGCCGCCGCCGGCGCGGAAATTCATTTCGACCACGTCAATTTTTCCTATGGCGAAAAGCAGGTGCTGCACGATTTTGAACTGCGCATCCGGCCCGGACAACTGGTGGCGCTGGTGGGCGCGAGCGGCTCCGGCAAAACCACGGTGGCCAACCTGCTACTGCGGTTTTACGACCCGCAACAGGGCGCGGTGCGCATCGGCGGGCAGGACATCCGGGAAGTAGCCACCCGCGACTTGCGCAATCAGATGGCGGTGGTGACGCAAGAAAACGTGCTGTTCAACGAAACCATCCGCCGCAACATCGAACTGGGCCGGCCCGGCGTCACCGAGGCGGAGATTGTGGCCGCCGCCAAACACGCGTATGCCCATGACTTCATCATGGAGAAACCCGAAGGCTATGACACCGTCATCGGCGAGAAGGGTGTGAGTCTTTCCGGCGGACAACGGCAACGCATCGCGATTGCCCGGGCCGTGGTGCGCCACGCCTCCATTCTCATTCTGGACGAGGCCACCAGCGCGTTGGACACGGAAGGCGAGCGCGTGGTGCAAATGGCGCTGGATGAATTGATGAAGGGCTGTACGACGCTCTGCATTGCGCACCGGCTTTCCACCATCCTGCACGCCGACCTCATTGTGGTGATGGATCAGGGCCGCATTGTGGAAACCGGCCGGCATGAAGACTTGTGCCAGGCGGGCGGCACCTACCAAAAACTTTACGAATTGCAGTTCCGCAACCGGAGCTGACCCGCGCCCGCCACGTCCATCCCGGACTGGTTTTGGCCAGAATTTGTATTTCCGAAACGCCGTTTCCGTGGATAATGACCCGACATGAAAACGGTCGGACCGACGGTGCCTTATCTGGATCTCAAGCTGCAACTCCGCGCCCTGCGCCCGGAACTGGACGCGGCCATTGCCCGCACGCTGGACAATTGCACGTTCTGCCTGGGGCCGGACGTGGTGCAGTTTGAAAAGGATTTTGCGCAGTACTGCGGGGCGGCGCATTGCCTCGGTTTCAATAGCGGCACCTCGGCGTTGCACGTGGCCATGCTGTTGCTCGGCGTCGGCCCGGGGGACGAGGTCATCACCACTCCCTACACTTTTGCGGCCACCAGTTGGGCCATCTCCTACGTCGGCGCCAAACCGGTGTATGTGGACATTGACGACACCACGTTCAACCTCGATCCCCAAAAAGTCGCGGCCGCCATCACGCCCCGCACCAAGGCGGTCCTCGCGGTGCACCTTTACGGGCAGCCGTGCGACCTGGATGCGTTGCTGGCCATCTGCCGGAAACACAATCTGCCGTTGGTGGAAGACGCCGCGCAAGCGCACGGCGCCAAGTATCACGGCAAAACCGTGGGCACTTTCGGGGTGATTTCCTGCTTCAGCTTTTATCCGGCCAAAAACCTGGGCGCCTGCGGCGAAGGTGGCGCGCTGGTGACGAATGACGCCGCCCTGGCCGCCCGCGCCAAATCGCTGCGCGAACACGGCTCCAGCCAGCGGTATCATCACGATGAAGTGGGCTTCAACTACCGCATGGAAGGCTTGCAGGGCGCGGTGCTGGGCGTGAAGCTCAAGTACCTGAATCAATGGTTACAAGCCCGCCGCCAGGTCATCCAACGCTACCACACCCTGCTGGCGGACACGCCGCTGCGGCTGCCGGCGGAAGCGCCCGGAGTGGAAAGCGCCTGGCATCTTTACACGGTCCGGCATCCGCGCCGCGATGCGCTCAAGCAATACCTGGAGGCCAACGGTGTGGGCAGCGCGGTGCATTATCCGCTGCCGTTGCATTTGCAGAAATGCTATGCCTCACTCGGTTACAAAACGGGAGATTTCCCGGTCACAGAGCAGGCGGCCAAAGAATGCCTCAGCCTGCCGCTGTTCCCGGAGTTGACCCAGGCCCAGGTGGAGCGCGTGGCGGCAGTGGTGCACGAGTTTTTCCAAACTGCGGCCTGACCCGGCTGACCCCGGGGCTGCTGGCGCCGGGTCTTGAATTGCCGGCCCGGTCCCGGCACTATCCGGGCATGAACAACTCCCGTTCCTGCCTGCGTAACCCCCTGTTCTTTTCCTGTCACCGGCTAACCTTGGTTCTCCTTGGCGCCGGCCTTTTGTTGTCCACCACCGGCACCCCCCGGGCCACCGCGGCCGATCTCTACGAGCGCAAGCCCAAGGACCGGGTGTTTGCCAAGTTCAACCCCAGCGAGGCGCCCGCGCCCGGACCGCTGTTGCTGCAGGAAGGCGACCGGCTGGCCATCATTGGCGACTCCATCACCGAACAGAAACGTTATTCGCGCATCATTGAGACCTACCTGACCGCCTGCGTGCCGCAGTTGAAAATCACCACGCGCCAGTATGGTTGGAGCGGCGAAACCGCCGAAGGCTTTCTGCACCGCATGACCAATGACTGCCTGCGGTTTCAGCCCACCATCGCCACGCTGTGCTATGGCATGAACGATTTTAAATACCGGCCCTTTGACCTGGTAAACAGCGAGTGGTACCGGCGCAATTACACGGAAATTGTGGAAAACCTGAAGCACGCCGGCGCCCGCGTGGTGCTGGGGTCAGCGGGCGCGGTGGGCATGGTGCCGCCCTGGGTGGACAAGCGCAACGAGTTCACCATGGATGAATTAAATGAAAGCCTGTGCGCCTTCCGGGACATTGACGTGGAGATCGCCCAGTCCGAATCGGTCCGGTTTGCCGATATCTTCTGGCCCATGCTCAAGGCCGGCGTGGAGGCGCAAGCCCGCTTTGGCACGGCAGAGCATCCGTACCATGTCTCCGGGCCGGACGGAGTGCATCCTGACTGGGCCGGGCACGTCATCATGGCTTATGCCTTCCTGCACACGCTCGG
>DATJIU010000198.1:0-2914 GCA_035492855.1 Dongiaceae bacterium | reverse complement strand
AATCACCCCGGCGGCGAGATACACCCGGCCGGCAGCGAACGTCAGCGGCGCGCCGGTCACGCGATGCCGGGCTTCGAGGTGAACGCCCGTTGAATCTTCCCGCAAGCGGGTGACAATCACATCGCCCTGATAGGTGAAATTTTTTTCCGCGCGCAATTGCCGGACCGTGCCGGCGCTGTTGTAAATGCAATCGTAAGGACAGCCGGAAAGGCACAGGCCGCAGCAAACGCAGCCCTGGCCCCGCTCGTTGTCCGCCGCGCGCACCGCCAGACGCGACCGGCCGAAATGCCAGCCGCGCTGATTCAATCGGGTGCGGTGGCGGCCGAGGTGATTCAGAAACCGTTGCACCTGCCGGCTGGCCGGCAGCGGTTGCGGCTGATCGCAGTGGAGCGGAAACAATTCGGCCAGCGCGTCGGTCTCGGCGGCCAGGCCGGTGATCTGGGTCACGGCGCGAAAATGCGGGGCGAGGTCGGCATTGGTAATCGGCCAGCCGGCGATGTCGGCGTCGCGATGAGGCAGCATGGCCGCGCCCCAGGCATTGCTCAAGCCGCCCAAGGCGAGGGACGGACGGATTGCGGTGTCGGGACCATGCCAGGGAAGGTGCCCGCCGGCGTCGCGATACGGAAAATCGGAACCAAAAATCAGTTTGGTCGGCACGCCGCTGGCCTTGGCCTGGAGGTCACCGGTCAGGGCGGAGACCTTTTCCGGCGGCCAGGCGGCGGGCGAAGTGGCGGCCAGTTCACGAACGATTTGGGCGCGGTCGGCTTCCAGTTCCAGTCCGGCGTCGAGCATCAGCACCCGGGCACCGCGCGCGACCAGCGCACGAGCGCAAGCGACGCCCGCCGGGCCGGAACCGATGACACAATGAACAGTGGAGGACATGCCTGATTGCGGGCAGATGGAATCACAGTCCGCCGAAACTGCAAGCCTGTTCGGGCACAGCTGGACACTGGCCTTAGGCCGTCTGCGTTTACAGGAGGGAACGGAGACAAAAGTGGGAAATGAACATTCAACATTCAACATTCAACATCGAACATCCAACAACCACTATGGGGAAGCAAAGAAGGCCGGGACCAGAATTTAGATCACAGAGGGCAGTGTATTGAAGTAAATGCCCGGTGTTCAGCCGCCGTCTTTTCCCTCACCCTGACCCTCTCCCATCCGATGAGCGAGGGAACAGCCGGTGAACAATTTATTTTTTCCGTGAGTCGTGAAGCAGAAGCACATCGTGGTTGGGCCGGAGAATGGAGAACGGTGCTTGGTCGGGCGGCCAAAGGTGATTTAACCGAGGAAACCGAGGGAGCGGAGGCAAAAGTGGGAAATAAACATTCAACATTCAACATTCAACATCGAACATCCAACAACCATTGGTGAGTCGTGAAGCGGAAGCACTTCGTGCTTATGCCGGAGAATGGGGAATGGTGCTTGGTCGAACACAGGCCGTTGAATGCTCAGGGAGCGCGGGCGCACCGGGACGCAACCAACGGTGAGGACACCCGCCATTAGTTAGTGGGTCGCGAGGGCGCGCCCCCCAGACCAACGGCGGTTGCACGGGCCGGTAATTTGATTGCTTTCAGGCAGGGCAGCGCGTAAAAACCCCGTTTCATTTCAGAAAAATGCCGCCCTTCGTTGTCATCTGGATCTGGCTCTGCGCCTATCTCAATTGCGCGGGCTGGACGCTGTCAGCCCTGCATCAGCTCAACGCCGCCGGCTATGCGGTGGCGCTGGCGCTGGGCTTGGCCGCGCTGCTCGTCTGGTCGCGAACAACCGGCAGGGGAATCCGGCCAACGATTTACTGGCCGAAATTACGCCACCGTTTCGCGCGCGGCTTTCCGCTGGCGTTTTTGATCCTGGCGAGCCTGGCCTTGCTCGGCGGGGCCTTGCATGGCCCCACCAACTATGATGCGTTGGCTTATCGCACACCCCGCGTGCTGCATTGGCTGGCGGCGGATCAATGGCATTGGATACACACCATTTTTGACCGACTTAACAGTCGCGCCTGCGCTTTCGAATGGGTTTCCGCTCCGCTCATTGCCTTGATTGAAACTGACCGGCTGCTCTTTCTGATCAACATGGTTTCTTTGCTGTTGTTGCCCGGGCTGGTGTTCAGTTTTTTCACCCGTCTGGGCGTAAGGCGGCGCGCGGCCTGGCATTGGATGTGGCTGGTGCCCACGGGCTATTGTTTTCTCTTGCAGGCCGGCAGCATTGGCAACGACCTGTTTGGGGCGGTCTTTGCCCTCGCGGCGATGGACTATGCCCTGCGCGCCGCCAAGACCGGCGCCGCGGGAGACATCGCCGTTTCCGTGCTAGCGGCGGCCTTGATGGTGGGCAATAAATTCGGGAATGTGCCATTGCTCCTGCCGTGGGGCGCGGCCATTTTCCCGGTGGGCGGGAAAATATTACGGCGACCGGTTTGGGCCTTGGCGGTGGGATTGATTGCCCTTTTGGGTTCAGGATTGCCAATCATGGTGGCCAATCAAATCAAGCTGCATGACTGGTCCGGGGCCGGCATTTCCCGAAACGGCCCCAAGACGGACATGTTCTGGCGGTTCGCTGACAACTGCGCGCTATTGCCCGTGCAAAACCTCGCCCCCCCCGTGTTTCCGTTCTCCAAACGCTGGCATGATTTCGTTCAGTCGCACATTCCAGCCAGGATCAATGCCCATCTGAACCAAGCCATGCTGGAATCGGGAGCCACACAGTTTGAGATTCCAGAAATGCAAATGGAGGAGAGCGCCGGTTTGGGTTTTGGGGTGTCGCTTCTGGCCCTGGCCGCTTTTGCCGCCGCCCGCCCATGGCGCCGGGGGCATTTTCCCCCGGCTGGCGACTGGTCCGTCCGGGCCGCGCGCTGGCTCCCCTGGGTAGCTTTGTTGGCGGTGTTGACACAATCCGGCATGTCGGCCCTCGCCCGGCT
>DATJIU010000197.1:0-8842 GCA_035492855.1 Dongiaceae bacterium | reverse complement strand
CACCCGTAGGTGTCTGGACCGTGTCTCAGTTCCAGTGTGACTGGTCGTCCTCTCAGACCAGCTACCCGTCTTAGCCTTGGTAAGCCGTTACCTTACCAACTAGCTGATAGGCCGCGGGCTCATCGTGAAGCGTCAGGCCTTGCGGTCCCCAACTTTGAAAATCAGAGGATGCCCCCCAATTTTCACATTCGGTATTAGCTCGCCTTTCAGCAAGTTATCCCCAACTTCACGGCAGATTGCCCACGTGTTACGCACCCTTGCGCCACTCCGACTTGCGAATATTGCTACCCACAAATCAGCGTTCGACTTGCATGTCTTATCCACGCCGCCAGCGTTCGTTCTGAGCCAGAATCAAACTCTCCGTTAAAAAACGTTAGTTTAATCTGTTGTCCGGTGGTGAAACCGGACGATTTTACAATCTTAAAACTCTCCAGAGTGCTTCACTAACTGAAGCCTCCAGAGGGGCTCTAACTTATCGCACAATTCAATTTTCAAAGAGCAGTGAGTGTTTCCACCCGAAAGCTTTCCCCATTTAGGGGACAAAAAACCCAAGAGGCCAAACTTCTTTTACCCGGCCTCTTAGACCTTGTAAGCGCTAACCGTTCTCAGCGCGCTGGTTACTGTTTTTCTCGCAACCACCCGCTCGTTCGTAGAGCGGACCGAGAGAATAGCTTAGTTAAGAATCCGTGCAAGAGTTTTTTTAAAAAATTTTAGGTGTTTTTTCAGCCCCCCGTTTTTTTCGCAATTTCGGCCCAAAAATGGCACTTTTGCCACGTCCGTTTCCAAAATTTCTTTTAAAATTTTCGGGTTGGTCACGCTGGCGAGATCCTTTTTTTGGCCCGGCCGAGTTTCTGTCAACACCACCGAAACCCGCTTCAACCCCACCTGTTTCAGCACCTGGACGGTCAGCAAAACATGGTTGATCACCCCCAGTTTATTGCCTGAAACCACAATGACTTGCACATAAAAATGCGCCTGTAGCCGCACGATCAAATCCCGCAAATTGAATCCCTCCCCCAGCGGTGCGAGCAAGCCGCCGGCGCCTTCCACCAGCAATGTTTCGCAGCGCGAGGCAATTTTGCGGATGTGACGCACCACTTCCGCCAACCGGATTTTGCGCCCGTGTTTGCGGGCCGCCACCAACGGCGCCACCGGTTCCGGGAAGTAAAACGGATTGCATTCCGCATCGCTGAGTTCGCCGGGTTGCAATGATTGCAGCAAGTTCACATCGCCGCGACCGCCGGAACAAAAGGGTTTCAACGCGAGCGCCTGACAGCCAGAAGCGCGCAGATGATGCAGCAGCAGTGCGGTGAAAACGCTTTTGCCCACGCCGGTGTCGGTGCCGGTGACGACGATGATTTTGACAGCAGAACGGGCCCTCACGGTTTCTCGCGGTAGAAGGACAGCACCTGGATGTCGCGCGCGCTGGCGCGGCCGAGGATGCCTACGTAATACTCGTGATACCCGCCAATCTCCGCGTCCACCTCCACCTTGAAGGTGCGGCTGCGCACATCGCAAAAACGGCTCAGTTTCGCGATGTCTTGGCGGCTTACGCCGGCGTTGACCAGTTCGCCCACGTTGTGCAACGGTGTGTCATCTTCGGTGCCGTCCGCGCCATCGGGGCCGGCGCGCAGATTCTTTACATCTTCGGCAAAACCAGGATCGTTAATAATTTGCCCGATCAACTGCAGCATGGCATCAGGTGCCGTATTGACGTTGACCTTGCCGCTGGAGATCGGGGTAAAAATTTGCTCCAACCCGGCCGCATAAGTCACCGGGCCAAGCGTGCCAAAAGCGCTGCGCTGCTGGTCGGTGATGGGGCTGGGGTTGTTGGTGGAGCCGGTGCCCCAATACATTTCCGGCGTCACGCCCTTGATGAGCAGCATCTCGGAGAGGTCGTCAATGGGCCCGTTCTTGGCGTTGTAGGGCGGGTTCAGGCCCTGGTAATAGCGGTTCTCCGCGCCGCCGATGTGCGCGTCGTTATCCGGGTCAATCCAGTCCTGGATGGAACTCACGATGCTGGGATACTCCCCCGAGTCCACGCCCATGGCGATGAACACCTGGTTTAACAGATCGGGGTCATTCGCCGCCTGGTTGATGTTAATCTTGCGTTCCAGGTCGGTGATGGTCACCGAGAAGGTGCCGTTGCCAATGGCGTGATCTTTCAAAGAAATGTTGGCCAACGGGCTGTTGGAGGCCGCCAGGCTGCCGGGGCCGCCAGCCCAGGTCTGGTTCAGGGAATCAAAAGGTTCGCTGGCAACGGCCATCTGTTGCGCCAGCACCCACCGGGCGAATTCCACGCCGGACCGGCCGAGCCACACCATTTCGGTTTCGTTGCCGACATTCCGCGCGAGCTTGGTTTCCACCTTCATGGACAGGGCAAACGCGCCCGCCAGCATGGTGAGCACAAAAATGGTGATCATCACCATGATGAGGGCGATGCCACCGCGCTGGTTGCGGGAATGGGGGGCAATTTTCATTGGGTGACAGGCAACGGATTCACAATCGGTTGGCTGCCTCCGGGCGGCTGGCCTCCCGGCGGCGGCCCCCCGGGCGGGCCCCCAGGGGGACCGCCGCGCGCGCCAATCGTTTGCCAGGTCTGCAGCACGCCCGCGGTGGGCAGGCCCACCACTCGCATGGTGGTTTCCACGGGCCCGCCGGAATAGCGGTTGCCGTTGCCCATTTCCAACGTCACCCGCACCATCTTGGGCAGCGTGTTGGTTTGGATCCAATCATCCACCCAGTCCGCCTTGCGGTCATCCCAAAACTCGGCCTTGAAGGCGCGCACGCCCTGGGCGAGCACCACGGGAAACTTTTGTTCGTCCTCATCCATGTCCGCCAAAACGGGATGTTGCCGCAACACCAGCTCGCGCTGGCCCGAATTGTCGTTCTCCACGGAAAAAATGACGCGCCGCATGTCCATGCCTTCAAACTTGCCGCTGCGGGGAAAGGACCGCGGCAGCCGGGCCACAAAGCTGAGGTAATCGCCGGAATCCTTGCCCGCCTCGAAACCATAGTAATCCTGGTTGGCCACGTAGAGCTGGGCGGAGGTAAGCGCCTCTTCCACTACGCTCATGGCCATGCGCTGGCGCTGGGCTTCCACGGCGGCCTTCATGCCGGTTTTGGAAGCCTTGATCAGCCCGGTCCAGGTGGAATAAATGGCCCCCACCACCAGCATCAGCAGGGCAATGGCCACCATCACCTCGATCAATGTGAATCCGCGGCGGGAAACGCAACGTCCGGTTTTCATTGGAAGTTCCCCCGGATCGGCGCGGTCTTGGACTCCGGGGCGTACCGCAAAATGCTCATCACGGTCGCCACATTCTTGCGGCCCACCCGGTGCGTCACCACGATGTCGGCCTGCCACAGGTTGTTGCTCGCCACCTGGTACACGTCCTCCTCCCAGCGATAACCGGGATACAGGTCGCCGAAATCACCGGAAATCGTGCCGTCCTTGAGGGCGTTGGTCAGGGTCATTTGGGCTGCCAGCATGCCGAGCGCTCCGGAATCCTGGTCCACGGTCTGCAAAGCACGGGCATTTTTCAGCGTGCTCGAAACGAGGTCCAAAATGGCAAACATCGCCAGAAAGAAAATGCCGGTGGCGATCATCACTTCCAACAGCGTGAAGGCCCAGACGCGCCGGGGCTGGAGCCGGGAATGCCGGCGCGGCTGCGGCGCCGGGGAATCAGTCAAAAGCTTCATCGCAAGCCTCCCACACTGGTCAGGCTGGTGGTGATTTCCAGCGTGATTTTGCGGTATTCGCCATGGTCGGAGCGGAGAATCACCGTCATTTCATCACACATGCCGTTGGGATAAAACCGCACCTGCGCGGAGTCCGCGGCCTTGCACTCGGTGAAATTCACATCCAGCATTTCCAGCCCCACACTGTCCGGCAGCCGGCCGGAAAATTTGCCCCCAGAAAATGTGCGGTCATGCGGCCGGAAGGTCAGGTCGGCCTCCTTGCCGGACATGATGGCCTGTTCCCGTGTCTGGCGGCAGGCTTCCAGGACGTCGTTGATGGCCTGGGCGTACGTGCCCTTGTGTACCGAGTGATAAATGGCCGGCAACCCCATGGCCATGACCAGCCCCATGATGCCCACCACGATCATGATTTCGATCAGGGTGAACGCCCGGCGGGAGCGGGTGACAACGGCGGTTTTCATCGCACCCCGGGGGCCCCGCTGCCGGCGTTGCTGATGTTGGAGATGAGATTGAACATGGGCAGCAGGATGCTCAGCAGCAGGAAGCCCACGCCCACGGCCATGACAATGATCAACGCCGGTTCGATGAGGCTCATCATCATCCGCAGGGCGATTTGCAGCTCGCTCTCGTAAGTTTCCGCCA
The DNA here is from genome assembly GCA_035492855.1 of Dongiaceae bacterium. Classification (GTDB taxonomy): domain Bacteria; phylum Verrucomicrobiota; class Verrucomicrobiia; order Limisphaerales; family JAFMIX01; genus JAFMIX01. The sequence goes on along the minus strand of DATJIU010000197.1, from coordinate 4,498 downwards.
GGTTGGTCAGCGCCCCGGGCACGTCGCCGGTTTCCTCGCCAATCTTCACCAGGTCCACCATCAATTGCGGAAAAATTTTGCTGTGCGCCAGCGGCTGGGCCAGCGTTTTGCCGTCCGTCACCGCGTCCCGCGTTTTGCTGATGGCCTCCTTGACGATGCGGTTGGGGATGATCTGCTCGGTGATTTTCAACGCATTGAGCACCGGCACCCCGTTCTTCAGCAACGTGGCCAGCACCCGCGAGAACTGCCCGAATATGTTCAGCCGCATCACTTTGCCAAGCACTGGCGCTTTGAGCTTGAACTGGTCCATCTTGCGCTTGCCGGATTCGCTGGCCTGGAAGCGATTGAAAATGACCGCCACCGCCAGGATCACCAGCAGGCCCAGCCACCAGAAGCGCTGCACGCCGTTGCTGAGCGCCATCAGGATGCGCGTGGGCAGCGGCAACTGCATGTTGAAGCCCGTGAACATTTCCATGAAATGCGGCAACATGAAGAACATGAAGAAGCATACAATGACAATGCCCACGCAGATGACCATGGCCGGGTAAATCATGGCCGAGCTGAATTTGGCCTGCACCTCGGCAAACTGATTAAAGTGGGCCGCCAGCCGGCGCAGCACTTCCACCAGCGAACCGCTGGATTCCCCGGCGCGCACCATGTTGATGTACAGATCGGAAAAAATGTGCGGCTGCCGCGCCATCGCGTCCGAAAGGCTGCCGCCCTCCATGACCTCCTGCCGCAAGTCGCGGCTGACATCGGCCGGAATGCCCTTGGTCTCCAGATGCGTCATGCTGTTCAACGCCACCGTGAGCGGCATGCCGGAGTTGAGCAGGTTGGATAGCTGCTGCGTGTACGTGGCCAGTTCCTGCAACTTGGGCTTGCGTTTGCGGGTGAGATATTGCCGCAGCGCCGGCGGCAGGGAAATCGAGACGTCTTTCCGGCCGTCCGGGCGCACCCCGGCCGCCGCCGCCCCGCCCTTGGCCCCTTCCACGGAAACGGGAAACAACCCCAGCCGCTCAATTTGCATCAGTGCCGCCGAACGGTCCGCCACTTCCAAAACCCCCTGCACCACCTCGCCGGAACGACGCCGGGCTTTGTATGAAAATTGCGGCATATCAAATCAATTCTAATTAATAACCGGTTCCGGCCCAAAGTTGCGCCGGTTTTGGTCACCCCCAAGCTTGACGCAAGCCGGGCCCGGGCTCAAACCTATTCCCCAGGCCACGGCAGGGCAGGCCGCGCCGCCACTCAGGGCGGTCCCGGCCGTTTACCCTGCCCGGCTAACCACAGAACCCTACATGAACCCGCCACCCCTCCCCATCACTCCCCCGCCGCTGCCCGGACCGCGCCCCGATTCCCCTTACGCCCAACCCGCCGCGCTCCTCAGCCTGGCCATGCCCCTGTTGGCCGTCCTCGCGGCGGGCGTCATCACCGGCTTCAGCCTGTCCGCCCAGGTCACCCCGACCGCCAAGGCCGGCGCTGTGGTGGTGGCGTTGCTGGGCGCGGTGATTGGCTTGGTGGCGGGCATTATCACGCTTTGTTGCCAGCCGCGCCGGAGGGTTTTGACCCAGGGCACCATCGGCGTGGGGCTCAGCTTCCTCCTGCTGGCCGCCGTGCTGGCCGGGCTGATGGCCGTCCAAAGCCAAAAGGCCATCAAACAGCGCGAGACTGCGGAACGCATCCGCGCGCTGGGCCGGGATTTTCAGGAGGAGAACCGGAAAAGCTTCAATCGCGACACCGGCCTGACCAATGGGGCGGACCAGGTGGAACGGTTCCGGCAACAACTGGATGACACCTCGCACGACCTCTCCGGCAGCGACGCCCAAATCATGGCCGCCATTTCCACCCACCTCACCCGGGTACAGGCCGGCCTGAAGCATTACGAAGCCGCCGTGGCCGTGATGCAGGAAGTCAAACCCCTGGAACTGGCCACCCTGACCAACCAGAACCTGTTTCCCGAACGCCGCGAAACCGTGCGCGAATTCCTCCGGCGCAACGAGGAACTCAAAGCCATTTTCCGCGACGCGGAAGCCAACCTGCGCGCCGATCTGGAAAATCGCAAATTGTCCCCCGCCCTGATCAACGCCGCCATCGCCGGCTATCACCGGAGCGCCGCCCCCAAAAACACCTTCATCGCCCAAATCCGCGACTACGACACCGTCATTGGCGAGTCCTCCCTGCAAATGCTCACGGTTTTGGAAACCCAATGGGGCCATTGGAGCTACGATGACCTTCTGGAGAAGGTCACGTTTACCGACCCGGAAGCCCGGAAAACCTATGACACCGCCCTGAAGGCCCTGCAGACCGCCGGCAAGAAACAGGTGGAAGCGCAACGCAAATTGGTCAACCTCCCCGATCCGGCGACAGAATAGGCGGCGGAATTCCCGCGCGGTTCCCGCAAAGCGGTAGCGCGGTGCAAATGAAACGCCCGCGGCGTCGCTTCATCCTGATAGGAGCCGAGGTGACGAGGCTCTAACTGCTCTCCGCCAACAGCACCAACCAAGCCTGGCCGATTCATTTCCCGGCAGCATGCCCGAGAAGCCGGCGTTGCTCTTCCCGAAATTGCGCCCAAATATCTCCCGGTATATTTGTTATGGTGCCATCCACCAACAAAACCGCGTGGCTCTGGTTATCTGATACTCTCCCGCTGTGACGCAGCCCTTCCTGGCTTTCCCAAAGCAAGGCAATTCTCGGATCATCCCCTGATTTCAAACCGGGCAGGTAAATCCAACTGGTAGTCGACCCATCCAACGGTTTTCCCGTGAGCAACCGTTCCTTGGTCTTGGTTTCATCAACCGATAAACCCGCCAGTTCCGCACCCGTGGGGCAATAATGGGGATATAATTTGGTCAGAGCCACGTACGCATTTTCATCCGCAGGAAAACTTCCAGCATGGTCGTTGGCATAATTCAAGAGCGCATAATACATGATCAGCATCGCGGCCCGCCTCTCCCCATACGGAAATTGCGCGGCATAGTGATGCCGCACTCCATACAAAGCCAAAACCAAAATGCCGCCCAAGAGGATGGTTGGCTTCCATTTCATTTAAAAAATATTTACCGCAAGGGAGTCATTCTCACTTCTCGCCCTGTTATGTTTTTCAGGGCTACCAGCATATCCAACCGTGCTCCACCCCCCACAATCAAATGCGCCGCCACCTCATTTTGCCACCGGACACTCCAGCGTTTTTTCGGGTTATGCCGCGCAACTTAGCTCCGGCCCCAGCCGTTGTCAAAATCGGGAACCGCCCTCGTTACGCAACCGGGGATTTCTCACCCACCCCGAGCGCGGCGGCGTGTGTGGTCCCCGTTCCGTAGGAGCCGAGGTGAATCTGCGCAAATCAAGCACCAGCGGCTGCCCGGAGGGCAGCAACACGAATAGCCGGGGGTATCACCCCCGGTAAGCCACCGCATATCCCCCGACCCCGTAGCGGGTCGCACCCTCGGGAACCCAAATCCAGGTGCCGGGCAACGTACGACCCCGTCAGGGTCGGATGAATTTTCCTGCATCAAACCGCAGGTTGCACCTGCGGCTACCCACGTTCTGACTCTACGGGTCAGGAGAGCAGTCAGGGCCTCTCGCTTCGGAGGGTGGAGTGCCACGACACCCTGACTAAAATTACGCCTCTCAAATTAGGACGCCGGGTAAACCACCTGGCGCTCCGCCCTCCGAATGGCGTGCGGCGCTATCCCGATCGGATCTCGGGCCACAGGCCCGACGCTACACCCGGGCGTCCTTTACGTGCCCACCCCCTTTTCCCCTTGATCCGATCAGCCGATCTGATCAATTGATCTGGGCGTGCCGCGCCTTAAATCATCACCGGGGAAGGTCAAACCGCTTTATCGCCAAAAACCCCCGGCCCTGCCGGCCGCGGTACCGCCGGATACCGACCTCGCGCCCGGCATCCCCCTGGCGCCCGCCCACTTTGAACTCCACGACGACGGCAGCATTGGCCCCCTCCCTTTCACGGAGGTAGCCCAACCCCTCAAGACCCCGCCACCGCGCCTGCTCTTCACCTCCGACACCCCCTGGCTGCGGCTGTACCAGGGCAACTGCCTGGAACTCCTCGACGCCATCGCCGCCAAATATCCCGAAGGCCGGTTCGACGCCATCTTTGCCGACCCGCCCTATTTCCTCTCCAACGGCGGCATCACCTGCCACGCCGGCCGCATGGTCCGCGTCGACAAAGGCCACTGGGACAAATCCCGCGGCCCCGAGCTCAACCACGAATTCAACCTCGAATGGCTGCAACGCTGCCAGCGCGTCCTCAAACCCAACGGCACCATCTGGGTCAGCGGCACCCACCATGTCATCTTCTCCATCGGCTACGCCCTGCAACAACTCGGCTTCAAAATCCTCAACGACATCGCCTGGGAAAAACCCAACCCGCCCCCCCCAACCTGAGCTGCCGCAACTTCACCCACTCCACCGAAACCATTCTCTGGGCCGCGAAAAATGAAAAAGCAAACACACCTTCAATTACGCCGAAATGAAAGCC
>DATJIU010000196.1:0-21910 GCA_035492855.1 Dongiaceae bacterium | reverse complement strand
TGGGCTTGGCCCTGACTGGATGTTGCGCCCCGACTGGGGCTTGAGGCGGAAGGCGCTTTTCCCCCGGCTGGCGCCGTGGGCTACTTTCTGGCGCTGCTTCGCAGCCATGAGGGAAGTCAGGGCGGCATGCACCGCCGCCCTACCGAGCGATAGTGGAGTTACTCGCATAAAAGTGGTTTGATCCGGTTTGATTCGGTCGGATTTCGCCGGTTTTCCGGAGCACGGACAGCCTTGTCCGCGTATGGGGGTTGCCGCCGGTGAAGGCATGGCGGGTGGTGACGCGACGTCGCCTTCCGTCTCCCGTTGCTGCGCCCGGGGACAGGCGCACTCCGGGGGCGAAGGCGGAATGTAGAATGAAGAACCTGCACCGCCGGCCGCGAGGTGCGGTCTTCATTCTGCAATCTGCATTCAGCATTTTGCATTTTTCTTCGCCCGTCTCTGGTTGCGTTTTTTCGCATGCCAACGAGCATTCTATCACGCTGCCGGAAGGCATGTGGTTTAATGGTGAACCTAATTTTTTGGGCCAAAAATGTGTTTAAAAAAAGTCTTAAACACCTACGGGGAAACTATTAATAAAAACGACAACCCGAAAAAAACGCGGAACCGAGTTTAAAACAAAATGCAGGGTAAACCACCAAGGAACCAAGAAACCAAGACCGAGCGGCTGCGGTGCCGGGTGACCGCCCATGCTCCGGGGCGGGGCACGCGGGATTGCTTACGGTTGGCAAAAGATCAGATGGTCTTCCGGAGCCAGCACATGGGCGGCATCAGCCCAGTAACCGCGCAGCCAGAGCGTTCCTTTGATACGGCGCAGGTAAAAACCTTTGGGAAATGTATCGTCCTCAGATACCGGTGCGGAGGCCACGGCGATGGCGCCGGGCGGAGTGCGATGTTTGGTGCGGGGATGGCCCCAATGACCTTCTGGTTGATCCAGATATTGCAGCCGCAGGCAGGGTCCGAGTTCCAACGGGGCCAGGCTCAAACCGAGGGTGACCGCCCGGGCATGCACCTCCGGAGTGGTGGCTCCGCGTGGGAAATTCAAATGACACACTTGCAATTCTACGGTATGCAACCGTTGTTCAATAGTCGAAGTGGTGAACTGGTCGCTGGTAAATAAAATGCGGGCGGCTTCGTTGAGTTCAATCCCGGCCGCGGTCAGTTGGGCCAGCAACGAGGCCTTGCTCCGGCCTCCCACAAACACATCGCGCGTCACGTAATGGCCTTCCGGGTAATTCATGCTGTCATCCGTCCATTGTGCAGCGAACAATTCTGGAGGGAAACCATCATCCGGTGGAATCCCTCCCATCCTGGCGTCGCTGTTCTTTCAGCATTTGGACCGCCTTTTGGATGGCGGTGACAGACCAGGCTTGAATTTCCGGATCGGCGCACAACGAAAAAGGTGAAATCGCCTGCGGGTTATTCCGCAACTTGGCGGGCGGCTCGCTCATTACCAAATACTGAAAAAAACGGTTGATCTCCCGGCCACAAGCAAAGCACCAGTAGGTCGGTCTGCCATCTTGATTTATGTGTCCCGACCAGGCGTTGGTGTCGCAAAATTCACATTTTTTCCCCGCCGCGGCGGAGGTGGGAAAGGCTCCCGGGGTGAGGCGGGTCAGGCCTACAGCGGTGGCGCAATCCGGGCAGAGATCGGTTTTTTCCGGTCGGGCATCGCCTGCTATTACCGTAAAATGCATGGTGGCTTCCCGTTGATGGCATTGGCTGCAAAGCATGGATAATGGAGTTGGGGTTTGGTTTCAGAGTGCCGGCGCGGATGGCCCGACAGATTATTTCTGCTCGGTGATCTCATAGAGGATGGAAACGGAATTTTTGAACTCAATGGTTGCGGGAATAAAAAGCAATTCATTCGCGGCCTTGTTGCCCATCCTGTAACTTCGGTCTGGGTAACTGTATTGCTTGTTTCCGAGGCCAAATTGCTCGGACAGGTTGTAGAAATCGCTCTGCGAGATGGCCCGGAGTTTCAGAATTTGTTGTCCTGATGCTTGCGCCAGCAACTCGGCCTTGGCCCGGGCATCTGCCACGGCCTGGGTAGTTAACCGGGCTTCCACAGTCTTGCGGTCAGTCCGGTCAAAGCTTGTCATGGTATCGGTAACGTCCGGCAACGTCAGCAACGCCGCCATAATGGGTTCATATTGCTTCAAGTCGTGCAGGGTAAATTTCATCCGGCGGGTAATCTCGTATCCCAAGAACTCAAAATGATCCTGTTTTTCTTCATCACGCAGAATGTCTTTGCTGATTTCATACGCCACGATGTCCTCCTTTTTAACCTCATTTTTTGCCAGCAAAGCCAGCACTTCGGCGGAGCGGGTCTCAACCGTTTGCAGGCCGTTGGTGGGGTTTTTGTCGCGCACTGTGATTTGAAATGACACCTGGCACGTGTCCGGCGGCAGCTTCACGTCGGCGCTGCCGCTGACGAAGACGAACGGATAATCCGGCAACGGGGAAGCCGTGGCGGTGGTGACGACTGCGGCGAAAATAATGGCGGCGATGATGCGGTTCATGATGGGTTGCTCCTAAAGTTGGTGGTTGAGTCAAACTTCGGTCTGACCGGTTCCGGAAAGCGAGGAATGGCTTTCCGATGCAGGGAGCAATTAAGCCCGTTTACGCGGCGGCGGCAAGCGGTTTGTGCGCACTATCCGGGGCGCAAAGCCAGCCGGTGCCATTAGCTTCCGCAGATTACGCTCATTCCACAAGTGACATGCTATTGCTTTTGTGTAAATCAGCGCAATCTGCGGAAAGTTTAAGGTGCGGCTGCGGCGGCTGGGTGCAGTTCCAGGCATTCCCGCACGAGGGCTTGCACCCGGGGCAGGGCGGCTTGTACTGGTGCCGACAATTCCAGGCCCAACGCGCCGATGCCGCCGACGGAGACGGTAATCAAATCCACCCGCGGCAGATCGCCGAGCAGGGCGGCAGTTTCGATGAGGTCTTTCAGGCCAATGTCGTGCGCGGTGAGCGACGGCGGAAAGTCACTGGCGAAGCGGGGTTGAATGCGGGACACCGTGCCCGGCGGCTGGCCGTCATCGGCGGCGTCAATGAGGATGATGTGCTCGCGGTCCTGGAACAGTCCGAGCAGATGAAATCCGCCGGTGCCGCCATCGGTGAGGTCCGCCCATTGGGCGAACCCGGCGGCTTCGAGCTGGCGGACGGCCACCACGCCCACGCCTTCGTCGCCGAGCAAGAGGTTGCCGACGCCGAGAATGAGCGGTTGGGTTTGGAGGGTGGAATTCATTTTAGATCTCGCCGTCCGCCGGGGTGTCGTCGTCCTTCAGCAGCGGGTGGTGTTCCTTATCAATGAACTTCCAGCCGCCGCCCATGGAGGAGATTTCGCCCCGGCCTTCCACGTAGTCGTGATAGAACACGAGATACACGTGGACAATGGTGAACAGGATGAAGAACCACATGAAGGCGTGATGCCACTGGCGCACGGCGAAGTCGCCGCCCATCAGCGGCACGATCCACGCGAACAGGTGGGCGAACCAGGATTTGCTCATGGCCGCGTACAGGCCGAAGCCGGTGACGCATTGGAACAGGAATGCCAGGAAGGTGAGGAAATAGGTGAAACCTGCCATGGCATTGTGGCCGATGGTTTCGATGGGTTTGTTCTCCGCCTGCAAGATGTCCACCGCGAGGACGTCCTTGATTTCCTTGAGCTGTTTCTTGCGGTAGATGATGAAGTTTTTCCAGCCGGCGTATTTGTTGCCTACAAAGCCCCAGTAGATGCGGAACGCGAAGTTGAAAAAGAACACGTAGGCCGCAACGAAGTGGATGAAGCGTACCCAGCCGAACCAGTAGGAAAACGACGCTTCCGAGGCGCGCTGGATGGCGAGCGGCTGCCCGATGAGGTAGCCGGTGACGCACAGCACCACGAGGCACAGGGCGTTGAGCCAGTGATAAAAGCGCACCGGGATTTCCCAGACATAGACGCGGCCAAGAGTGGCGGTTTGCATGGTGGCCTCCTAGCCGATGGTAATGCGGTTGAGGGTTTTGCCCTGCGGATCGTACAGATGCACGGCGCAGGCCAGGCACGGGTCAAACGAATGAATCGTGCGCAGCACTTCCAGCGGCTTTTCGGGATCGGCAATGGGCGTGCCGATCAGGGAAGCCTCGTACGCCGAACGCTGGCCCTTGGCATCGCGGGGCGAGGCATTCCAGGTGGAAGGCACCACAAGCTGATAATTCGCGATTTTTTCGTCCTCAATGACAATCCAGTGCGCCAGCGCGCCGCGCGGCGCCTCGGACAAGCCCACGCCGCGGGCCTTGGCGGGCCAGGTGGCGGGATCCCATTTTTCGCCGTTGAACATGCGGGTGTCGCCGTTCTTGATGTTGGCCAGCAGATCGCCGTAAAACTCCTTCGCCCAGCGGGCAATCAACAGCGTTTCCAGGCCGCGCGCGGCGGTGCGCCCCAACGTCGAGAATAGCGCGGTGACCGGGACGTTCAGTTGCTTCAGGCCCATGTCCACCACTTCGCGGATTTCGGCGCTGCCGGAGGCGTACCCCACCAGCAGGCGTGCCAGCGGCCCGACCTCCATCGGGTGGCCGTTCCAGCGCGGGGTCTTGAGCCAGGAATATTTGCCCTCCACGTTCAACTGGTCGTAGGGCGGCTGGGGCCCGGTATAGTTGAACTTGGTTTCGCCGTCCCAGGGATGCCGCGCCGCGGTATCGCCGTTGGAATACTCGTACCACGAATGGGCGATGGATTCCTGCACCTGGTCGGGGTCGTGGCCGTTGACGTCGTAAACTTTTTCCAAGTTGCGGTCCAGAATGACCCCACGCGGGAATTTGAACTTGGTCGGGTCGTTGAAGCCATTTTTGGGCAGATCGCCATACGCCATGTAATTTTGCAGCCCGCCGCCGATGCTCGCCCAGTCGGTATAGAAGGGCGCGATGGCCAGCAGGTCGGGAATATACACCTGCTCCACAAACGTCTTGGCGTCCGCCAGCAGCTTGCCCACATACGCCAGCCGTTCGGCATTGATGGCGTTGACCTCGTCCAGGTTCAGCGAGCACGGCGCGCCGCCCACAAGATAATTCGGGTGCGGGTTCTTGCCGCCAAAGATGGCATGGACCTTCACAATCTCCTTCTGCCATTCCAGGGCTTCGAGGTAGTGGGTGACACCCAACAGGTTTACTTCTGGGGGCAGCTTCATGGCGGCATGGCCCCAGTAACCCTTGGAGAAAATGCCCAACTGGCCGCTGGCCACAAAACTGCCAATGCGTTTTTGCACCTCGGCAAAATACTTGGGCGAACTCTTGGGCCAGCTCGAGATGCTCTTGGCGATTTCGGAAGTCTTGGCCGGGTCGGCCTTGAGCGCGGCCACCACATCCACCCAGTCCAGCGCATGCAGGTGGTAGAAATGCACCACGTGGTCCTGCATGTATTGCGCGCAGAACATCAGGTTGCGCACCAGTTCCGCGTTGGGCGGGATGACGATGCCCAGGGCGTCCTCAACGGACCGCACCGAGGCCAGCGCGTGCACGGTGGTACAGACGCCGCAGGTGCGTTCGGCAAAGGCCCAGGCGTCGCGCGGGTCGCGCCCGCGCAGGATGATTTCCAGCCCGCGCACCATGGTGCCGGCGCTGAACGCGTCGGCCACCACGCCGTCCTTGACTTCGATTTCCACGCGCAGATGTCCTTCGATGCGCGTGACCGGATCAATTACAATTCGTTTGGAAGCCATAGCTTTTGCCTTTTTACTCGCCGCCTTGTTCCGCGCGACCGTCTTTGACGTCTTCGCTGCTCTTCAGTTCCTCCTTGATGAGGTGTCGCTTGCGGATATTGGTTACCACCGCATGCGCCGCCACCCCGGCCACGGTGACCGCCCCCACCGTCATGCCGATTTTGTCCGCCGTGGTTTCGATGCCGAAGCCGGGGAACGACGGCAGGTGATGATAAAAAGGGCCGTTGTCCCAGAAGTTGGCCTCGCTGCAGCCAATGCACCCGTGGCCGGACTGGATGGGGAAGCTCACCCCGCCATTCCAGCGCATCACGCCGCAGGCGTTGTAGGTCACCGGCCCGCGGCAACCCATCTTATAGAGGCAGTAGCCGCGCTTGGCGTTTTCGTCGTCGAATGAATTCACGAACAGGCCGGCGTCGTAATTGGGCCGGCGGTAGCAGGTGTCATGCACCCGGCGCGAATAAAACGCCTTGGGCCGGCCGAGGCCGTCCAGTTGCGGAATGCGGTCAAACGCCAGCAGGTGAACGATGGTGCCGGTCATCACCTCGGCAATGGGCGGGCAGCCCGGCACCTTGATGATGGGCACGCCGGAAATAATGCGGTGCAGCGGTGTGGCCCAGGTGGGGTTGGGTTTGGCGGCCTGCACGCAGCCGTTGCAGGCGCAACTGCCCCAAGCGATGACCGCTTTCGCGCCGGCGGCGGCTTCCAGCACAATATCCTGCGCGGTGCGCCCGCCGATGCAGCAATATACCCCGCCGTCCGCCGTGGGGATGGAGCCCTCCACGAGCATCAGGTATTCCCCCTTGTATTTGGTCATCGTCTCGTGCAGGGCTTCCTCGGCCTGCGCGCCGGCGGCGGCCTGCAAAGTCTCGGTGTAGTCGAGCGAAATTTTGTCCAGGATGATGTGGGCGACGCCGGGATGCGAGGAGCGGATGAACGATTCGGAACAGCAGGTGCATTCCTGGAAATGGAACCAGAGCACCGGCAGGCGGGGTTTGGTTTCCAAGGCCTTGGTGACCTCGGCGATGGCGGAGGCGGGCAGACCGAGCATGGCGGTCATCCAGGCGCAGGCTTTGAGGAAGTCACGCCGCGGAACACCCTTGGACTGGGCCTGCTCCCAAATGGTCGGACGGGAGGGTTGTGCCATAATTAGCAATAGTGATGATGGTTAGTACTGTTCGATACCACCCTCCTCCCTTTTCCAGAGTATGCCTTCCCAATTTGGCGATTTGTTTGACATATCTTGCCCGGTTAGCGTGAAAGGCTGTTTACGTCGGACAGGGCTACAGTTAGGCTGACCGTCGTGCTGACGCTGGAACAATTATCCGCCTTGCTGGAGGCCCATCGGCCGGCGGCAGCGGCGCAGGTGGCCGAGTTTGAACTGGGCGGCCGGCCATTTGCCTTCAATTCCCAACCCGCCATCATGGGGGTGGTAAACCTCTCCGCCGATTCGTGGTATCGCGAAAGCGTTTTTCTTACGACAGATGCGGCGGTGGCCCGGGCCAAAGTGCTGGCCGCGCAGGGGGCGGCCCTTGTGGACGTGGGGGCGGAATCCACGCTGGCCCACGCGGCGCGCGTGGATGAGGCCGCGCAAAACAGCCGGTTGCTGCCGGTCATCCGCGAACTGCGGGCGGCGGATATTCTGGTATCGGTGGAGACTTATCAACCGGCCGTCACCCGGGCTTGCCTGGAAGCCGGGGCCAACGTGCTGAACCTCACCGGCACGGATTGCAGCGAGGAATTGTTCCGGCTCGTCGCAGCCCATGACGCCGCGGTGATCATCTGCTATGTGCAGGGCCGCAACGTCCGCGAGGTGGGCGATTTTGATTTCGCCGCCGACCCCATCGCGCCGCTGCAGGATTATTTTGCGCGGCAGATTGAAACGGCGCAGCGCTGCGGAGTGAACAAAATCTTCATTGATCCCGGCCTGGGCTTTTATTACCGCAACCTGCAGGACAGCGCCGTGCGGGTGCGGCATCAGATGAAAGTGTTCCTGAACACCTTCCGGTTGCGGTCGCTGGGAGTGCCCATCTGCCAGGCGCTGCCACATGCCTTTGAATTTTTTGGCGAGGAAGTCCGCTGTGCCGAACCCTTCTTTGCCGTGCTCGCCGCGCTGGGCAAAACCGATTTGTTCCGTACCCACGAAGTGCCGCGCATCAAGGCCGTCCTGGATACGCTGAAGGTTTTTTGAGTTGGGCTGGCAAATGATCGGTGCGGCTGCATCAGCCCTTGCGGCACAGGAAAACGCCTTCCTCCTCCGACCGCGTACGCCAGGCGGCCTGCACCTTCAAACCCTGCTGTTCCAGCAACGCCGTGATGCGCGCCGGTGTGTACCGGTACGAGAAAAAGAGCCGGATGACATCGCCGGCGACGAAGTCGAACGCTGTGGTTTCAATTTCGATCCGGCGCGGCCGGGTGAAATGAAAATGTGCCGCCACCCGTTTCAAGGCGCTGGCGGCTACTTCCTCGATGCCAAACCACAATTCGCCGTCCGCCCGCTCCACGCCCAGATCCAGCAAAAAGGTCAGCAGCCATTCGCGCGTCGGAGTGTTGTCATATTGTGGCAGGATGGTCTTTACCCCGGCGGCATAATCGGCGCCGGGCGCGAGATTGGCACTGAACAGCAGTTGATCCAGCGGGCGCACCAGCTCCGCCAATTTCGGCAGGATGAGCCCGGGCTCGAAATTGGGAATCATGCCGAAGAACGTGAACAACCGCGCCGGGGTGGGCCGCTTCGGTTCGCCTGCCTGAAACACCTCCGGCAGGTCGGTGGCGGTGGCGAGGTCGAAAACCATGGGGGCAATCCGGTCGGCAGGCAAAGCGGCGAGTGCGGTTTGCCGGGCCACGAGCACCATGGCCACAGCCACGTCGCAGGGCGTGTACCGAATCTTGCGGCCGGCGGCTTGCAACAATTGCAGCAGCCGCGTGTCCTTCTGACCGCCGCCGCAGCCGAGGCCAATGACGTTTACCTCCGGCGCGGCAGTTGCGGTGGCCGCGGCGAAGCCTTGCTCATAAATGGCCTGGCAGTCGGCGTCGTTGCGGGTGGGGGAATAGATTTGATGCAGCGCCAGCCATTTCTGAGTCTGCTTGACACTGTCGTAATGAAATTTATGCGCCACCCGGCGCGTCTGGAGCGACGTCAGCAGGTCGTGGCGGACATTTTCCGGCGACTGGCTGGCATGGATGGCAACGTGGACAACCGAGGACATACAGTGGTTGTCGCCGATTCCGGGCTTTCTGGCAAGTGTTTGCCGGGCGGGTCAGGGGCGGCCGGCCGGCCGTGGATTGACTTGGAGCCGGGCCCGGGTTCAAATGGGGGCATGACACTGTCAGAAAAACTCTCCGCCGAAATCAAAGCCGCCATGCTCGCCCGCAACGCCGACCGCCTGGGCGCGCTCCGCCTGCTGAAGTCGGCACTCGGCTACGTGCAAATCGAAAAGAAGACCGATACCCTTTCCGACGCCGACTTCATGGCCGTGGTGCAAAAAGAGGTCAAGAAGCGGCGCGATTCGGTAGAACAATACGAAAAGGGCGGCCGCCCGGAACTCGCGGCCAAAGAGACGGCGGAAATTGCCGTGCTGGAAATCTTTCTGCCCAAAGCGTTGACGCCCGAAGAACTCGAGGCCTTGGTGAAGGCCGCCATCCAGGAAACCGGCGCCACCAGCAAGAAAGACATGGGCGCGGTCATGAAAGTGGTGCAGGCCAAAGCCGCGGGCCGGGCGGATGGCAAAACCATCAGCGGGCTGGTTTCCAAGCTGCTCCCGTAATCGGATGCCATCCGGGTTGGCGCGAAAAATCAGGTGCTTCCCCGGAAATTTACCGCACCTGAATTTTGGCGCGGATTTTTGTGTTCATTCCCGGCTGGCGCGGTTAAACCATTTGGGTTGTTGTCATGAATGCGAATTTGACCGGTTTTCCGTTGCGTCCCGCCTGGGTGGAGATTGATCTCGCCCGGCTGCGGCGCAATTTGCAGTTGATCCGCCGGGACCTGCCGGGCGATGTAAAATTGCTGGCGGTGGTCAAGGATGAGGCTTACGGGCATGGCGCGCTCGATGTGGCGCGCATTGCATTGGCGGAGGGGGCGGCCTTTCTCGGGCTGAGCACCCTGGAGGAGGCCATGTTGCTGCGCGACGCCGGCATCACCGCGCCGCTGCTGTTGTTGGGCGAACGGCAGGAGGACGAATTGCCGTGGTGCGTGGCCCATGATCTCACCGTGTGTGTGAACACGCTGGCGGGAGTGCGGCAACTGGCCGCCGCCGCTGTTGCTGCGAACAAGCGCGTGCCGGTGCATGTGAAGGTGAACTCGGGCATGAGCCGTTACGGCGTGCGCTGGAACGAGGCGCTGGAACTTATCCGGCAGATTGTTGCGGAAAAATCCCTGCTGCTCGAAGGCGTGATGAGCCATTTCGCGCAGTCCGATGAAACCGACAAAACCTTTGCCAATCTCCAGTTTTCCCGGTTCGACGAAGTGCTGCGCGGTCTCGAAGCGCGGGGTATTGGGGTGCGCTACCGGCATATTTGCAACAGCGGCGGTTTCCTGGACCTGCCGCACGCGCACTTGGACATGGTCCGCGCGGGCATTTTGATGTACGGCGTATTTCCATCCTCGGTGTGCCGGCGGATTGCGGGCATTGAACCGGTGATGTCCGTCAAGGCCAAGATTGCCGCCATCCAGCAGCTTCTCCCGGGCGAGGTGGTCGGTTATGGCATGCGTTACACTGCCACGGAACCGCGGCGGATTGCCGTGCTGCCCATCGGCTACGGCGATGGCTTTCCGCGGGTGCGCAACCAGGGCGGGGCGTTGATCCGCGGCAAACGGGCGCCGTTGATTGGCGGTATTGCCATGGATGCGCTCATGGTGGACATCACGGACATTCCCGAGGCGCAAATGTGGGACGAAGCGGTCATCATGGGCCGGCAGGGCACTGAGGAAATCACCGTACAGGACATGGCTAAGCTCAAGAATTCCGTTTCCTACGAGGTGCTGACCAACTGGCGGCTGCGCTTGCGCCGGAAGTGTGTGAATGGAACGGAGTCCGGCCGATCCGATACCGTGCGGTTGGAAAAAGTTTCCGCCTAGCTTTCGGAGCCGGGCTGACAGGGGTAATCTGAATGAAACTGCTTTTTTCCGAACACAAACCTGACTACGACAATTACATTTTTCCGTACGCCATCTGGGCGGTGCCGGAGAAGGGGGAAAGGCCGGCGGATATCTTTGACGCCGGGTTCCTGCCGTCGTCGCGCAACCTGGACCGCTTCTATCTCTGCCGGCAGGTGCGGGTGAACCTGGCCAAATTCAAGCCGTCGTCCGAGAACCGCCGGATTCTGCGCAAAGGGGAGGGGATAGATGTGACCCTCGTGCCGCGCGACAAGTTTGAGTTCACACTCCAGCGCCGCGATTTTTTCAAAACCTACGCGGACATCAAGTTTGGCAAGGACGTGATGAGCTACGAACGGCTGGACGCCCTGTTCAATTCGCCCATCATCTCGCATCTGCTGGTGTACACCGATGGCAAAACCGGGGCGGAACTGGGCGTGGCCACCCTGTACGTGGAGCGGGCGGCGCTGGCGTTTTATTATTACGCCTTCTACGACCTGAACTATTACAGCCGCAACCTGGGCATGTATATGATGACCGCGGCGGCGCAGTTGTTTGCCGAGCGCAAATGCGGGCATTTATACCTGGGGTCTTGTTATTCCCCCAACGCGTTGTACAAGACCCAGTTCGCGGGGGCGGAGTTCTTCAATGGCGTCTGCTGGTCGGGCAATTTGAAGGAGCTGAAATATCTGATCGAACGCGACAAGGTGGAATCGGCCACGCATCTGTTGGAAACCGAGGATTACCGGCGGCATTTCTACGGCGGCGAACTGGAACCGCTGGTGGCGGCCAGCGGCTTCAAGGTGAAGCTGCGGTGAGCGTGCTCAGCGCATGTTTTTCTTGAAGGTCAGCAGCAACCGCTGGCAGCGCGTGGGGTGGTCGGCAAATTCCGCGCCGGTGAGCGGCGTGTTCAGGAATTCGCTGTAGCCGGGCGTTTGCTGCACCTCGGGGGAGTTCAAATCGCGGAAACCCATCGACCAGTCCGGGAACTGCCGTTCCTCGGTGTAACCCTCCAACAGCACGGTGTGATCAAAGTGCCGGGGGTCCTGGCAGATTTTGGAATACAGCGCCTTGACCTGGGGTTCCGCGCCTTCGAGGACTTGCAGGATGTTGCCATCCTTGTAGAGCAGCATGCCGGTGATGCCGTAATTGGCATTGTTCTGGCGGGTCTGATGCAGCAATCGCCGCAACTCCTCCGCCGTGAACTCCTCCACGGCCGAACTGCCATAGACTGTAAAAAAGATCTTTTCCACCGGGGAAAACGCGTTGCGATGAAATTGTTTTAAGGGGTGGAAATTGAAAGTCAAGCCCGGGTCCAAATCAGTTATCCCTAGCCAGTTTTCCTCCTGCCATGTCCGGGCAGATGGATCCGAACTGAGGAATGATGTGGGTGGGGACGGTAAAAAACATTCCGACGCCGTTCTTGACGCCCGCCGCCGCCTTTTCTACGCTTTCCGGCTCGCTGGACCGCGATTTTGGGCGGATTTCCGGCGGATTAACCGAACGATTGAAAGGTTTGCCTGTGAATGTGACCGTAGAAAATTTGGCCCCGTGCAAGAAGCTGATCCGCGTAGAACTCCCTGCCACGGAGGTGGATGAGTCGTTTTCCACCATAACCAAGGACTTTCAGCGCCAGGTGGCACTGCCCGGCTTCCGTCCCGGCAAGGCGCCGCGGGATATGGTGCTTAAGAAGTACGATGCCGACATCACTGCCGAGGTCAAAAAGAAGCTCATTTCCGATTCCTACCGCAAGGCGGTTACCGAGCAAAAACTGGAAGTCGTGGGCTATCCCGACATCGAGGAAATCCAGTTTGGCCGGGGGCAGGCCCTGCAGTTTGCCGCCACGGTGGAGACCGCCCCGGAATTCCAGTTGCCGGAATACAAGGGGCTGTCCGCCAAGCGCGAGGCCTTGTCCGTGACCGAGGAAGAGGTGGACCGCGCGCTCAATCTGCTGCGCGAACGCCAGGCCAAGTTTGAACCGGTGACCCGTGAGGCCGCAAACGGCGACGTGGTGGTGGTCAATTACACCGGCACCTGCGACGGCCAGCCCATTACGGAAACCGCGCCCACCGCGCGCGGCCTGACCGAGCAGAAGAATTTCTGGGTCAACATCGAGCCCAACTCCTTTATTCCTGGCTTCGCTGACCAGCTCATCGGCACCAAGGCGGGCGACAAGCGCACCGTTACCGTGCAGTTCCCGCAGGATTTTGTGACCCCGCAACTCGTGGGCAAAACCGGCGTGTACGAGGTGGAAGTGGTGGAAGTGCGGGAGAAAATCGTGCCGGCGTTGGATGACGCCTTTGCCAAGACTTTTGAGGCCGAAAACCTGGAGAAGCTCCGGATCGGCGTCCGGGCGGACCTGGAGAACGAACTGAATTACAAGAACAACCGCGCTGTGCGCGGCCAGATTGTGGACGCCCTGCTCAAGCAGGTGAACGTGGATCTGCCGGAAACCGCCGTTTCCCAGGAGACCCGCAACGTGGTGTACGATATCGTCCGTGAAAACCAGCGTCGCGGGGTGACCCAGGACCTGATCGAGAAGCAGAAGGAAGAGATTTACGCCGCCGCCAGTGCCGGGGCGAAAGACCGGGTGAAGGCGGCTTTCATCTTCCGCAAGATTGCCGAAAAGGAAGGCATCAAGGTTTCGCAGGAAGACCTGATGCGCCGGATCTACCATCTCGCGGCCACCTACCAGATCACGCCGGAGAAATTCATCAAGGACCTCCAGAAGCGCGAAGCCATCGGCGAAATCCACGACCAGGTGATGAATGAGAAGGTGGTGGATTTTCTCCAGCAGCACGCGAAGCTCGAGGACGTGAAGCCCGAGGCCCAGCCGGCGGCTTAATGCTGCCGGTCAGCGGGCAAAGGGCAGGGCAACAATGGTGGCGCGACTTTCGCCATGGGTGGCCTGCCAGGTGAGTTCCGTGCCCGGCTGGTTGCATTCCTTGCGCACGTAACCCAGCGCCACGTTGGTTCGCAAAGCCGGTGAAAACGCGGCGCTGGTGATGTATCCGGCTTCCTTGCCGGCGGCAAAGAGCTTTGCGCCCTTGGCCGGCAGAGTGGATAAATCCTCCGCCAACCGCAGCCCGCGCAGCGCCTTGGTTACCTGACCATAGGTGCGGATGCGGGCGATGACCTCCTGCCCGATATAACAGCCCTTCGCGAAGCTGACGGCCCGGTTTTCCAGCCCGGCTTCCAAGGGCAGATTGGTTTCGTCCATGTCCGCCCCATAGCGGGGAATGCCGGCCTCCAGCCGCGCCAGTTCCAGAGCCTGCCAGCCGGCCGCGCGGCCGCCCACAGGTCGGGCTGCCGCCAGCAAACGCTCCCAGAGCGCGGGCAATGCCGCCGTGGGCGCAAACAAATCGAAGCCCGCGCTGCCGGTGCGGGGCTGGTTCGTCAAATAAAGTTCGCCCAGCTCCGCATCATTGACCGAAGCCAAGGAGGCTCGGGTCTCTGGAATTTGGGCAAAGAGCGCCAGTTCATGCACCACGGTGGCAGCCTGCGGACCCTGCACGCTTAAAAGACCATAGGCTGCGGCGGCATCGGCGATTTGGACATCGTCAGCGATAATGTAGTGCTCCAGCCGTTCGGCAACGGCGGCGGAGAAGCCGGGCTCAAAATCCAGCAGCAATTCTTCCGGCAAACTGTAAATAATCAGGTCGCTTTGCATCTTGCCCTTGGCGGTGACGAGCGCCGCGTAGCAACCCTGGCCGGGGACAAGTTTTTTGACGTCATTGGTCACCTGACCGTGGAGGAACCGCACGCGGTCTGCGCCGGTGAGGCACAACCGGGAGCGGAAACTTAAATCCAATACCGCAGCCGATTGGTGCAACGCCAGATATTCCGCCTGCCAGTCAGGGTAATGCAGGACGGCTTCCGAGCCGGTGATTTCCGTAAAGGTCGCGCCGTGCGCGTGATGGGTTTCGTGCAATGCCAGCGGATTCATCAGAAGGGTTTCATGGACGGCGGCATCGGCGCGGGGGTGGAAGTATCATGCTTGTGCGCCGTGTCGGGGGTGTCGGTCTTGGGCACCACCTCGCCCGGCTGTTGCCAGGGCACTTCGTATACCTGGATGGATTCGCGGATGCCTTTCACGTTGGCCAGGGGCAACGCGATGCACGTGGCCGCCAGTGCCGGATCGTCGCGCAACAGGGCTTGATAGGTTGCCTCGCCAATGACAATGCGGCCGCGGCCAGAAAGCGATTCCAACCGGCTGGCCACGTTGACCTCGCGGCCGAATACGGTGTAGTTGAGCCCGTGCGCGTCTGACCCCATCAGCCCCACAATTGCCGGGCCGGTGTTGATGCCCGTGCCGAGCGACAAAATGGGCAGCCGGGGCAGGATGGGTTCGCCGCTGGCCGCCCGGGCCACGTTTTCAATTTCCCGATGCAGGTTCACCTGTTCCCGTTCGCGATTCAACCTGGCAATGGCGCGTTGCGCATCAATGGCCGACCTCACGCAATACACGGCGTGCTGCGGCCGGGGCGTAGGTGCACCCCAGAAGGCCATCACACAGTCGCCGATGTATTTGTCCAGCGTACCGCCATGCTCCTTGATGGTATGCGCCACAAGCGCCAGGTAGGCATTCACCGTGTCCAGGGCTTCCTTGGCTTGCTGGTCGAAAATGGCCTCGGCAGCGGGGCCTTCCAGCTTGTGGGAGCGTACGAATTCCGTGGCCCATTCGCGGTTTTGATCGGTAAAGGCGGTAAAGCCGCGGACATCAGCAAAGAACACCGTGATGTCCCGGCGGGCGCCGCCCCAGGACACGTTTTCCGCCGCCAGCAGTTCCTGAACGACGTCCGGGGCGACAATTTTGGAAAAGACGGAGCGGACCCGGCGGCGTTCCGCCTGTTCAAACACCACGCGCCAGGTGACCAGGCAGCCGTGTTGCACCAGCAGCGCCCCCACCACGGGCAGGAAAATAGGCAGCCACAGCCGGTGCTGCACGTACAGCATCAGGGCCAATCCCACGTACGCCGCCGCCACTGTGAGCACTGCCAGCAAAGCCAGCAGGATCCGCAACCGGGCGGTCATAAAAGCGGAGATGGTGCCCAGCAGCGCAATCAACAACACGTCCTGCGCAAAGCTGGTACGATGGATGAAGCTGTTCGTCAGGATGGAATTGGCCACGTTCCAATGCTTGCTGACCAGGATGGTATCCTTGGAAAGCGGCGTGGTGCCGCGGTCGGTCAGGTCGTTGCCGGAAGCCACCGAACCGACCACCACCATTTTGTCCCGCCAGGTGTGGTCCAGACTGTTGGTTTCGCCATCGGCGCGAGCATTGTCTTCCGCCAGCAAATTTTCGATCGGCTGCTTCGTCAGGCGGGGATCTGTGAACGGAATTTGCCAGTCGATGTAGAAATACCCCTCCGCATCCACGGGGATCACCCGTTTAAGTCCTTCGCCACCTGTGAGCGTGATTTTCCCGTGGGCCAAATCCACTTGGGCGGCCTCAAGGTCCAACCCCAGCTCTCGTGAGGCCAGCACAATGCCCATGTGCCAGACCCGGCGCTCCGTGTAGGGTTTGGCGCGGGGTATATTGGCGGCCTTTGGACCGGCAAAATCAACAGGATCAAAAGTGCCATCGGCGGCCAGCGGAATCTCCACGGGGTCGCCGTCGTTGGCAATCCGGGGCAGCACCACCTTTCCGGGTTTGAAAACCGCCTGATCCAGATTCAATCCAAACTCCGAGGCAGCCTGCTCAAACAGCGGATGCCAGATGCGGTAGATTTTGAAGGCCCGGGCCCGGCGCAAGACGCCATCAGAATCCCGGTCGGCGGAAATATCACCCATGGCAAAGGCTTCGTTTCGAAAAAGCCGGGCCGGAAGAATGCCTTTGTCAGCAGCAATGACGGCGTTGCTCCCGGAATGTAACTGCCAGGCGAGAAAATCGTCGGAGTCCACCAGGGTATTGACGCCGATCTGCGTAGGGGAACTGCGGGTATGGAGCTTTTGCAGGAAGGGATCCAAGTCCGGATACATCTCATGGTTGACCTGAATGGGAGCGTGATCCGGACGCAATTCGCCAAAAATAACATCAAAACCGACCGCCCGGGCTTTTTGTGCGGTCAGTTCCCGCAGCAACCGGCCGTAAATGTGCCGGGGCCAATACAGGCCATACCGGTAACCCAGGGAACCGTCATCAACCCGGGCAATGCTGTCATTGCTGATAAAGACAAATCCCAGATTGGTGCTGACCACCGGAGAGAACTTGGTGGCCATCCGGACGCGCCAGTCGTAGGTGCGGGCCTCCAGTTCCTCCAGCGATTCAAAGTGTGCCCACTGTACCAGGCAAACCAAGGCAATCACCCCCACGGCAATCAAAAAGGGGATCCGCTTGGTTAATTTGAGCTTCACTGGGTCATAAAAAAGCAAAAACCCCAGAGCAACTCAAGGCTGCTCTGGGGTTTTGCAGAATAACAACTGTTAATCGTTAACCGGCGGCGGCGGCGTGGTGCCGGTCTCTTCCGCGGTCGGAGAGATGTAAGTCACCGTTCCGGGCACGTAAATGTAAGGAGAAGGCTGGCTCATCACGGTGGGGAAGTCGGGCGTCGGAGTTCCCGCAGGAATCTGGCTGATGACGCCAGTCTTGAATTCCAGTTGCTCACCGGCGTTGACCACTTTGGTCACCAACTGGCCACCGAGATAGTAAGAGATGACCACCGAGCCATCGAACACACTCAGGATGCCGTTGGCCGAGATGTCATAGATGGTACCGCGTATGCCAGCCACACCGTTCGGGAGCTTGATCTCGAACTTGGAGGCGGCGGACAGCTTCTTGACGTTGCCCATGATGCGACCGGCGCGCAGGTCGAGTTCGGTGTCGGCCACCGTGTCGGCACCCGTCTGCTCGGTGTAGAGCTTGTCGATGGCCAAAACCGTGTTTTCGGTGAGGCGGACCACATTTTGACCGGCGCTTTCGCCGGCGCTGTAAGAGTTTACGGCGACATGGTTAATGGTTGGCTGGGCCTTGCCCAAATCGGCAGAGGCGCCTTCGCCCAAAACCAAGTCCACTTGAGAATCCGAGGCGGTCTGGATGACAGCACCCGAATTAAGGGTGTCGCCCTCATGGAGTTTCTGCCAGACATCGTTGCCCATCGAGTAACGGGCGGCCCCCTTGAGTTTGATCACCTTGGCGGTGCCTTGAGCAGCGCTCAGATTGGCGGTAGTAATGGCAAGCATTACAGCCACAACCCCAAACATATTCCCCACGAGATGTGATGTTTTCATAAAAAATCTGAATTTGTTATTCTGTAGGGCCAAATGTAATGGCTGGAAGATATTTGTCAACGGTATTTTACCTTTGAATTTCACCCTTTTTATTCACACCCTGCGGCTTGACATTTGGGTGGCAGAAATTAGTCTGTTGCCCGGCTGGTGGCTATAGCTCAATGGTAGAGTCCAAGCTTGTGGAGCTTGTTGTTGCGGGTTCGAGTCCCGTTGGCCACCCCATTTTCCCTCCCCCCTGTTTCAATTCTTTCAAGCATAGGCAAGATTTTTGCCAATTGGAGTTGACTTGAGATGCCGGTTTGCTAGGGTTTGCCCCCTTTGAAACAGGTTTGAAATGAAAACGCATTTACCGAAAATCGATTTAGACGCGCGTCCGTGGCATGTGATTGATGCCGATGGCGCAATTCTGGGCCGGCTTGCCGTACAGGTGGCCAACATCCTCCGGGGCAAGGATACGCCTGTATTCACTCCGCATATGGATGCCGGCGGCTTTGTGGTGGTGATCAACGCCGATAAAGTTCGCCTCACCGGCAAGAAGGAAACCGCCAAGGAATTCATGTCCTATTCCGGCTGGAAGGGTGGCGAAAAGTTCCGCACCGTGGCTCAAATCCGCGAAAAACATCCGGAACGCCTCATCACCCATGCCGTCAAGGGCATGATCCCCAAGAACCGTCTCGGCCGGGTGTTGCTGACCAAGCTCAAAGTCTATAAGGGCGCCCAGCATCCGCACAGCGCCCAGCAACCCGTAACTGTCGCCGCTGCCAAGTAATTTCAACCGTTCAAAACTCCCTTTATGGCTGCAACCAATGAATTTTTAGGAACTGGCCGCCGCAAAACGTCTGTCGCCCGCGTGCGGCTGGCTTCCGGCACCGGCAAAATTACCATCAATAACCGGCCGCTGGAAAACTACTTTCCGCTGGAGAGCCTGCGCATGATCGCGCTTCAGCCGCTGACCACCACCGAATCCACCAGCAAGTACGACGTGCGCGTCAATGTGCGCGGCGGCGGTCCGGTGGGTCAGGCCGGGGCGGTCCGGCACGGCATTGCCCGGGCGCTGATTGTCTGCGACGCCGCCCTGCGTCCCGCCCTCAAGGCGGACGGCCTGCTGACCCGCGATTCCCGCATGAAGGAACGCAAGAAGTACGGCCAGCCGGGTGCGCGCAAGCGTTTCCAGTTCAGCAAACGTTAAGCTGCTGGAGCTTTTTCAAACCCCGCTGGCTTGGCCGGCGGGGTTTTTTGTTTTTGGCGGGTCCGGCGGGGCCGCCGCCGAAACAAAATTCGGAAAATAATTGTGTCTTGGGAGTTTTGTTGTTCAATTTTTAGGTTGCGAAACATGAAAACGAAAAAAGTCGCCATCGTCGGAGCGTCCGGTTATTCCGGCGAAGAACTGGTCAAATTGCTGCTGCAGCATCCCCACGCCGAACTCGTGGCCGTAACCTCCCGCCAGTATGCGGGCCAGACGGTCGCCCAGGTCTTCCCGAAATTTGCCCACCAACCCCACGCCCGCCAGTTGAAGTTCAGCGAGCCCAACGTGGACCAGCTCGCCCAGCAGGCTGAGGTGATTTTTCTCGCGCTGCCGCACGGCGTGGCGGCGGAGTTTGCGGTGCCGCTGCTGAAATACGGCCGGCAGGTGATTGACCTCAGTGCTGATTTCCGGCTGCGCAGCGCCGCCATTTACAAGGATTTTTACGCGCACGACCATCCTGCGCCGGATTTGTTGGCCAGTGCTGTTTACGGCCTGCCGGAAGTGTACCGGGAGCAAATTAAAAGCTCCGCGCTGGTTGCCTCGCCGGGTTGCTATCCCACGAGCATTCTTGTGCCGTTGATTCCGTTGCTGAAAGCGGGATTGATCAAGGCCGGCGGCATCATCGCCGACTCGCTCAGCGGCGTCAGCGGTGCCGGGCGCAAGGCGGAACTGGATTATCTGTTCTGCGAATGCAACGAAAGCGTGCGCCCGTACGGCGTGCCCAAGCACCGGCATTTATCGGAAATCGAGGAGCAGCTTTCGCTGGCGGCGGGCGCACCGGTGGTCATCCAATTTACGCCGCACCTGATTCCGGTGAATCGCGGCATTCTCACCACCCTGTATCTGGCTCCGGCAAAACATTTTAGCAACGCCGCCGAGCTGTTTACGCTTACCGGCCAGATTACCGAATGCTATCAGAACGCCTACGGCAATGAACCGTTTGTGCGATTGCTCGATAACAAGCGGTTGCCGGACACGAAAAACGTGGTGGGCACCAACGTGGTGGAAATTGCCTGGCGGCTGGATCCGCGCACCGGACGGCTCATCGTCATGAGCGCCGAGGACAACTTGGTCAAGGGCGCCAGCGGACAGGCGGTGCAAAGTTTGAACATCTTGTGCGGCTGGCCGGAAACCGCCGGATTGATCTAAAAGCCGGCGGTAAAAGTCCGCTGTCAGGCTCTGCCGCAACGTGCCTCCCACCACCGCCAAACCCACGGTCACCTGGAACCCCGGTGATTACGCCGCGCATTCCGCCTCGCAACAGGCGTGGGCGCGGGAACTCATCGGCCGGCTTCAGTTACGGGGCGATGAGCACATCCTGGATGTCGGTTGTGGTGACGGCAAGGTGACTGCCGAGCTTGCCCGTGCCGTGCCCCGGGGGCAGGTGACGGGCATTGACGCCTCGGGGGCGATGATTGATTACGCCCGACGCAATTTCCCGCCCACAACCTGTCCCAATGTGCGGTTTGCGGAAATGGACGCCCGCAAAATCCGTTTTACCGAGCCATTCGATCTGCTGTTTTCCAACGCCGCGCTGCATTGGGTGGATGATCATCCCGCATTTTTGCAGGGTGCGGCCAAAGTATTACGCCCCGGTGGTCGCTTATTGGTTTCTTGCGGGGGCAAGGGCAATGCCCAGGATGTTTTTTTGGCGCTGCGCACCGTAATCCGGCGCCAGGGCTGGCGCCATTACTTCCGCAAAATTCCGACGCCCTATTTTTTTCACCGGCCGGAAGAATACGAACAATGGTTGCCGCAACACGGCTTGAAAGCCGTTGCCGTGCGGTTGTTGCCCAAGCTGGCGCTGCACCCCGGCCGGGAGGGTTTTGCCGGATGGTTTCGCACCACCTGGCTGCCGTACACCCAACGCGTTCCGGAAGCCCGGCGGGAGGAATTCATTGCCGCCGTGGTGGAACGCTACCTGACCGTGCAGCCGCCGGATGCGACCGGCCAGGTAGGCGTGCGCATGGTGCGTCTGGAAATTGAAGCGGTTAAGATTTGAAAACTGCGGTGGGGCGCCGCACATTCTGCCCCGTAACTAAAATGAAGAATAAATTCACCGAAATCTCCGGCGCCGTGGTGGCCCCGCAAGGCTTCCTGGCGGCGGGCGTGTTTTGCGACATCAAACGCCTCGGCACCGGCAAGGGTTCCAACAAGGGCCCCAAGCGCGACCTCGCGCTCATCGTTTCCGAAGTGCCCGCCACGGTGGCCGGCATGTTTACCACCAACCAGGTGTGCGCCGCGCCGGTGAAGCTTTGTGTGGAACGCGTGAAGGGCGGCTGCGCCCAGGCGCTGGTCATCAACTCTGGCAACGCCAATGCCTGTACCGGCCGGCAGGGCTTGCGCGATGCCCGCGCCATGACCGCCGAGGTCGCGCGGCAGTTGCATCTGCCGGCGGAATACGTCCTCGTGGGCAGCACCGGGCGCATCGGCGTCACGATGCCCATGCCCAACGTCATTTCCGGAATTCAACACGCCGCCGCGTTGCTGGGCAATGCGCCTGAGCACGCCGCCGAGGCCGCCGAAGCCATCATGACCAGTGATACGCGGTCCAAACAAATCGCGGTGGAGTTCAAGCTCGGGGGCAAGCAAGTCCGCATCGGCGGTATTTGCAAGGGCGCGGGGATGATCCAGCCGGGCATG
>DATJIU010000195.1:0-36404 GCA_035492855.1 Dongiaceae bacterium | reverse complement strand
AAATGAAGAACGTCGTTTTACTCGGCTCCACCGGCAGCATCGGCACCAGCACCATCAAAGTGGCGGAAGATTTGCCGGACCAGATCCGGCTGCTCGCGCTCGCCGCCGGTGGCAATTCCGAACTGCTGCTCGAACAAACCCGCAAGCACCGGCCCGCAGCCATTTCCATTACGGACCCGGCAAAGGCCCGGGAATTGCAGAATGCCCTCGGCACCTCCTGCCAGGTGCATTGCGGCAATGAGGGGCTGCTCAAGCTGGCCACCCTGCCCGCCGCCGACATCGTGCTCATTGCCATCGTCGGCACCGCAGGACTCCAACCCGCGCTGGCCGCCATCCGCGCCGGCAAGGACATCGCCGTGGCTTCCAAGGAAATCCTCGTCATGGCCGGCGAGATCGTGATGCGCGAGGCGCGCGAATACGGCGTGAAGGTTCTGGCGGTGGACAGCGAACATTCCGCCATCTTCCAGTGCCTCGACGGCAAGCCCGGTTCGTCCGTGCGCCAGCTGTGGCTCACCGCCAGCGGCGGGCCGTTCCGCGACAAGGCCGAGTGGCCCAAGGAAAAATTCCCCGAGATCACCGTGGAACGCGCGCTCAAACATCCCTCGTGGGTCATGGGCCGCAAGATCACGATTGATTCCGCCACCCTCTTCAACAAGGGCCTGGAGATGATCGAAGCCCGCTGGCTGTTCGACATCGAGATGGCGCGCGTGGGCGTGGTGGTGCACCGGCAGAGCATTGTGCATTCGATGGTGGAGTTTGTGGACGGCTCGCTCATCGCCCAGTTGTCCACGCCGGACATGTGCCTGCCCATCCAGTACGCCCTCACCTACCCCGCCCGCGCCAAGAGCGACCGGGTGCAGACCAACTTCCCCAAGATCGGCACGCTGACCTTTGAAGAGCCGGACACCGACCGCTTCCCCGCCATCGAACTCGCGCGCCGCGCCGGCGACACCTGCGGCACCATGCCCGCCGTGTTCAACGCCGCCAACGAAGTGGCCGTGGACGCCTTCGTGAACCGCCAGATCAACTTCCCGCAAATCACCGAAACCGTCCGCCGGGTCATGGACGCCCACCGGGTGCAGGAACACCCCACGCTGGAGCAAATCCTGGAGGCGGATGCTTGGGCGCGGCAGGCAGCGGCCAAGATTTAAACCGCTCGCCTGGAGAGCGCCAAAAGCCCCAAACGAAGCCAAACGAACCCAAATTATTTTGGGGTCTAAAATTGATGTAAGTGGCTTTCTCATGGCTAAATCCGAATCGTTTTTGCTCCAAAAGAATTGGGTTCGTTTGGTAATTTCTCCATTTCGGAATGCGGAGTTCGGATTGCGGACCGGGCCTGCGGTTGTTTGCGCCATAAAAGTGGTTTGATCCGGTTTGATTTGGCCGGACCGGACGATTGCGGAATTCGGAGTGCGGAGTGATAACCGGGCTGGCCAAGCATGGCGGGCAGATCTGCGTAATGCGTTAGGGAAAAGTTGTGCTTTGCCCCAACTTTCCCGGAGCGCGGAGCTCGGCTGCGCATTCCGTGAAGCTGCGGAGCAGCGCCAGGGAGTAGCCCACGGCGCCAGCCGTGGGTTGGGCCACCCCACCCCGCCAAGCCCCAGCCGGGGCGAACCGATCCTCCGGCGATGATTGCAGAATTTGGATTGCGGAATACCATCAACGCGCCCAGGGCCATTATGCAATTTGCCTCCAGCATTTTGCCTGGCCCTCCTCTCGGCCCGCAGGCCGGCTCTGGTTGCGCTTTTTTGCATACCGGAGAGCATTTTATCACGCCCTCGGAACCCATGTGGTTTAATGGTGAACTCAATTTTTGGCGGCAAAAAATGAGGGTTTAGACGTTTAAACCGACTGCCGGAAAACAGGTTGTGAAATTTTAAAGTTTAAAACCGACGCCATCACTTTTTAACAAAAATGCACCGCCAGCGCCCCCTGAGGCAACGACGGGAGCAGCCTTTAAATAAGTTTTGGCATTCGGGTTACTGGGAAATCTAATCGCAGTTTTGCTTGCGGAAATGGTGGAAAAAATGGAGTAATGAGGTCGGAAATATCGGCCCGATGCATACCTGCTAACTCACTACAAGCAGCACCAATTCAATATATTAACAAACCAAAACAACCCGAAAGCCAAACCGCGACCGGGTGTTTTTTTTGATCGGGAAAATCTTCCGCCAGACTCACTTTATGAAAGCCACAGCACCCTGCCGTTTTGTTGCGCCAATGTTCCCCCTGTTCCTGTGGCTCCTTGGGGCCACCGTAGCCTCAGCGCAAACCAACATCATCCGCAACGGCGGTTTTGAACTGGGCACCAGCGGCTGGAATACCAATGCCGGCCCCACCGTGGCCCTCTCCGGCGGCCCGGCCGAGGGACAAAAATACGCGCTGGTGTTTGGGACATTTGGCCAGGAACTGCCCACCGCTGCCGACGGCCATTACCAGTTGACGCTCGCATTGCAGTCTCCCGCGCCGGAAATCAAATGGGGCGATGAACTGCTGCCGCTGACCAATGCCGTCGCCACCACCGCCAACGGCTGGACGTACTGGCGCTGGGCAGTCACCGGCACGAGCGACTCCACTTTTTTGCAGGTGAAGGATCTTTCCGGCACCGGCACTCCGCTCGACGCTGTGAGCGTGCTCTGGCTGAACGAACCCGTGGTCATCCAGGCGCAGCCGGAAAGCCAGACGGTTACCGAAGGGGCAGATGTGAGTTTTTCGGTGGTGGCCACGGGATTGCCGCCCTTGACATATCATTGGTACCGGGACGGCCAGCCGGTGACCAGCGGCACCAACCGAATTTTTCTATCCGGAGTCACCCCCGCCAACGCCGCGGGCAATTATTCGGTGATCGTCAGCAACCCGGTAAGCTGGCAGGCCAGCGCGCCGGCGAAACTGACCGTTTATTCCATCCCCGAAACTCCCGAAATTGTCACCCAGCCCGAGGGCCAGATGCTGCCGGCCGGCTATTCGTTCGCGCTCCGGGCCGTGGCCATTGGCCAGCCGCCCCTGTACTATCAATGGCTGTGCAACGGCACCAATCTGCCGGGCGCCACCGCAGACCAGCTCCACTTTGACGCCGTTTCCAGCGCCGACGCCGGTGTCTATGCGCTGGTGGTGTCCAACCAGTACGGCTCGGCCCAAAGCATTCCGGCGCTGCTGGCCATTACCAACATGCCGGGTGGCGGCTGGGTGCAATTTACGATGGTGATCAGCAACTGGATTTATGACGCCGACGGGCTGACCCGGATTGCCGGCTGGCGCTACACCAATTATTTGGCCCAGCTCTATGCCGGCGCCGACGCCACCATCCTGCATGCCGTCGGACCGCCCGTCAACCTGCTGGGTACCCCCAACGAATGGACCGGCCCCTTTGGCTTCGTTTCCGCCGCCATCCCGGATGTGCCCGCCGGCGATACCGCGTATGTGCAGGCCCGGGCCTGGCCGCAGGAATGGGGCCGCACCTACGAGGAAGCGCGGGCCCGCGGCGGCAAGTTTGGCGCTTCGGCGGTGTTTTCCCTCACCACCACCGCCACCGCTGACACGGCGCTGTTCACCCCGATTCTTTCGTTCAAGCTGCGCGACGAACTGCCGGGCTTCACCACAGGCAAAATTGAGTTCAACGACCTCACCCCGGCGGGCGTCGTGGAGTGGAAATTAATCGGCGCCGCCGGTTTCCGCTATCTGATCGAGAAACGCACCCCGCCCAATGCCTGGAAGCCGCTGCTCGTGGTCACCAACGACACCGGCGTTGTGATCTTCTCCGATCCCGATCAGGCGGAGCAAACCATGCAGCTTTACCGTTCCCGGATTCTGGATTAAGCCAGACCCTCGGTCAAAAAATGGCGTCCTTTCGTGACGCGCCATGAGCCCAGCCTGCAAATCGGGTTTATTTTGCGGGTGGATTCTGGTTTAGTGACGGCATGGATTCCGCCCTGCCCCCGCTCACGCCCGGAACGCTGTACCTGGTTGCCACGCCCATCGGCAACCTGGAGGACATTACGCTGCGGGCGTTGCGCGTGCTGCGCGAGTGCGATGTGGTGGCCGCCGAGGACACCCGGCACAGCGGCCAGTTGCTCAAACATTTTGAAATCTCCAAACCGCTCCTCAGTTATTTCCAGTTCAACGAGGCCAAACGCAGCGAGGAAATCATCGCCCGGCTGCAGCGCGGCGAGAAGGTGGCGCTGGTGACGGATGCCGGCAGCCCGGGCATCAGCGATCCCGGCGAGCGCGTGGTGCGGGCGGCGCTGTCCCGGGGGATGCGGGTGGAGGCGGTGCCGGGAGCGTGTGCGCTCATCGCGGCGCTCACGGCCAGCGGCCTGCCGACGGACGAATTTCATTTCATCGGCTTCCTGCCGCACAAGTCCGGCCAGCGGCGCAAACAACTGGAGGCATTGCGGGGTTTCGCGGGCACGCTGGGACTGTACGAATCACCGTACCGCATCGAGAAATTGCTGGGCGAATTGCAGGAGGTGTTTCCCGGCCGGCCAGTGGTGCTGGCGCGGGAGCTGACCAAGAAGTTCGAGGAGTTTTTGCGCGGCACCCCGGCGGAACTGTTGGAGCTGCTGAAAAAGCGCAGCCTCAAGGGCGAGTTCGTGGTGCTGGTAGGCAGCGCGGATGGCTCAAGTGAACCGCCGGAAGCAACGGAGTAATTTTAAAATGAGGAACGCCCGCCCCTCTCCCCCAGGAGAGGGTGAAAACGTGTACCGCCCTTTTGAAAAGTCTCATTGCAGAATTGGTCGGATGGACATGGTAATTTCTCGAAACATACCAGGAAAAAGTCCTCTCCTGGAGGGAGAGGATCAGGTGAGGGCGGGCTATAAAACTGGCTTCCTCTACTGAAAAAAGAAATAGCCGGCTCAGACAAATTTGCCGGGGTTGAGGATGCCGCGGGGGTCGAGGGCTTTCTTGACGCAGTGATGCAGGGCCTGCACCTCGGGCGAGACGGCCTGCGGCCACCAGGGTTTCTTGGCCAAGCCAATACCGTGTTCGCCGGTAATGGCGCCGCCCCAGGCGATGACCTGGTGGAACAACTCATCCAGCGCGTGGTCGCCGCGTTTCACGGCGGCGGGGTCGTTCACATCCAACATGATGTTGACGTGAATGTTGCCGTCGCCGGCGTGGCCGAAACAGGCAATGGGCAGCCGGACCTGCTTCTGCAACCGGGCGGTAAACTTGAACAGGTCTTCCAGCCGGCCCCGCGGCACGACGATGTCTTCGTTGAGCTTCTTGAGGCCGGTGGCCTTGAGCGAGGCGGAGAATTGCCGGCGCAGGGCCCAGACTTCTTCGCATTGTTTGGCACCCAAACCGACTTGCACGAACTGCGGCTTTTGTTGCTCCACGATTTTTTCCAGCTCGGTCATTTCGCTGCCCACGGAAATTTTCTGG
This sequence comes from Dongiaceae bacterium, assembly GCA_035492855.1. Classification (GTDB taxonomy): domain Bacteria; phylum Verrucomicrobiota; class Verrucomicrobiia; order Limisphaerales; family JAFMIX01; genus JAFMIX01. The sequence goes on along the minus strand of DATJIU010000195.1, from coordinate 31,022 downwards.
CCGTCCAGTTCCACGATGAGCAGGGCCTGGCAGCCGAGGAGGCGCTTGCTGCCGGTGTGCTTGGCGGCGGCGGCGAGGGTGAAGGCGTCGGCAATCTCCAGCGCGGAGGGCAGCAGCCCGGCCCGGAAAATGGCGGCCAAAGTACGCACGGCGGCGGCGGGCGAGGCATAGCCCACGGCCAGACAGGCGCGATACGGCGGCAACGGCAGGAGCTTGAGGGTGGCCTCGGTAATCACGCCGAGCATGCCTTCCGACCCCACAAACATGCGGTGCAGATCAAAGCCGGTCTTGTTCTTGTGGCACCGGCCGCCGAGGTCCGCGATGGCGCCGCAAGACAATACCACCTTGAGACCAAGCACGTAGTCGCGGGTGACGCCATACTTCAGGCAGCGCGGCCCGCCGGCATTGGTGGCGATGTTGCCGCCGATGAAGCAATCGGCGCGGCTGGCGGGGTCGGGCGGATAGTACAGCCGCTTCTTCTCCACGGCGTCCTGCAACGCCTGGGTATTGACCCCCGCCTGCACCACGGCCACGAAATCGCGGGTGTTGATTTCCTTGATGCGGTTCAACTGGGCCACGGAGAGCGCAATGCCGCCCCGCACCGGCACGCAGCCACCCACGTAGCCGTACCCGGCGGCGCGGGGGGTGACGGGAATGCGGTGATGGTGGGCGAACCGCAGGAGCGCGGAGACGGACTCGGTGCTGCGGGGCAGCGCCACCGCGTCGGGCACGTGGCTGGCAAACCATTTGTCGCCCGCGTGCGCCTCGCGGGTGGGCTGATCAAAGCGGATTTCATCCCGCGACAGCAACTGGGTCAGCTCGGGGAGGAGTTTTTGCCAGCGGGCGGGTTTCATTCGGGGACCGGGCCGGAACTGGTGAGGAATTCCCGCGCGGCGGCGGCTTCGCTGTCCGGCACCTGCACGCGGATGCCGCCGGCAGCCAGGGAATAGCCGTCCATGCTCAGCGCGGCCAGTTCATCGGCCACGAAAGGGTGAAACTCCGCGACTTCGAGCCGGGCGCGCACAAGCTGGGCTTCGGCCGGGCTGAAGGAAGTATAAATGGTAACAAGTTCCATGGCATGGTGACGGGTTGAAGGTTATCCGGCTGCCGGCGGCTTGAGGTCGGCAAAAACGATCACGCCGGCGCCGGTTTGAATGAGACTCTGCACCTGCACTTCCACCTGCTGGCCGATGTGGTCGTGGCCGTTGTTGACCACCACCATGGTGCCATCGGGCAGATAGCCCACCCCCTGCCCGCGGTCCTTGCCTTCGCGCACGACCCGCAGGCTGAAATTTTCCCCGGGCAGGATGACCGCTTTGAGCGATTTGGCCACCTCGTGCATGTTGACACAATCCACGGATTGCAGGGCGGCAATCTTGGCGAGGTTAAAGTCATTGGTGAAGAGGCGGGCATTCAGGTTGCGGGCCAGCCGGACGAGTTTGGCGTCCACGCCGGTTTCCTCGGGGAAATCGCCGTCGTGAATCTTAACCTCGGCCTTGTTGTTGCGTTGCAGCCGGTTGAGCATCTCCAGTCCCCGCCGGCCGCGTGCGCGCTTGATGGCATCCGCCGAGTCGGCAATCTGCTGCAACTCGCGGAGCACAAAGCGCGGGATGACGATAATGCCCTCAATGATGTTGGCGTCAATCAGGTCGGCGATGCGGCCATCAATGACCACGCTGGTATCGAGCAGCAGCAGGTTGTCGGGCTTGTTCTGCCGGGCGAAGCGGACATAGGGGATGATGAGCGCGAAATCCTCCTTGTTGCTGCGCATGGCGAGCACCATGCCAATGTAGCCGAAGCCGAGGAAGAGGCAGAGCCGGATGAGCCAGCGGGTGGGTTTTTCATCGGCATTTTCAAACAGGCCGGAATGGTCCACCAGCAGCGCCACCAGGCTGCCCAGCAGCAGGCCGAAGGTGGTGGCGGAAAAGGCGCGGAGCGAAAAGCCCTTGAGCATTTCATCAATGGCGATCATGAACCCGCCAAAACCGAAACCGATGAGCATGCCCTGAAACGAATTGCCGATGAGGTCCGGCTGCAGGTCACTGACGGCGTAGCCCCCCACCGTACACATGGAGAGGAACAGGATGCGGATGACCCAGAGTGTCATAGGTTGCAGGGGTGGCGTCAGGGATTTTCGGTGGCGTTGCTGGCGGCGGGAATGGCCGGGGGATGTTTCCGCCACAGGAAATGCCACAGGCCCTCGGCGTTCAGGTTGCTGGTAATCAGGCTGAGATTGGCGCTGGCGTCTTGCAGGTTGTCCGCGAGCTGTTTGTCCACAATCACGCGGCCCAGCAGGCCCTGACCGGTCTGCACCTGCCCGAGCAGGTTGGTGATGGTGGCGGTGGCGGCGGTGATGTTGGCGCTGGCGTCGTTGATTTTGGCCGTGGCGGCATAAATGTTGGTGCTGGAGGCATAGACATTGCCGAGGGCGTCATGAATGATGTTGGTGTTGGACGCCACCAGGGCGTTGAGGTTGTCCACGGTGGCGAGGGCCTCGGTGGAAAATTTATTCAGGGAGACGACGGCGGAGGCGAGGTTGGTGAGGGTCTGCTCATTCAGGGCCTCGCGCCGGACATCGGCGATGGTTTCATTGAGGCGTTGGGCGGTCAGGTCAATGCGCTTGATGAAGCCGGCCGCGGCGCGGGCAACCTCCTGCAAATCAAACGGCGCCTCGGCGGTCACGTGGGCGCCACCTTGCAGCAAGGGCGCCTGGTTGGTGTCGCCCGTGGGAATGACCGCCACGTACTGGTCACCCAGAAAGCCGGATTGTTCGATGACGAACCGCGCATCCTCGCGAATCTGATACTGTTGCTGGATGCGGAGGGTAATGTTCACGCTCCGGCCATCGGGAGCGAGGTCAATCTGGGAAATGTAGCCCACGGGCACGCCGGACATCAAAACGCCCACGCGGGTTTTCAACGTGCCCGCCGACCGGGCCTGCAAATGCAATTCGTAGGTGGGCGTCAGGCTCCAGCCCTTGCTGAACAACAGGAGCAATGCCACCACCACCGCCAGCCCGACAAAGACGAACAGGCCGACCTTCAGTTCCAAACGTTTCTGGCTCATTTCAAAAATTGAGTCTCTTGGGGATCCGAGATCCCGTTGACAAACCGGTGCACCACCGGGTCGGTGGAACTAAAAATTTCATCCGGGGTTCCGGTCGCATAAATCCGCTTGTTGTGCAACATCAGGATCCGCTGACCCACCCGGCGGGCGCTGCGCATGTCGTGCGTGACCACCACGGAGGTCACCTTGAGGTGGTCGCGCACCCGCAAGATCAGCCGGTCGATGCTGTCCGAAACCACGGGATCCAATCCGGTGGTGGGTTCATCGTACAACACAATTTCCGGTTCGTAAACGATGGCCCGCGCCAGGCCCACTCGTTTCCGCATGCCCCCGGAGAGCTCGGACGGCCGTTTGCCTTCCGTGCCCGGCAGTTCCACCACTTCCAGCGCGGCGGCCACCTTTTTGGCCACCTCGGCGGCGGTCCATTTCTTTTCGCGCACCAGGGCGAAACCCACGTTTTCCGCCACGGTCATGGAATCAAACAACGCCGCCCCCTGAAACAGCATGCCAAACCGCCGCCGCACAGGCAGCAACTGCCGCTCATTGAGCCGGGAAATGTCCGTGCCGGCAATCAGCACCGCCCCGGAATCCGGCTGCAGCAGCCCGATGAGGTGCTTGAGCAGCACGCTCTTGCCCCCGCCGCTGCGGCCGATGATCACCACCGACTCCCCCTTCTCAATGCGAAAATTCACCCCGTCGAGGATCAGGTTCGCCCCGAGTTGTTTTTTCAGATCACGGACCTCGATCATAAGATGTGCAGCAGCCGGCTCAGCAGCAGCGTGAGGAAAAAGTCACTGATCAGAATGGTGATGGAGGCGTAAACCACTGCTTCCGTGGTGGCCCGGCCCACGCCTTCGGCGCCTTCGCCGCAGTTCATGCCCTTGTAGCAGCCGATGATGGCGATGAACCCGCCGAAAATCACCGCCTTGATGAGACCGATGCCCAAATCCACGTCCCCGGTGTACCGCAACATGTTCATCCAGGAATAGACCGGATCAATTTCCAGCAACCAGATGCCTACAAAATATCCCGCCCCCACCCCCAGAGCCACGGCTTCCGCCGTAAGTAAAGGCAGGGCAATGATCAGGGCCAGCAGCCGCGGCACCACCAGGTAATCCACCGGATGCGTGGCCAGGGTGCGCAGGGCGTCAATCTGTTCCGTGACGCGCATGGTGCCCAGTTCCGCCGCCATGGCCGCCCCCACGCGCCCGGCCACCATCAGGCCCGTCAGCACCGGGCCCAGTTCGCTGCACATGGAAACGCCCACCACCGCCAAGGTGGCGGTGTCCATCTTGACCTTGTGAAACTGGAAATAGGTTTGCGCCGCCAGCACCATGCCGGTGAAAGCCCCGGTGATGAGCACCACCGTCTGGGATTTAACCCCGATAAAATAGAGCTGGTAGATGAAGTCCCGCCAGCTAACTTTGAAGGTCAACAGTGACCGCACCGCTTCCAGGGTCAGCAGGGTCAACTCTCCCAGGCCTTCCATCCAGTCGGCAATCCATCGCTTGGGATGCGTCGTCATTGTTCGCGAAACTAACAAACGCCGGGCGGCTTGGCCAGTGTTTCAACGGGAAGGTTTCAACCGGAGCAACGCCCGAAACCGCAATTCAAAACAAAAACGCCAGCCGGAGTCCGGCTGGCGTTGAATTTTTTCCGCGACTTAGCTGGCCACCGCGCCTTCGGAATTGGCGGCGGTTTTCTGGATAAAGACCAGCTTGTCTTTTTCCAGGGTGACCTGGATGGGGTCCCCCTCGTGCAGGTGGCCGCGCAGGATTTCCTCGGCGAGCGGGTCTTCGAGAAACCGCTCCACCGCGCGCCGCATGGGGCGGGCGCCGTACTGCGGGTCGTAGCCCTTTTCCACGAGGAATTCCCGGGCCTTTTCGTCGAGCGAAAGGTGCAGGTTCTTGTGCTTGAGCCGTTCCAGCACCTTGGCCACTTCCAGGCCGAGAATCTGGATGAGGTCATCCTTGGTGAACGACCGGAACACGATGAGGTCGGTCAACCGGTTCAGGAATTCCGGCCGGAAGGTTTTCTTGGCCTCTTCCATGATCTTCTCGCGCATGGCCTCGTAGGAGTTCTCGTCGGTGATCGGCGAGAAGCCCATGGTGGACTGCCGCTTGATCGTGTCCGACCCCACGTTGGAGGTCATGAGGATAATGGTGTTGCGGAAATTCACCACACGGCCCACGCTGTCGGTGAGCTTGCCCTCCTCGAGAATCTGGAGGAGCATGTTCCACACGTCGGGGTGCGCCTTTTCAATTTCGTCGAAGAGCACCACGGAGTAAGGATTGCGCCGCACCTTCTCGGTGAGCTGGCCGCCTTCCTCGTAGCCCACATAACCCGGGGGCGAACCCACGAGCCGGGACACGTTAAATTTTTCCATGTACTCGCTCATGTCGAGCTGGATGAGCGCCTTGGAGTCGCCAAACATCTGTTCGGCGAGCGTGCGGGCGAGCAGGGTCTTGCCCACGCCCGTGGGCCCGAGCAGCGCAAAGGTGCCGATGGGGCGCTTGGGATCCTTCAGGTCCGCGCGCGACCGCCGCAGCGCCTTGCAAATGGCGGAGACAGCTTCGCGCTGGCCCACCACCACCTTGGACATTTCCTCCTCCACGGCCAGCAGCCGGGCGGCCTCGCCCTGGCCCATCCGCTTGAGCGGAATGCCGGTCCACTTGGAAACCACGTGGAGGATGTCTTCCTCATCCACCTTGATGCGGTTTTCCTCGCGGTTGGTGCGCCAGGTGGTCAGCAGGTTTTCCAATTTTTCCTTGGTCTGCTTTTCCAAATCGCGCATGGCGGCGGCGCCCTCAAAATCCTGGTTCTTGATGGCCCGTTCCTTTTTGATTTTGACCTCTTCGATTTCGGCTTCGAGGGTCTTGGTCTCGGGCGGCCGGGTCATGGTGCTGATGCGGGCGCGGGAACCGGCCTCGTCGAGCACGTCAATGGCCTTGTCCGGCAGGAACCGGTCGGTAATGTAGCGGTCGGAAAGTTTCACCGCAGCCTCGACGGCCTTGTCGGAGAATTCGGCCTTGTGGTGCTCCTCGTATTTGTGGCGGAGCCCCTTCAAAATTTCGATGGCATCATCAATGGACGGCGCCTCGACCTTGACAGACTGGAAGCGGCGTTCCAGCGCGGCGTCCTTTTCGATGTACTTGCGGTACTCGTTGAGGGTGGTGGCGCCCACGCACTGCATCTCGCCGCGGCTGAGCGCGGGCTTGATGATGTTGGAGGCGTCCATGGTGCCCTCGGCACTGCCGGCGCCCACGATGGTGTGCAATTCGTCAATGAAGAGGATGACATTCCGGGCGCGCCGGATTTCATCCATGACCGCCTTGATGCGTTCCTCAAACTGGCCGCGGTATTTTGTGCCCGCGACCATCAGTGCGAGGTCGAGGGTGATGACCCGCTTGTCGTGCAAAATTTCCGGGACGTTGCCCTTGGCAATTTCCTGCGCGAGGCCTTCCACGATGGCGGTCTTGCCCACGCCGGCTTCACCGAGCAACACGGGGTTGTTCTTGGTGCGGCGGCAGAGAATCTGGATGACGCGTTCGATCTCGCCCTTGCGGCCGATGACCGGGTCCATGTCGCCCTTGCGGGCGAGTTCGGTAAGGTCGCGGCCAAAAGCTTTGAGCGCGGGAGTCTTGACCTCGCCCTTCTTGCCTTCGGCAGCGGGTTTTTCCGGGGCGGGTTCGCCGGGCGCCGCGCCTTCTTCCTGGGCGGCGAAGTTGGGATCCAACTCCTTCAAAATTTCCTGCCGGGTCAATTCGATGTCCACGTCCAGATTCTTGAGGACGCGCGCGGCCACGCCGTCGCCTTCCCGCAACAGCCCGAGGAGAATGTGTTCCGTACCCACATAGGTATGGTTGAGCATCTTGGCCTCCTTCTGCGCGAGCGCGAGCACCTTCTTGACGCGCGGCGTGTAGGGGATGTTGCCAATCATTTTCTGGTCCGGCCCGGTGCCAACCTGCTTTTCCACCTCCATGCGGACGGTTTCCAGGTCGAGCCCGAGTTTTTGCAGGACATTGACCGCCACTCCCTGCCCCAGCTTGATCAGCCCGAGCAGCAGATGCTCCGTACCCACAAAATTGTGGTTGAACCGGTCGGCCTCTTTCCGCGCCAACGCCAGCACCTGCTGCGCCCGCGGCGTAAAATTGTTCATGGCTTCTTCACTCATAACCTTAAGACCACTATGCAGCTTTCATGCCTGCTTGTCCAACGCTGTTCTATCGGGCTTTTTTTGAAATACTGAACCCTCCAGTTTTGGAAAAAAGAGACACTGCGTCTCCCCGGTAGCGCCGTTTTGGCGCTATTTCCTCCTTCAAATCAACCCAAAATCAAGCATTTGCGGCCGGAGCCGGCGGAATGACCGGCCGTTCCACGATTCGCAGCCGTTCCCGGAGCATATCCGCCCGTAACAAATCGCGTTCTTCGGGCGACAGCTTTTCCGAGAATTGTTTCTGTAAATGAGCAGGCTGCGTTAAAATAAACAGCTCGTTGGGCAAGGCAGCGGTCACGCCCGGGAACATCCCCAAGTCCACCCCCAGATGCATCAGCGAGAGCAGATTCATGGTTTCCTTGGAGGAGATGCTATGGGCATTGGCCAAAACGCCATAGGCGCGCCCGATATGGTTGAACACGGTCTTGGGTTTCTTTTCCAGCAGGGTTTGCCGGGCATTTTCCTCGTGTTCAATAATTTGCGAAAGTACTTTGTCCAGTCGCTCCACGATGCCCGCCTCGGTTTCGCCCAAAGTCATCTGGTTGGAAACCTGAAACACGTTGCCCAAGGCTTCGGTCCCCTCGCCATAAAGGCCGCGAACCGCCAAGCCCAGCCGGTTGACGGACTGGATGATGGGGTTGATTTGCTCAGCCAAAACCAGCCCCGGCAGATGGAGCATGGCGCTCACCCGGATGCCGGTGCCCAAATTGGTGGGACAGGCCGTCAAATAACCGAGATTGCTGTCAAAGGCAAAGTTAAGGCGGGATTCCAGCTCTGAATCCACGCGATCAATGGCTTCCCAGGCTTCCTTGATCTGCAAGCCGGGCCGCAGGGACTGCATGCGGAGGTGGTCCTCCTCATTGATCATCACGCACAGCGATTCCTCGTGATTCAGCACCAGCCCGCTGCCCGCGCTCTTGGCGGCGTGCTCGCGACTGATGAGATGCCGCTCCACAAGGATTTGCTTCTCGAGGGTGGTCAGGTTGTCCATCGCCTCGGAGTACGCGCCGGCCATTTCGGGCAGGCTTTCCACCGCCGGGCGGATGTGATCCAAAATCTGGATGCGTTCCGGCTTCTTGGCCCAGCCGGGGAAGGCGCCGCGGGCCAGGTTACGCGCCAGCCGGATGCGGCTGGACATGACAATGCGGTCGTGCGGCCCCTTGCGCTGGGCCACATCCGCCGCCGGAACCAGATATTCGTGAATGTTCATGCTGCCTCGTTAAGCCAGGGTTAAACCATGGGTTGATTGAACTTCAGCTTGCCGCTGACCTGCTTGATTTCATCCCGCAAAGTGGCGGCCAGTTCGAAATCTTCCATGGCGATGGCCTTGTCCAATTTCTTTTGCAACGACTTGAGGCGCTCCGACAGGTCGCGGCTCTGGCGTAACGCCTGCGGCACCTTGCCGGCGTGGCGGGTGCCCTTGTGCATGGTCTTGAGCAGGCCTTCCAAACCTTCGGCAAATGTGGTGTAGCACACCGCGCAGCCCAAGCGTCCGGACTTCTTGAAGTCCGCCTGCGTAAAGCCGCACCGCGGACATTTCAGGGTCGTGCCGCCCACGGCCTGTTCCATCTCCTGCGAGGCGCCCAGCCCCAGCAACAGATCCGCCAGGGAAAATCCCGCGGGGTCGTTCACGCCCTTCTGCTTGGCGCACTCCTCGCACAGGTCCACCTTCTGGACCTTGTCCCCCGCGATTTGTGTCAGGTGAACCGTGGCTTCCTTTTCCTTGCAAATACAACAAAGCATATATGTTTTGGACCGTCAAATCCGGCGGTCGTTCGGCCCTTTTCTCCGGGCGACCGTTAGAATATCGGCTCGCCGGAGCATTTGGTTAAAGCCTGATATTCCCGCACCAGCTTTTTGGTCACCGGGCCAGGCCGGCCGGTGCCAATTACCCGGCCGTCCACCTTGACCACCGGGATGAGTTCCGCCCCCGTGCCGGTGAGGAAACACTCGTCGGCATTGAAGACGTCGTACCGGGTCAAATTTGGCTCGGCCACCTTCAAGCCGGCCTGTTCGGCCAATTCCATCACCACAGCACGAGTAATGCCGTACAAGGCCCCGGCCGAAAGCGGCGGGGTGAGCAGGCGTTCCCCTTTGACCAGGAAGAGGTTGTCGCCGGTGCATTCGGCCACGTACCCCTCGGCATTAAGCATGATGGCCTCCTCCACCCCGGCGATATTCGCCTCAATCTTGGCCAGGATGTTGTTCAAATAGTTCAAGGACTTGATGGCCGGGTTGACGGCGCTGTGCAGGTTGCGCACCGTCGGCACGGTCACGATTTCCATACCCTTGGCGTACAAGGCGGGCGGATAAAGCTGGATTTTGTCCGCAATGATGATCACCACCGGCCGGCCGCAACTGCGGGGGTTCAGCCCGAGCGAACCCTTGCCGCGGGTCACCACGAGCCGGATGTAGCCATCGCGCAGCTTGTTTTTGCGGCAGGTTTCCACCGTGGCCCGCATCATGGCGGCAGGCGTCATGGGGATGGTCAGCAACAACGATTTGGCCGAGGCATACAGCCGGTCAATGTGCTCCTGCAATTTGAATACCCGGCCGTTGTACGCACGAATGCCCTCAAAAATGCCATCGCCATACAGCAGACCGTGGTCGAACACGGACACCTTGGCGTTCTTCTCGTCGCAATATTTGCCGTCAATGTAGATTTTCATAGCACTACTTCACGAGACGCTAGGGGAAAAAGCCCCAAGACGCAAGATGGAGTTGAGTCCCGGAGCCGCCTGGGCGGAATCCGCATTGTCACCGAATCGTAAGTTTGACACGGACAGCTTGAACCATAAACTCGAAGCATCCGGTGCTACAACGGCACTAATTCCAAACTCAAACCGAAAATTAACATTATGGCAATTGCAGTTGGCTCCCAAGCTCCCGACTTCACCCTCAAATCCAAGCAGGCTTCCGGCCTGGTGGATGTCACCCTCAGCGCCAATTACGGCAAAAAAAACACGGTGCTGCTGTTCTTCCCGCTGGCGTTTACCAGCGTGTGCACCGCCGAAATGTGCGAAATCAGCGCCGGTTTCGCCGCTTACTCCGCCCTGAATGCCGACGTCATTGCCTGCAGCGTGGATTCGCCGTTCGCGCAGGAAGCCTGGGCCCAGAAGGAAAAAATCACCATCACCGTCGTCAGTGATCTGAACAAGAAGACCGCCGCCGACTACGGCGTGTTGCTGCCCGACCTCATCGGCCTGGGTGCGGTGAGTGCCCGCGCGGCGTTCGTCATTGATAAGGCTGGCCTCATCGTTTACAGCGAACAAACGCCCACGCCGAAGGACCTCCCCAACTTCAACGCCATCAAGGCCACTCTGGAAAAATTGAAGTAAGGCCCGCCGCCCGCATTAAACCAAACCCGGCAGCCGCACGGCTACCGGGTTTTTTGTTATCGTAAGATGCGGTTCGGGACGGCTTAGCCGAGGAACGCCTCGTGCACGGCCTTCATGGCCTGCGGGCCCTTGGCCAGGTCAATGACCACGGAGATTTTGATTTCGCTGGTGGAAATCATTCCGATGTTCACGTCCTCCTTGGCAAGCACCTCAAACATCTTGCCAGCCACGCCGGTGTGGGACTTCATGCCCACGCCCACGATGGAAAGCTTGCTGATGCTCTCGTTGGTGAGCACGTCCTTGAAGCCCACCTCGGACTGGAGTGCGGCGATGACCTTCTGCGCCTTGAGCAGGTCGGGTTTGTCCATAGTGAACGACACGTCGGTGGCGGGGGTGCCGCTGCCGTGGCTGATGTTCTGCACAATCATGTCCACGTTCACGGTGGCATCGCCGAGTGCCTTGAAGATGCGGGCGGCCACGCCGGGCTGGTCCGGCACGGCCACCAGCGTGACCTTGGCCTGGTTCTTGTCGAGCGAGACGCCGCGAATCACGACGTCTTCCATGCTTTTGGTTTCTTCTTTCACAATCGTTCCGGGGTTGTCGTTCAAACTGGAGCGGACTTCAAACACCACGCCAAATTTCTTGGCAAATTCCACCGAGCGGCTCTGCATCACCTTGGCCCCCAGGCTGGCGAGTTCCAGCATCTCGTCGTAGGATATTTCCGCCAGCTTTTTCGCGGAGGGCACAATGCGCGGATCGGCGGTATACACGCCGTCCACATCGGTGTAAATCTGGCAGAGGTCGGCCTTCAGGGCGGCCGCGAGGGCAATGGCGGTCAAATCGGAACCGCCGCGGCCCAGGGTGGTAATCTGCCCCTGCGAGGTCTGCCCCTGGAACCCGGCCACAATGACCACGTTGCCGGCATTCAGCAGTTCGTGAATCGCCTTGGGCGAAATATTGTTGATGCGTGCCTTGGTATGCACGCCGTCGGTGACAATGCCCGCCTGCGCGCCGGTCAGCGAAACGGCCGGCACGCCCACTGAATGCAGGGCAATGGCTGTCAGGGCAATGGTTTGTTGTTCCCCGGTGGCCAGCAGCATATCCATTTCGCGCTCGCTGGGCAGCGGAGCAATGTCCTTGGCCAGTTTGATCAGGCCGTCAGTCACCCCGCTCATGGCGGAAACCACCACCACCACCTGGTCGCCCTGTGCGCGATACTGAGCCACGCGGGCGGCCACTTTCTTGATGCGGTCGGTGTTCCCCACCGACGTTCCCCCGTACTTTTGGACAATCAATGCCATATGGTTTCCCTCCGGCGGTCGCCCGGCAGAAAACCGGGCACTGGCCAAAGGGGCGAGAAACCTAGACGACTCAGGCGAGCTTGAAAAGGCCGGAATTGACCCGTCCCGCCTGCTTCCGATCGGGTCGGGGGGCGGTTATTCGTTGTCCTGGCGGACGGTGTCGTTGAATTCATCCAGGAACCCCGGCACAGCCGACTGCACCCGGTTCCAGTTGGAAATCAATGGGGTCCACAATGGATCCTCCTGAAACGCCCGGGCCGCCACACGGATACTGCGCACAAACGTGGCCACGGCGGTCTCCTCGTCATGCCGCGGGTATTGTAGGCCGTTTACGGCGGCATCGGCGGAATAAAACCGCAGGGTGTCCTCTGCCTGGCGCATATAGGTACTTAACAAGGTGTCAAACAGACCGGTGTCCAGCTTGATGCCTTCCGCCGCCATGCGATGAAAAAAGGACTTGCTGATGTCCACCGCCATTTTATTCAAGCCCCGGTCCACATCCCGCGGCGCCAGTTCCTGGTGCTTGTGATCGTAATTGTCACACAATTCAGACTGGCAGATGGCCCGGGGTGCGGAATTCCGGAACACTTCTGACAGCAAGCCCACCTCCAACGCCCAGTCATGCGGAATGCGAACGCGGCGGACCACGTCCACGTCCAGCGAAAACTCTCCCGCCAGCGGGTACCGGAAGGAATCCATGTACACCAGGTAAGGATGTTGCCCGATGATGGTTTTCAGCGCGCGGATCAGCGGCGTGACCAGCAACCGCATGACGCGGCCATTCAGCTTGTCACTCACCCGGGCGTAGTAGCCCTTGCAAAAGTCAAAACCCAGGCTGGGATGCACCACGGGATAGCACAGGCGGGCCAGAAGTTCCCGGTTGTAGGTGACAATATCACAATCATGCACCGCCACCATCCGCGCTTGTTCGTTGGCGAGCACAAACCCAAAGCAGAGCCAGACGTTGCGGCCCTTGCCGGTTGGCCCCGGACTCAGTTCCGCGTCGTCCAGCCGGGTCAGCAGCTTCTGCATGCGCGGCCCGTCATTCCACAAGAGCAACGGTTTCTGCGGCAACTGCCGGAAAAACGTGCGGGCCTTTTGAAAATCCCGCGCGCGGGTGGCGCCATCAATGCCCACGACGATTTGCTTGACGTAACGGACTCCTTTGAGTTCGCGCACGATCCCCCGCAAGGCCTTGGTGCCCAGCTCGCGAATATGGCACGGCAGCACCAGGGCAATGGGGGTTTCCGCGGCGTATTCCTCCAGTTCGCGCTCCATTCGGGATACGTTCGGATGCCCCAGACGATGGAGCGTAGCCACAGCTCCGGTTTGAAAGAAGTCTGACATGCTCACATTATGCTTTCAGAATCAACCGCCAGCAAGTGCTAAGCTCATTTTTAACCCGGCTGACACAAGGTTTTTTCAACATTTCGCCCCGTGGGAATTTTTCCCCTTCCCGGCCTCAAAATCTCGCCATGCGCAACGCTCCCGGCCAAAAAAATTGACCCGCCCGCCAAAACATTGAAACATGGCCGCGAGTTGAAACTGATTATTTTTCACTATCACCTGCGGCCGGGCGGCGTCCGGCGCATTCTCGAACTGGCCACTCCCCATCTGCTCCACGCCCGGCGGAACCTCCGCGAAATCGTCCTCGCCGCCGGCGAAGCCACCGACCACCGGTGGAATGAATTTTACGGCCGGCACGTGGCGCCGACCCCGGTGGAATTTTTTCTCGATCCGGCCCTCGGCTATGTCTCCGAGCAATCGGCCCGGCCGGGGATTATCACGCCACGCGTACGCGCGGCCTTGCGAAAACTTTTTGCCGGTGCCACGCCCAGCAATACCCTCGTGTGGGCCCACAATCTGGGCATCGCCCGCAACCTCGTTCTCACCCGCGAGCTCACGCGGCTTTGTGCCGCGCGCGGCATCCCCCTGCTGCTGCATCACCACGACTGGTGGTTCGACAACCGCTGGCTGCGCTGGCCGGAAATGCGCCGCACCGGATTCGCCACTCTGAGCGCCGCCGCCCGCGCCGTTTTCGCCACCGCCCCCGCCGTGCGGCATCTCGCCATCAACCAGGCCGATGCCGCGGTGTTGCGCCACCATTTTGGTCCCCGCGCCGGGTGGCTGCCCAATTTGAGCGAATGCACCCCGGCTCCGAAACCCGCCCGGCGCCAGGCCGCGCACGACTGGCTGCAAGCCAAAATTGCGGACCATGGCGCGCCAGTGTGGTTGCTGCCTTGCCGGCTGCTGCGGCGCAAAAACGTGGCCGAGGCGCTGCTGCTCACCCGCTGGCTGCGCCCCGAAGCGTGGCTGGTCACCACGGGCGATGTCAGCTCCGCCGATGAGGCGGATTACTGCGCCCGGCTCACCCAGGCCGCGCGCCGGCATCATTGGCGGGTGCGGCTCGGCGTGCTCGCCGGCAACGAGGCCCGCAAGCCGGCCATCCCGAAATTGCTCGCCGCCAGCGAAGCCGTAATGCTCACTTCCATCCAGGAAGGTTTCGGCCTGCCGTATCTCGAAGCCGTGGCCGCGCGGCGACCACTGATTGCGCGTGCGTTGCCCAACATTGCGCCCGACCTTGCGCAGTTCGGTTTTAAATTTCCGCAATACTACGAGGAAATCCTCGTGCATCCGCGGCTGTTTGACTGGCACGCTGAACATCGCCGGCAAACCCGGAAGTTTGCCGCGTGGAAACAGCAACTCCCCGCCTCATGCCGGCGGCTGGCAGGCACACCGCTCATGCTTGCCGCCCCAGCACCGCAACCGGTCCCATTCAGCCGGCTGACGCTGACCGCGCAAATTGAAGTGCTCGCGCATCCCACCCGCGAATCCTGGACCTTGTGCGCCGCGTTGAATCCTTTTCTGGCGCGGTGGCGGGAACGCGCCGCGACGGGGCGGTTGCAAATTTCCGCCTGGCCGAAAACGGCCGACCCATGGCTGAGCGGCCCGGCCTATGCCCGGCGGTTCTTCCAATTCACCCGCCGTCCCGCCGGCGCCGCGCCGGCCGGTGCCGCCCAGGCGGCGCAACAGGAATTCATCCGCGCCAAGCTGGACGCCACCCAACTGTTTCCCCTGCTCTGGAGCACCCAATCATGAAACCGCGCGCTCTGATTTTTGATCTCTACAAGACGCTGCTCGAAGTCGGCCCGCCGCCAGCAGATGCCGCCGCACGCTGGACCGAACTGTGGACTGAAACCTTCTCCAGTCCACCGCGCCTGAATTTGGAAAACTTCGCCGCCGCCTGCGAAACCATCATCGCCCGCGAACATGCCCGGGCCCGGGCGGTGGGAATTGCGTATCCGGAAATCTTCTGGCCCCGGGTTACCGCCGAAGCGCTGCCCGAACTGGCCGGGCAAACGGAATCTCTCCGCGACCAGTTTCTCTACGTGCATGCCCAACTGCAACGCACGCTGCGACTGATGCCCGGAGCGAACGCCGTGCTGCCCCGGTTGGTGGCGGCCCAATTGCCACTGGGCATTGCTTCCAATTCCCAGCCCTATACGTTGCATGAGTTGGAAACTGTTTTGAAAAGCGCGGGGTTGTCGCGAACCATTTTTGCGCCGGACCTGAGTTTCCTTTCTTTTGCCGCCGGATTCAGCAAACCCGACCCGCATGTGTTCCGCTGGCTGACTGCCCGGTTGCAGGTGCGCGGCATCGCCACGGCAGAAACACTCATGGTGGGCGACCGATTGGACAATGACATCGGGCCCGCACAGGCGCAGGGTTTTCAAACCTGGCAGCTCACGCCCGGTCCCGGCAATGGCACCACCTCCGGCAACTGGACGCAGTTGGGGGAATATTTGCGGCGCCAGCAAGGTTGATGGTGAAAACGTTCGCGCGGCTATGCCAACATCCATTCCACTGCGTACGGCGCGAGCGTATGTGTCGCGTTGCAACCGGAGCCCGCGGCGGCGGGCGGCGGCACTTTGACCATCACAGTTTCCGCGGTCACGTTGTGCAGGCATACGGCCGTGGTCCGGCCATCAGGCGATTGTCGCCAGACCGCAAACACCCGTGGATCCACGGCCAAAACCTTCTGGGTTCCCGCCGGCTCAAAGGCCGCGCAATTCCGGCGGCGCTCCAGCAGTTGCCGGAGCCGGCTGAACACTTGCGCCCGCAATGAGGCGGCGTCCTCCAGTTCAGTTTCCAATTTCGCGCGCGTCAGTTTCTGGCGGTTGATGCGGCGCGGAATGCCGCTGGATTCCGCCCCAGTCCGGTCGCCGCGCGAGCCGAACAGCGAGTGAAAATAAATTCCCGGCAGGCCCGCCAGCGCCAGCAAAATGCCGTGCGCCACCACGAACCGGCCAACCTGGATTTCCAGCGGCTCGCCGCCGGCGGGATTGGAAAGTGCGTCAAAATAATTGATGTTTAATTCGTATGGACTCTTGGTGCCGTCGGGATTGTTCTTGTACGAAACAAAACCGCCGTGAGCGGTGGCACGGGCCACCAGCGCGTCAATTTCCGCCGGACTCAAAATGCCCCGGGCGGGATTCAATCCGATGCCGTCGTGCGAGGCGAGGAAGTTGAAAAACGTCACCTGATCTGAAGGCAATTGGAGCGATTGCGCCCAAGCGGTGAGCTTTTCCGCGTTGCCCATGGCGAGGGTGTGCAGCACCAACGGCGGCAGCGCGAAGTTATATACCAGTTGCGCTTCGTTGGTGCCATCACCGAAATAGGAGATGTTATCCCGGTGCGGCACGTTGGTTTCGGTGATGAGCCGCACCTGCGGCGCGGCGGCGTCCAGCACGGTACGCAACAACTGAATGACGTGGTGCGTCTGCGGCAGGTGCAGGCAGGGCGTGCCGATTTCCTTCCACAAAAACGCAATGGCATCCAGCCGGATGAACCGTGCCCCCTGCGCCACGTAAAACAGCAACGCCGCCACCAGGGCCCGCAACACCTGTGGGTTTTTGAAGTTCAAATCCACCTGGTCGGCGCTGAAGGTGGTCCAGACCCGGCGCGGCCCGGCGGCCGTTTCAAAGTTCGTGAGCAACGGAAGGGCGCGCGGTCGTACCACCTGCGACAGATCCGGATGCCCGGTCACCGTCACAAAAAAATCGCGGAACTCCGGGTCATCGCGGAGAAATCTTTGAAACCACTCGCTCTCGGCTGACATGTGGTTGAAAACCGCGTCGAACATCAGGTCAAACCGCCGGCCCAGCGCGCGAATTTCATCCCAACCGCCCAGGGCCGGGTCCACCGCAAAATAATCCTTCACCGAAAAGCCGTCATCCGATGACCACGGGTAAAACGGCAGAATGTGGATGCCGCTGACCACGCCAGCCAGATACGTAGCGGCAAATTCAGCCAGGGTATGCAGGGGTGCCGCCCCCGGTTCGGTCACCTGGTCGCCGTAGGTAATCAGCAGCGTATCGCGTTGGCTCAGGGCGGGCGCGGGCCCGGCGTGCGGCGGCGCGGCGAGCCGGTGCCGGGCGATTAGCTCGCGCAACGCCGTTTCCGTGGCCGCCGCAGTAGCGGCGTCATATAAAAAATCGAGGTGAGACCGCAACCTGGTTTGCACGAAGTCAATGTGCGTCACCCGCGCAAAAATTTCCAAAAGAATTTCCCGGAACGGCTCGCGCATTTACAGTCCGGCGCAACGCGGTTAAGCTGGTCCCATGAACACGCTGACTCTCAGCACCGGCGAACCGCGGCGGATCGGTTTCATCTCCACCCGCTTTCACGGCACGGACGGGGTGACGCTCGAAGCGGAAAAATGGGCGCACATTCTCACCGGCATGGGCCACTCCTGTTTCTGGATGGCGGGCCTGCTGGATACCCCGGAGGAAACCAGCTTTCTCGCGCCCAAGGCCTTTTTCAATCATCCTGAAGTTGCCGCGATGCAGGCAGAACTGTTCGGCTGCACCAGACGCACCCGCACCATCACCGACAAAATTCAAACGCTGAAAAATGAACTGAAGGACGAGCTGTACCGGTTCATCGAAAAATTCAAACTCGAGGTAATCATCCCGCAGAACATCCTCGCCATTCCCATGCACGTGCCGCTGGGCCTGGCCATGACCGAAGTCATCGCCGAGACCGGCATCGCCACCATTGCGCACCATCACGATTTTGCCTGGGAACGGGAGCGCTTCATCGTCAGCGCCGTCAACGATTACCTGCGCGCGGCTTTTCCCGGCGCCCTGCCGGGCGTGGAACACGTGGTCATCAATTCCATGGCGCAAAAGGAACTCGCCCGCCGCTGCAGCCTGTCTTCGGTGATCATCCCCAATGTGCTCGACTTTGAAACGCCGCCGCCGGGCATTGATGCTTACAACCGCGATTTCCGGAGCGAAATCGGCCTGACCGAGGACGACCTGCTCGTGCTGCAACCGACCCGCGTGGTGGCGCGCAAGGGTATCGAACACGCCATCGAACTGGTGCGCGGCCTCAACGACCCGCGGGTGAAACTCGTCATTTCGCATCCCGCCGGCGACGAGGGCAACGCCTACCTGCAAATGCTGCGCGACCGCATCGAGGACGCGAAGATTGACGTACGCTTCATCGCCGACCGCGTGGACGAGGAACGCGGCACCAATAGCGAAGGGCGCAAAGTGTACACGTTGTTCGACATCTACCCGCACGCCGACCTGGTAACATATCCCAGTTACTACGAAGGGTTCGGCAACGCGTTTCTGGAAGCGATTTATTTCAGCAAGCCCGTGGTGGTGAACACCTACGCCGTTTATGCGCGCGACATTGACCCGCTGGGATTTAAGACCATCGAGATGTCCCAACTGGTCACGCGGGACGTGGTGCAGCAAACCCGCGAACTCCTGCACAATCCGGCCCGGCGCACCGAATGGGCCCAGATCAATTATGACCTCGGCGTGAAATACTTTTCCTATTCCGTCGCGCGCCGCAAGCTCGCCGCCCGGATGGCCAATCTGTTCGGCGAAGGATTATGACGGCGGCAATTCCGCATGCACCGCTACGAATTCCAACTCCGGCTGAGCACCGAACAGTACCTTGATTACTATCGCGGCACGGTCCGGCAGGTGCTGGTCCGCGCCACCAACGGGCAGAAGGTCCAGTTTCCCGCGGCGCTGCTGCAAAAGTTCGTGCTCGCGGACGGCATTCATGGCTCCTTTGTCCTGACCACGGACGCCGAGCACAAAGTCATCAGCCTGCAACGGCTGGAAACACCACCAGCCTCGGAAGGCTCCTGGTACGCCTGAGACGGCGGGAAATTTCCCGGGAATCAATGTTTTCGTGGCGGCAGCACCAGAATCTGGCCGCTCATGGCAGGCTGATGCATGGCACAATACATGCCGTAGATTCCCGCTTCGTGAAAGGTGAAGACCATTGAGGTTTCCTGCAACGGCGGCAGCAGCACCTTCAGCAATACCGTGGCATCCGGCGCCACGAGCATCAGGTCGTGGTTGTCATCGCCCTGCAAATTCCAGAAGCGGAGGCGGGTGGGCTCATCCTGGTACACCGCCAGAAATGCCGGGGAAAAGGCGTACACTTCGCCAAATTTGGCCACCGTTTCGCGTGGGCCGGTTTCCTTGACTGCCACGGCATGGGTTTGGACCAGCAGACTCGCGGGCGCCGTCCCATTGGTGGTCACCGTTACCCAACGCTGCGCGGCGGCATCAGGCATAAAGTACGAATTCGGGTCGCCGGGTGGCATGGTATTGTGGGGCACCGGTTGCGGGGTGGCACAGCCCAGCAACGTCGCCACCCCGCCCAGCATAATCCAAAACGTCATTTTCATTGGCATCTCCTGGATTGAATCTCAGTGCAAAGCCTCCCGGCTGTTCTGTGGCAAGTTAAGCCGCCAGACGCCGGAAGAAAAGGGCATTTCCGTGAATGCATCGTCCTCGCCCTCGAACGCCGGGACAGATTGAGAACGAGGGACGAGGACAATAGCGCGGAGGAAAGGATAAAGACGCGGCGGATTCCCGTCCGGGTACCGGCGGGATAACTCGCCCCGGAAACGATTCATTTCCAAACGGCAGGCGGTTGCGTAGAATCCGGGTGCGTGATGCTTTTCCGACGATTCAAACAGATCGGACGCGCCGTGGAACACGTCCAGCGGTATCGCACCATCATCGGCGTGTTTCTGAAATACGGCTACGAAGATCTCGTGTTGCGGCTGCCCCTGCCCAACGCGCTGCGGTTTCCTTTCCGCACCCTGCACCGGCAGCGACCCGAGATTGCCGCACTGACGCCGCCGGAAAAATTGCGGCGCGCTTTTGAAGAACTCGGGCCGACCTTCATCAAGCTGGGCCAGTTGCTGTCCACGCGCTCCCACCTGCTGCCCCCGGCGTTCCTGACCGAACTGGCCCGGCTGCACGACCAGGTCCCGCCCATTCCGTTTGCCGAAATCCAGGGAGTGCTCGAACGCGAGCTGAAACGGCCGCTGGCTGAGAGTTTCATCCTGGTGGAAGAAACACCGCTGGGCTCGGCCTCCATTGCGCAGGTCCACCGCGCCACCCTGCCCGGGGGCGAACGGGTGGTGGTGAAGGTGCAGCGTCCGGACATTGCGGACAACGTGCGGGTGGACCTGGAAATCATGGCGCAACTGGCGGCGCTGCTGGAAAACAATCTCGAAGGCTGGAAAGTGCACCGGCCCACGGCCATCGTGGCCGAGTTTGCCCGGCGGCTGGATCAGGAACTGGATTTCACCGCCGAGGCGGCGCACATTGAACGGTTTGCCCACCAGTTTGCCGGCGACCCCACGCTCCATGTGCCCAAGGTACATCATGCCACCTCCACCCGGCGCGTGCTCACGATGGAATACATCGAGGCCATCAAAACCTCCAAACTCGCCGAGCTGGATGCCGCCGAGCTCGACCGGCCCGAAATCGCCCGGCGTATCGCCGACCTGGTAATGAAACAGGTGTTCGTACATGGCTTTTTCCACGCCGATCCGCATCCCGGCAACATCCATATCCTGCCCGGTAATGTCATCTGTTTCCTGGATTTCGGCATGATGGGTTTCCTGGATCATCGCACCCGCGAAACGTTCGCCGACCTCGTGACCGGCATTGCCCAGCGCAATGAAAAGGGCGTGGCCACCGCGTTGCTGAAGCTCGCGGACGCCGAGTTGGACGCCCCGCGGTTCGGCCTGGAAGCGGATGTGGCCGATTTCATGCACCAGCATTTTTACCGGCCCATGGGCGAACTGGTGTTCGGCAAGCTAGTGAACCACCTTTTCCGGCTCACCACCAAGCACGCCCTCACCATGCCCGCGGACCTGTTCACCATGCTCAAGGCCATGAGCCTCATGGAAGGGCTCGTCCGCAAGCTGGATCCGCAGTGCGACATCATTGCGCTGGCCAAGCCGTTGATGCGGGAGGTGCATATGAACCGCGTGCGCCCGCAACGGTTGCTGCGCGAACTGTTCAGCTTCGGCGGCGATGCCACCCATTTTCTGCGGGAGCTGCCGTTGGAAATCCGCCGCACCCTGGCCCAGATCAAAAGCGGCAAGACCCGCGTCACCTTCCGGCATGAAGGTTTGGAGCCGCTGGACAACACCATCGAGCGCGCCAGCAACCGGTTGGCCTTTGCCCTTGTGCTCGGGGCTCTGGTCATTGGCTCTTCCGTGGTCATTCACGCCGGCATCCCCCCCAAATGGCATGATATCCCCGTGCTGGGCTTGATTGGTTATGTCTTTGCCGGAATGATGGGTGGCTGGCTGGTCATCTCCATTCTCCGGCACGGAAAGATGTAAGCATCGGACCGCGCCCGGCGACCCCACACTTCACGCCGCCAGCATGTCCGCGACCCGCAGCAAGCGGTTTCAGGTGGGCAAATCAACGGGGACCGGCTATAACGCACCGTTCAATTCGATATGCAAACCGACAGGTCTCGGAAAATATTTTGGCGAAACGTTGGGGCTTCCATTTTGGGATTTCCACCGCTGCATTGGCTGGCACTGGTGCTGGCGGCCCTGCTGGGACTGACCTCGACTGGAGAGGCACGATTGGCGGTAGTCAACGGCAATTTTAGCGACCTCACCGGATTGACGCCCGGCGACGATGGCTGGTATTCCGGCCTGCCGCAGGGCTGGTCCGGGTCGGGCGACGCCTATGCCGTCAACGGCAAGTACGGCGCCACGCCCCCCCTCTGCAATCCCTCCCGGCTGGGCCGCCTGAGCCAGCAGGTCGGCACCCTGGAAAAGACGGGCGATGTCGTGCTGACATTTGATGTCTCGGACGTTTTCAACGGCGAAACCGTCTTGCAGGCCGCCATCCTGGACGACCGGCACCATGAACTGGCGCGCGGCGATTTCACCGATGGCACCAGCCAAACGCTCGTGGCGAAACAGGTGCCCGCCGGCACCGCCATGGTTATTCAATTTCAGGCCACCGCATCCACCCCCGGACTCGACAATGTTTCCGTGACAGTCCGGGAACCCGGGACCCCGGCGCTGGCCGCGGACCAATCACAATCTCCCGCCAGCACGCCCATCACGGTGGCCGCTTATTATTATCCCGGCATGCATCCGGATCCGCGCTGGGACAAAAACAAATATCCCGGCTTCACGGAGTGGGATGAAATCAAGGCTGCCAAACCGCGCTTTCCCGGACACCTCCAGCCCAAAATTCCGGTCTGGGGCTATGCCAATGAAGCGCTGCCGGAAGTCATGGCGCAAAAAATCGCCGCCGCCGCCGACTATGGCGTGAACGTCCTCATTTTTGACTGGTATTATTACAACGACGGGCCGTATCTCGACGACGCCCTTGATGAGGGTTTTCTCCACGCCACCAATAATGCCCGGGTGAAATTCGCGCTCATGTGGGCAAACCACGACTGGTACGACATCCAGGGTTATAATCCGGCCGACAACAACCTCAAGCTGCTGTATCCCGGCAAAGTCACCCCCGCAACCTGGGACAAGATCTGCGACCTCGTCATCGCCCGGTACTTCAAACATCCGAGCTACTGGCTGGTGGACGGCAAACCTTATTTCTCCATTTACGAGATGAGCCAGTTCCTGGACAGCTTTGGCTCCATTGAAGCCGCCCGTGCCGCGCTTGACCGGTTTCGGGCCAAGGTTCGCGCCGCCGGGTTTCCCGGTTTGCACGTCAATGCCATCGTCTGGGGCGAACCGAACCTGCCCGGCGGCAAAACGCCGCCCGGCTGGCCCAAACTGTGCCGCGACCTCGCGCTCGACAGTCTGACCAGCTATACCTGGGTGCATCACGGCGCGCTGAACTACAGCACCTTTCCGGTGTCCGATTATGTCTGGGGCCGCAAGAAATATTTGACGTTCTGGGCCCGCGCCCGGACCGACTATCCCCTGCCCTATTTCCCGAACGCAACGGTCAATTGGGACAACAGTCCGCGCGCGGCGGCGAACGCCGACTGGAGTCATCCCGCCGGACCGGTCGTGAACCCGGTGGTCACCGGCAACACCCCTGCGGCGTTTCAGCAATCCCTGGAGATCATCAAGCACCGGCTGCTGGCGGCGCCGACCCAACCGAAGATTGTCACCATCAATGCCTGGAATGAGTGGCCTGAGGGCAGTTGCCTGGAACCCACGAAACAATATGGCTACGGCTATCTCGAAGCCATCAAGGCCGTCTTTGCCCCGTCCGAAAAACCACCGGGATCCGCACTCAGCCCGACGGCGGCACCACTCCACTCCAACTGACTTTAGCCGGTTAAACCATTTCAGATAATTTCGGAGAGGTCCGACGTCAGTTGGCGCGGATTAAATTAGTGAATTTGAATGGCGGGGGATTCGGCGCAAGTTTGACGGATGCCCCGCTCACAGGGCCAAGGTTTTTCCTTCGGCTCCGGGGACGGACTATGCCGGGGCGTGCTTGGCCAGCAGGTAATCGCGGAACTTGTCGTAATCCGCACCCATGCGGTCAAATGCTTCAGGCATTTGGATGGCGGCGGTCATGGACGCGGGCACATCGGGCGGCCAGCCCACCACTTTTTCCACTTCGTCCGGGAACTTCGCCGGGTTGGCGGTTTCCAGAATCGCCGCGGGCGTGGGCGCCGGGGCTTCCGCTTGCAGCCAGTCCAGATAACCCTGCCAGGCCACCGCCCCGTGCGGTTCCAACAACAGCTGATACTTGGACCAGAAATCCTGGATGGCGTCGTGCGTGCGGGCGTCGGAAACCGAACTGGAATACAAATCGCGCCGCATCGCTGCGAGGTCGGGCTGCTCGTGCATCTTGCCGGTCTCATCCATGCGCCCGCCGTACAGGGCCACCAACCGCGCCAAGTTGCTCGGATGGCCCACATTCATCGCGTTGGACATGGAATTACGCGACGGAGAAATCTTCTGGTAATGACCGGAGGCGAGAAATTTGGGGAACGCGTCGTTGTCATTTACCGACGCGACAATCTTCCTCATCGGCAAACCCATCTCGCGCGCCACCACCGCCCCCATCATGTCGCCGAAATTGCCGCTGGGAATGGAAAACACCATCGGCGTGCCGTCCGGGGCGATGCGCGACGCCGCGTAAAAGTAATAAATGCTCTGGGGCAGCAAGCGGCCGATGTTGATGGAATTGGCGGAAGACAATGAAATATGCGCCAGCGCCGGATCGGCAAAGGCGCGCTTCACCATGGCTTGGCAGTCATCGAACTTGCCCTCAATGGCGATGGTCCGCACGTTGTTCGCCAGGGTGGTCATCAACTTGCGCTGCGACAGGCTGACCTCGGCATACGGGAAAAGGACAATGACCCGCACGCCGGGAATGTTGTGAAACGCATGCGCCACGGCGGAACCGGTGTCGCCGCTGGTGGCGGTCAAAATCGTGAGTTGCCGGCCTTCTTCGCGGAGGAAGTGGCCGAACATCCGCGCCATCATTTGCGCGGCAAAATCCTTGAACGAAGCCGTGGGGCCCTGGTCCAGTCGCAACAGATGCACGCGGTCATGCACCAGTTCAATGGGCAGCGGGAAAGTGTAGGCCTCGTGGCACATCTGCGCCAGCGCGGCATCAGGAAAAATGCCCGCGGTATATTGCCGCAGCACGCGGAATGCGATCTCCGCATACGGTAGCGTGGCGAACGCGGCAATCTCCTCCGGCGTCAGCCGCGGAAACGCCTCCGGGACGTACAACCCCCGGTCCGGCGCCTGGCCGGCGAGCATTGCTTCCCGCAGGTTGACGGCAGGCGAACTGCGGTTCGTAGAATAAAACAGGAGCGCCATGGCAAATTAAATACTCGCGCGTCGTTCAATCCAGATCTTCCACCCGGAACATCACCGGCTTGGCCTTGACCACTGGCAGCCGGGCAATCCTGGCCAGGGCCCGGCTCATGACGGCGTTGGGCGCGTCGTGGATCATCAGAATCAGCGGCACGCTTTCGCCTTCGTGGCCTTCCGGCTGGATGACCGAAGAGATACCGATCTTGGCCGCTCCAAAAATGGCAGAAATCTTCGCAAGCACACCCGGTTTATCCACAATACTCAAGCGGACATAGTAACGGGAAACAACTTCGCCCAGCGGTAGCACCCGGCCCTGGCGCGCGTGGGCCACGAACGGCGGCACCCGCACCGCTCCGCCATTCTTCAAGTCCAGCGCGGCATCGGCCACGTCACTGAGCACGGCACTGGCGGTGGCATCCTTGCCGGCGCCGCGGCCGTAGAAGAGCGTGTCGCCCACCACATCGCCGCGGACAAAGCAGGCATTGTAAACGCCGTTCACGCTGGCCAGCACGTGCGTGGACGGAATCAGCGCCGGATACACCGAAACCTGCACTCCAGTTTTAGATTTTGGACTTTTCCCTTTGGACTCTTTGACAATGCCGAGCAGCTTGATGGTGTAGCCCAGTTGTTGGGCGAACTGCATGTCAATTTTGGAAACCTCGCGGATGCCTTCGGTATGAACCTCGTGATGATCCACCCAAAAACCGTGCGCCAGCGAGGCAAGGATGCCCGTCTTGTGCTGGGCATCGCAGCCGTCAATGTCCAGGTCCGGCGGCGTTTCGGCATAACCCTGCGCCTGCGCGTCGGCCAGTACGGCGGCAAAGTCCGCCCCTTCCTGTTTCATGCGGCTGAGGATGTAATTGCAGGTGCCGTTCACGATGCCGTAAATGGCGGGAAAATGATTCGCCACAAAACCCTCGCGCAACGCCTTGATGATGGGAATGCCACCGCAGACGCTGGCCTCATAATACAAATTTGCCCCATGCTGGGCTGCGGCGGCAAAGAGTTCCGCGCCATGCGCCGAGAGCAAGGCCTTGTTGGCGGTGACCACAGTCTTGCCCTGCGCCAGCGCGGCGAGAATCATCGTTTTGGCAATGCCCGTGCCGCCGACCAGTTCGATGACCACGCGAATTTCGGGATCCGACACCACTTCCTGCCAGTCGGTGGTCAGCAGGTGCCGGGGAATGGGATAGGGCCGCGGTTCATCGAGAGATTTTACGGCGATTTTGCGGAAGGCAAGCTTCACGCCGAGCCGGGCGGACATGAGATCACCGTTCTGCGCCAGCGCGTGAAACACCCCGCTGCCGACCGTGCCACCGCCAATCATTCCAAGGTTTACCTGCTGCATAGAGCGCGCAGCTTGCCGGGAATCCGGGCGCGGGACAATGCTATTTTGATACGTGACAGCCGGGCTAATCCTGGCCGGAATTCGGGGGGCTGGCTGCCCGCGCCGGAAGGTTTCACTCCACAGGTCTGTGTGAATGCGGCGGATGCACAGATAAACTTTGATTAAATTTTTTGGAGATGGCATGCTTCGCAAAATATCCCGGGCGGAAGCGCGGAGCAGTGCCAATAGGCTGTGGGCAGCCATGCCAGTGGCGGTAAGGAAAAGGTTTTTGCTGGATGAAAATTGCACAAAGAAAATGGACGGCCGGGCCGGCAGCCCCCGCGTCGTTCGTTGACGTGCCTCCTCTGCACCCCCAACTCGTGCTGGTATTTGGATCCCGCGCGCAGCTGGGCCAACCGGAGCAACTAGCCGCGATAAAAGAACAATATCCCGACGCCCACCTGCTGGGCTGCTCCACCGCTGGCGAAATTTCCGATACTCAAGTTGCGGATGACACCCTGATGGTGACGGCCATCGAATTTGAACACACCCAAGTCCACGGCGCCAAAGTGAAGTTAACAGCCGGCGCCAGCAGTTTCGCCGCGGGCAAGGAACTCGCTGAGACCCTGCCCCCCACCTTGCCCGGGAAAAGAGGCGCCGCCTCGGATCCGCTGAAACATGTGTTTGTGCTGTCCGATGGCCTGAATGTCAATGGCAGCGACCTTGTCCGCGGGCTGATGCAACATTTACCGGACGGGGTCACCATCACCGGCGGCCTGGCGGGAGATGGCGCCCGGTTTGGCCAAACCCTTGTGTTTTGGGACGGGCCGCCCGAGCCCGGGGTGATTGCCGTGGTGGGATTCTACAGCCGGCGCTTGCAGGTGGGCTTTGGGTCCAAAGGCGGTTGGGATTCCTTCGGCCCGGACCGGCTCATCACCCGGTCCCAGGGCAATGTGCTTTACGAACTGGACGGACAGTCCGCGCTGGGCCTGTACAAACGCTACCTGGGCGGCCATGTCGCCAACCTGCCCGCCGCCGGATTGCTATTCCCCCTGAGCTTGCGCAGCAGGACGGGAGATACCGCGGTGGTGCGGACCATTCTTTCCGTGAATGAACGGGACCAGAGCATGACGTTTGCCGGCGATGTGCCGGAAAATTATTACGCCCGGCTCATGAAGGCCAATTTCGACCGGCTGATTGACGGAGCGGCGGATGCGGCCCGCACCAGCCTGCAATCACTCGGCCCCAGCCCCGCCCGGCTGGCCATTCTCATCAGTTGCGTGGGTCGCAAGCTGGTATTGCACCAGCGCGTGGAGGAGGAACTGGAAGGCGTGCGGGAGGCTCTGGGTCCGGGCCCCGTGCTGACCGGTTTTTATTCTTACGGCGAAATTTCCCCGTTCGCCCCGGGTGCCCGGTGCGAATTGCACAACCAAACCATGACCATCACCACCCTCGCGGAATCATGACGGGAATTTCTCACAGCCTGTTGAAACGCCAGCTCAAGCGCTGCTTTGGCAGCACTTTCGCCATCCCCACGGAATGGCAGGCGTTCATCGCCAATGTGAACGCCGCCTACCTCGAGTTCGATCTCGACCGCGAGATGCTGGAGCGTTCGTTGGAGTTGAGTTCGCAGGAACTCATGCAGGCCAACGCGGAAATGCGGGCGGTTTTTCAGGCCATTCCCGACCTGCTGTTTCACATCACGTTCGACGGCACCATCCTCTCGTGTCGCGGCGGCCAGGAAAGCGCCCTGCTGCTGCCCGCGGAGGCGCTGTGCGACCGGCGCATCCAGGACGTCCCCGACCCGGTCGTAGGGGCGAAGTTCCGTGAGGCCATCGCCCGCGTGGCGGCGGAACGGGCCACCGTCAGCATCGAATACTCCATCGCCGGGGCCGAGGGCAACAATGTCTGCGAAGCCCGGTTGCTGCCCCTGCCCCAGGATGAAATCGTTGTCATCATCCGCAACATCACCGCCCGCAAAAAAGCCGAGCAGGTGCAGTCGGCGGTGTACCGCATCTCCGAGGCCGCCCAAACCGCGCCCAACCTGGATGATCTGTTCCGGTCGCTCCACAACATCGTGCGCGAGCTGATGCCCCAACCCGCCCGGAATTTTTACATCGCCCTCCATGACGCGGAATACGACGAGGTCCGTTTCTGTTACCATGTGGACGAGCACGACCCACGTCCCGCACCCCGCCGCGGGGGCCAGGGGTTGACAGAATACGTTTTGCGCACGGGCAAGCCCCTGCTCCGCACGCCGGAACTCGGCGAGGAATTGCGCCGTCGTGGCGAGGCCGTGCTGCTGGGCACCATGTCGGTGGACTGGCTGGGCGTGCCGCTCAAAACCCAGCAAGGCCAGCCCTTTGGCGTGATGGCGGTGCACACCTACACGCCCACCTGCCGGCTCGGCAAGGCCGAACAGGAAATTCTCGAATTCGTGGCCAACCAGGTGGCGATGGCCATCACCCGCAAGCAGGCGGAAACGGCGTTGCAGGCCGCAGAACTGAAATATCGCAGCATTTTCGAGAACGCGGTCGAGGGCATGTACCAGAGCTCGCCCGAAGGCAGGTTCCTGGCAGTGAACCCCGCCCTGGCCCATATTGCCGGTTACGCCACGCCGGAGGCGATGGTGAACGAAATTACAAGCATCGACACCCAGTTATTCGCCGATCCCGTACGCTGCGAGGAATTCAAGCGGCAACTCGCCCAGACCGGCGTGGTGCGCGGTTTTGAATTCCAGGCCTACCGGCGCGACGGCAGTATTTTTTGGGCCTCCCAACACGCCCGCGTTATCCGCGATGATGCCGGCGAATTGCTGCATTACGAGGGCTCCATCGAAGACGTCACGGCCCATAAACAACTCGAAGCCCAGTTTCTCCAGTCCCAAAAAATGGAGGCCTTCGGGCAACTGGCCGGAGGCGTGGCCCATGATTTCAACAACATCCTTACCATCATCCAGGGCAACGTCTCGCTGCTGAAGTCCGAGACTACCCCTGCCGAGCGCACCACCGCACTGGATGAGATCGCCGCAGCCGCCGACCGCGCCGCCAACCTCACCCGCCAGTTGCTGACCTTCAGCCATCGCCGCCGGCTCCAGCCCCGGCCGCTGGACCTGAATGAAGTGGTGGCCAACATCACCAAAATGCTGCAACGCCTGATTGGCGAACACATCGTTTTGGA
The DNA here is from genome assembly GCA_035492855.1 of Dongiaceae bacterium. GTDB lineage: Bacteria > Verrucomicrobiota > Verrucomicrobiia > Limisphaerales > JAFMIX01 > JAFMIX01. The sequence goes on along the minus strand of DATJIU010000195.1, from coordinate 1,474 downwards.
AGCCCGCCATGCCTCCGGGGGCGCACTCGTCCAGGCCGATCCCAGCATGCTTGAACAGGTGCTGATCAACCTCGCGGTCAATTCCCGCGATGCCATGCCCAAGGGCGGCCGGCTCGTCATCCAAACCGAGACGGTCATGTTTGAAGCGGCGGCGGGCGCGGCCAATCCCCACCGCCAGCCCGGCAATTTCGTCCGGCTCCGCGTCACCGACACGGGCAGCGGCATCAACCCGCAGCATCTGCCGCACATCTTTGAACCTTTTTTCACCACCAAGGAAATCGGCAAGGGCACCGGGTTGGGCCTGGCCACCGTCTTCAGCATCGTGCAGCAGCATCACGGCTGGATTGAAGTCGAGAGCCGGCCGGAAATCGGCACGTCCTTTGCCATTTACCTGCCGCAACTGCCGCAGGGCACCATCACCTCCCGGCAAACCGCAAAGCCGGCCCCGGTGCGCGGCGGCACGGAAACCATCCTGTTGGTGGAAGATGAAACGGCAGTGCGTCACCTGTTGCGCCAGTCCCTGAGCCGCCACGGTTACACCGTGCTGGAAGCCGACACCGGCAAGAGCGCGCTGCGCCACTGGCACCGTCAGCGGGACAAAATCCAACTGCTCATCACCGACATGGTCATGCCGGGCGGCATGAGCGGCAGTGATCTGGCCACCCTGCTCCTGCAGGACCGCAACGACCTCAAGGTGATTTATTGCAGCGGCTACACCGATGCCGTCCTGGGCAAGGCCTCGCCGCTGCGCACCAACCCGAATTTTTTGGAGAAGCCGTTCGACCCGGCCGTGCTGCTGCAAAAAGTCCGAGAGTGCCTGGACCGGGCCTGAGAGCTACCGCTCAACTCGCCGGCGTTTCCACCGTTCCTGAGCCGTAGTGGACCACGCGCACCTTTTCAAGTGTCACCAGGCCGCCACCCACCATTTGGGTGAGTGTGGGCAGGAAGGCATTGAGCTTGTCCTCTGCATCCACGATCTCAACGACCAGGGGCAAATCCATGGAGAGCCGGAGTATCTTGGCGGTGTGCAACCGGCTGGCCTTGCCAAAACCCATCGGGCCGCGCAATACCGTGGCGCCCGCCAGGCCGGCTTCCCGCGCGCGCAGCACGATGGCTTCGTAGAGCGGGCGATGTTCCCATTTGTCACTTTCGCCAATGTAGATCCGGAGCAGCAGGGCTTCATCGGGAAGTTTCATCTTAAAATCCTTTAAGAGTGTTAAATGCGGAACCGGCCAGGTGGCCCAGCCACACCGCCACCAGGCACAACGTCATGGAGCCGAGGATGTTGCCGCCGGCGCGCAGCCACTCGCCGCCCTGGACCAGATTCATGGTCTGCAGGCTGAATGAGGAAAAGGTGGTGAACCCGCCGCAAACCCCGGCCATGAGAAACCGGGTCACAAACGCGCGGGATTGCGGGTCCATCCGGCCCTCGGCGCTGACCAGCGCGCCCAGCAACCCGATGATAAATGAGCCG
>DATJIU010000194.1:0-3127 GCA_035492855.1 Dongiaceae bacterium | reverse complement strand
ACCGGAAAATGCCAGGCCCGGCCCGCCAGCAGCGGGTTCATGGCGTGATGATTCCAGACGAAGTAGCGGTATTGCTTGCCCGTGGCGTCGAAGCGCGCGTGGAAGTTGGCCGGACAGCGCACTGCTGCGAGCACGCGGATGTCTTCCGGCAGAAACGCATTCAGCGCCAGCGCTAGCCGGACGACGGGCATTTTGAACTCCGCCCGGGGAATTTCCACGTGCGCGATCATGCCCAGCGCATGCACCCCGGTGTCGGTGCGGCTGGAACTGTGGACGCGTTTCACCCCGGGAAACAGCCGGGTGAGCGCGGCCTCGATTTTTTCCTGCACGCCCGTGCCGATCTTCTGCACCTGCCAGCCCTGGTAGGCCGCGCCATCATAGGCGATGGTCAGTTTGAATTTGAGCGGGGTGGCAGTGGGCATGCGGTTCTTAATCGTGCGCTGAATCATAATCTCCCCGGACGATTAAGAAAAAGATTATGATTAAGAATTTGCGAGGCGCTCAGGGGGCCAGCGAATCCAGATAGCTTTGCAGCAGAATCGCCGCCGCGGCCTTGTCCACCTTTTGCCGCCGCTCGCCGCGCTTCACGCCGCCTTCGCTCAGAAACCGGTTGGCCTGGGTGGAGGTGAGCCGTTCATCCCACGTCTTGAGGGGCACGGTCACGGCGCTTTTCAGCACGGCCACAAATTCCTGTACCTTGAGTGCCGCCGGCCCGTAGCTGCCGTTCATGTTGCGCGGCATGCCCACCAGGATGAGTTCCACTTCCTTTTCCCGCAAAATATCCTTGAGCCGCGTGAGAAAGTCTGCGAACGGCTCCGCGGGGATAAACTCCAGCGGCGAGGCGATCATCTTCAGTTCGTCGCTGAGCGCGACGCCAATACGAACGGTTCCGTGATCCAGGGCAAGAATGCGCATAATACTTAAATGTTTTTAAGAACCCGCGCCGCCACCTGCACGGTCTGTTCAATGTCCGCGGCGCTATGCGCGGTGGAAACAAACCCGGCTTCAAATTGCGATGGGGCCAGGTACACCCCGGCATCCAGCATGCCGTGGAAATACTTCTTGAACTGTTCCCGGTCGGATTTCATGGCGTCGGCCAGGTTCCACACCGGTTCGCTGGTGAAGTAACCGCAGAACATCGAGCCACACCGGTTGAAAGTGACGGGAACACCGGCAAACTTGGCGGCGTCTTTCAACCCGGCTTCGAGTTGCGCGCCGAGCTGTTCCAATGTCAGGTACGCCGGGCAATTTGCGGCGCGGTGCGGGGCGGTGAGAATGTCATTCCCGATCAGGGCTTGCAGATTGGCGATGCCTGCCGCCATCGCGAGCGGGTTGCCGCTGAGCGTGCCGGCCTGGTACACCGGGCCGAGCGGCGCGAGATAATCCATGATGTCGGCCCGCCCGCCGAACGCCCCCACCGGCAGCCCGCCGCCGATGATTTTGCCGAAAGTCGAAAGATCCGGTTTGATGGCGAAGCGTTCCTGGGCGCCGCCGGGCGCGAGCCGGAATCCGGTCATTACTTCGTCAAAAATGAGCAATGCGCCGTGGGCTTGCGTGATTTCGCGCAGGAATTCCAGCCAGCCCGGTTTGGGGACAAACAACCCGGCGTTGCCCGCCACCGGCTCGACGATGATGCACGCAATTTCGTTGGGGTTGGCGGCAAACGCAGCCTTGAGCGGCTCGGTTTCGTTGTAGGGCAGCACGATGGTATGCTTGGCAAAGTCGGCGGGCACGCCAGCGCTGTCGGGGTTGCCAAAAGTCAGCGCCCCGCTGCCGGCCTTGACCAGCAACGAGTCGGCGTGACCATGGTAGCAGCCGTCGAACTTGATGATTTTGTCGCGCCGGGTAAAGCCGCGCGCCAGCCGGATGGCGCTCATGCAGGCTTCCGTGCCGGAATTGGTCAGCCGCACTTTTTGCACGCTGGGCACCAGCGCGCAGATCATTTTTGCCAGCGTCACCTCGGCGGCGTTGGGGATGCCGAAGCTGGTGCCGTGATCGGCGGCGGCCTTGATGGCCGCGATTATTTTCGGATGCGCATGACCCAGGATGGCCGGGCCCCAGGTGCCGACGTAGTCAAGGTACGCGTTACCGTCCACATCCCAGACGCGGCAGCCCGCGGCGCGCGCGGCGAAGAACGGGGTGCCCCCGACGGCGCGGAAAGCCCGCACGGGGGAATTGACGCCGCCGGGAAGGTATTGCAACGCCTCCGCGAACAGGGCTTCGGATTGGGTCCGTGACATCATGCGGACAGCTTACCAGCCGCGCGGTCCGGGTTGAAGATTAAACGGGCGCGGACCAGTCCATGCCATGGGCTGCCGCCACGGCGCGATGGGTCAGTTTGCCGCCCTGCACATTGATGCCGCCCACCAAGGCGGGATGCTGGCGGCAGGCCTCCGCCAGCCCCAGGTCGGCCAGGGTTTCGATGTAGCGATAGGTGACGTTGGTGAGCGCCTGGGTGGCGGTGCGGGCATAGGCGCCGGGCATGTTGGCCACGCAATAGTGAGTGACGCCTTCTTCCACGAAGACCGGATTGTCATGGGTGGTGGGCCGGGAGGTTTCGGCGCAGCCGCCCTGGTCAATGGCAATGTCCACAAGCACGCTGCCGGGCCGCATGCGCCGGAGCATTTCGCGGCTGATGAGCTTGGGGGCCTTGGCGCCCGGCACCAGCACCGCGCCGATGAGCAAATCCACCTCAGGCAGCAAATCCAGGAGATGCGCTTCGTTGGAATACAGGGTGTGGGCGGTGTGCAGGGTGATGTCGAGGAAGCGCATCCGTTCCAAATCCACTTCCAGAATCGTCACGTCCGCGCCCAGGCCTTGGGCCATGCGGGCGGCATTCACACCGGAAGAACCGCCGCCCAGCACCACGACCTTCCCCGGGAGTACGCCCGGCACGCCACCGAGCAGCACGCCGCTGCCGCCAAAATGTTTGGCCAGGAAATAACCGCCCACCAGCACGCTCATGCGCCCGGCGATTTCGCTCATTGGTTCCAGCAGGGGCAGCCGGCGGTTGACCTCGATGGTTTCGTAGGCAATGCCCGTGATGCCGGACTTGAGCAACGCGTCCGTGAGTGGCCGGCTCGCGGCGAGATGCAGGTAGGTAAAGAGCAACTGGCCGGGCCGCAGC
>DATJIU010000193.1:0-9511 GCA_035492855.1 Dongiaceae bacterium | reverse complement strand
AACACCGTATATCCCAATTTTAAATTTTGCAGGATGCTGATGGGGAGTTTTCCAGCAGATTCGGACGTATGCCCCTCCGGAGCGTTTCGCCGCATCTGGCAGGCCACCATGAAACAACTAATACTCAGGTTGTCGCAACGGTATGAGGCGGCATTGCGAACCTATCTGAAGCTGGGATTGCGGGTGGATTTGCGGCCGGCAGTGCGGTTGGGCCGCCAGGCGCTCACCCTGGGGCTGACGGTGCCGGAGGTGACCCGGATCCATCAGCTCGCCAGTGCCAGCCTGCAGCCGGCTCCAGGCAAAAAAAGAACCGCCCGACATGCGGAGCTTTTCCTGGCCGGCACTCTCGCTCCGTTGACGTCCCCGGACCGCGCCGGCAGGCCGCTGGGGCGGCGCACGGCGAAACTGACCGCCCTGCACCGCAGGTTGTGGCACGGGGTGGTCCGGCGCAAACGGGTGGCGGCCGCCCTGAAAAAACGGGGGCGGCACTATGCCAAATTGTTGGAAGCGGCGGTGCACCGCCTGGCGGATGCGCGGCAGCTAACCCACCGGGTGCTGGCCACGCAGGAAGCGGATCGGGGAAAAATGAGCCGCGAACTGCAAAACGAGGTGGCCCAGACTTTGTTGGGCATCAACGTCCGGTTGCTGGAGTTGCAGCGGGATGCCTGGCGCAATACCGCGGGATTCAAAAATGAAATCGCCAGCACGCAGCGGCTGGTGGTAAAATCGGCACGATCCGTACGGCGCATTGCCCGCAAAATCCACTTCCCATGAAACATATGGTTCCTCCCAAACCCCGGCGGCGTAAGCCCGCAACTGTACCGGCCCCGAAAATCTCGCGGGAGCCCGCGAATGTTACCTTCCCCATCGTCGGCATCGGCGCTTCGGCGGGAGGATTGGAAGCGTTGGAACAATTCCTCGGCCACGTTCCGGTGAAAAGTGGCATGGCCTTTGTCATTGTGCAGCACCTCGACCCGACGCGCAAAGGGATCATGCCCGAACTGCTTCAGCGTGCCACCAGAATGAAAGTGATCCAGGTGAAGGATCTCGTCCCGGTCCGGCCGGACTGTGTCTATGTGATCCCGCCAAACAAGGACATGTCGCTCCTCCATGGCGTGCTGCATTTGCTGCCGCCGGTGGCGGCCCGCGGCCTGCGGCTGCCGATAGATTATTTTCTCCGCTCCCTGGCGCAGGACCGGCAGGAGCACAGCATCGGCGTGATTCTTTCCGGCATGGGTTCGGACGGCACGCTGGGACTGCGGGCCATCAAGGAACAGGCCGGCGTGGTATTGGTGCAGGAACCGGCGACGGCCAAATTCGATGGCATGCCCCGCAGCGCGATTGACGCGGGGCTGGCGGACATTGTGGCCCCGGCGGAGGAGTTGCCCGGGAAAATCATCGCGTTTTTGCAGCGCACGCCGCTCCTCGCCCGGGCGGAGCACGTCCTGGAAGACAAGACGCAGAACGCGGTCAGCAAGGCGGTGGTGCTGCTGCGCGCCCACACCGGCCATGACTTTTCGCTCTACAAAAAGAACACGCTGTACCGCCGGATCGAACGCCGGATGGGCATTCACCAGATCGGCAAGATGGCCAATTACATCCGGTATTTGCAGGAGAATTCGCAGGAGCTGGATTTGCTGTTCAAGGAATTGCTGATCGGGGTGACCAATTTCTTCCGGGATCCGGCGGCGTGGGAACAGTTGCGCGACCAGGCCATCCCGGAGCTGGTGGCCAGCCGGTCAGCCAGCCAGACGTTGCGGGCGTGGGTGCCGGGCTGTTCCACCGGCGAGGAAGCCTATTCGCTGGCCATGGTATTCAAGGAAGCCGTGGAAGCCATCCCGGGCCGGGGAAACTTCACGCTCCAGATTTTCGCCACCGACCTGGACCGCGATGCCATCGACAAGGCCCGCCACGGCGTTTTTCCGGCCAACATTGCGGGGGATGTTTCCCCGGAACGGCTGGCCCGGTTCTTTAGCAAGGAAGAACAGGGCTACCGGATCCGCAAAGAAATCCGCGAGATGGTGATTTTTGCGCCGCAAAATCTCATCATGGATCCGCCGTTTACCAAGCTGGATTTGTTGTGCTGCCGCAACGTGCTGATTTACTTCGCCCCGGAAGTGCAGAAGAAGCTGGTGCCGCTGTTTCATTACAACCTCGGTCCCGGCGGCATTCTGTTTCTGGGCAGTGCGGAAACCGTGGGTGGCTTCACCGATTTGTTTGCTCCGCTGGGGGGCAAATCCCGGCTCTTCCGGCGCCAAGAGTCCCCGTTGCGAACGGAGCCGGTGGAGTTTCCTGCCTCATTCAGCGCCCCCCCGGCTGGCGGACCGGAGGCGCGCGTCGCGGCCAAACCATTGCCCAGCCTGCAATCGCTGGCGGATCAGCTGATTTTACAGCAGTACGCGCCTCCGGCCGTGATCGTAAATGACCGGGGTGATATCTTTTACATCAGCGGGAGAACCGGCAAATATCTGGAACCCGCCGCCGGCAAGGCCAACTGGAACATTTTTGCCATGACCCGCGAAGGCCTGCGCAATGAACTGCCCCAGGCCTTCCAGAAAGCGCTGCGGCAAAAGGATTCGGTGCAGCTTCAGGGACTGAAGGTCGGGACCGCGGGCGGGCCTCAGTTCGTGGATGTGACCGTCCAGCGACTTGGATCACCCGGCCCGTTGGCGGAACTGGTGATGATTGTATTTGCCGACCGGCCCGCGCCCCGGGAAACCCGGGTGGCGAGCCGGTCCGCCCGCACGCCGGGGCACGCGGCGCAATTGACGCAACTGGAGCGGGAACTCCAGAAGGCGCACGCGGAAATGCAAGCCTCGCGCGAGGAGATGCAGACTTCGCAGGAGGAACTCCGGTCCACCAACGAGGAAATGCAATCCACCAATGAAGAATTGCAGTCCACCAACGAGGAACTCACGACCTCCAAGGAAGAGATGCAATCGCTGAACGAGGAACTCCAGACGGTGAACACCGAGTTGCAGGCCAAGGTGGACGAACTGTCGCGGGCCAACAACGACATGAAGAACCTGCTCAACAGCACGGACATCGCCACGCTGTTTCTTGACAACGAACTCAGAGTGCGGCGCTTTACCACGCAGGCGGCTAAAATCATCAAACTGATTCCGGGCGACGTGGGCCGGCCCATCACGGATCTGGCCTCGGAACTGCACTACCCGGAACTGGCGGACGACGGGCGGACGGTGATCCGGACGCTGATTCCGGCGGAGAAACCCGTCGGTTGCAAGGACGGTCGCTGGTTCACGGTGCGCATCATGCCCTATCGCACGTTGGACGACCGGATTGATGGCGTGGTCATCACGTTTGCAGACATTACCGCTTCCAAACTGGCCGAAACGAAATGGAGTGCGTCGCACGCGCTGCTGGAAAAGCGGGTAGCCCGGCAGGCGGCCACCACGGTAAAATCCCGCCGGAGCGCGCGCCAGCCTGCCGCGCAACCCAAATCCCGCAGTCAGGCGCCCGGCAAAGCGGCGCCGCCCCCAAAGCCCACCTGACCATGAAACCCAAGCCTCACGCTGTAATGGCCACCGCACTGCGGCGCCGTGCCGAAGCGACCTTGCGCGAAAAACCCCCGGAAGTCGAACCAGCCTGGTCCGAGCCCGACACCCAGCGGCTGCTCCACGAACTGATGGTCCACCAGATAGAACTGGAAATGCAGAATACCGAACTCCAGGAGGCCCGGGATGCACTGGAGGTGGAGCGGGAAAAGTACAGTGACCTCTACGATTTTGCTCCGGTGGGCTACCTGACCCTGGACCGGGAGGGGACCGTTGGCGAGAGCAATCTCGCCGGCGCCCATTTGCTGGGGGTCGAACGTTCCCGACTGGCTGGACGCCGCTTTGGTTTTTTTGTGGCCGCTGCCAGCCGGGCGGCGTTCAACACTTTCTTCCAGCAGGTATTTGAAAGCCTGACCAAAGAATCCTGCGAGTTGGTACTGCAGCGGGAAGGCCAGCCGCCGGTGGACGTGCGATTGGAAGCGGTGGCGGCCGCAGCGGGGCGGGAGTGCCGGTTGGTGTTGCGGGACATTACTGACCTCCGGCGGATGGAAGCGGACCATCTGTTGCTCGGCAAACTGGAGTCCACCGGCATTTTGGCAGGAGGCATTGCCCATGATTTCAACAACCTGCTCACCGTAATTCTTATGAATCTGGAGCTGGGCCTGATGGAGCTGCCCGCAAACGCGCCGCTGACGCCCCGTCTGGAAGAGGCGAAGCAAGCCACCTTGCAGGCCAACAACCTGACCCAGCAGTTCCTCACGTTTGCCGGCGGGGGCGTGACAATCCGGAAAGTGGCCGATTTGTCCCGCTTGATCCGGGAATCAATCCAACTCGCCTTAAGCGGGGCCCCGGTGCGGTGTGAATTTGAGCTGCCGGCGGATTTGTGGCTGGCGGAGGTGGACCCGGGACAAATCGGCCGGGTCTTCGCCAATCTGGTCCAAAATGCGCGAGAGGCGATGCCGGGGGGAGGGACGATTACGGTCCGGGCCGGGAATGTGGTTTTGGACGGACATGCCGAACTGCCGTTGCTGCCAGGCGATTACATCCAGGTAAGCCTGACCGACACCGGCCCCGGCATTGCACCGGAACTGCTGCCGAAAATTTTTGACCCGTATTTTTCCACCAAACAGCGGGGCGTGCAGAAGGGCATGGGGCTGGGCCTGACGATTTGCCATAATATTTTGCTGAAGCATGGTGGCGCCATCAGCGTCGCGGCGCCCGCGGGCGCGGGGGCGACCTTTCAACTCTACCTGCCGGCGGTCCGGCAACGGTTCGGGCCGGTCCCGGTCCCGCCGCCCAAACTCCTTTCGTGGCATGGCCGGATCCTGGTGATGGATGACGAGGAAGGCGTCCGGCTGGCACTGGGAGGGATGTTGCGGCGCATGGGCCACGAGGTGGAATTGCTGGCGGACGGTACCACCGTGGCGGAAATTTATGCGAAAGCCCGGGCCCAAGGTCGTCCATTTGCGGCGGTGCTTCTGGATTTGACCGTGCGCGGCGGCATGGGCGGACTGGAAGCGGTCCGGGCGTTGCTCGAGCTGGATCCGGGGGTGAACGCCATCGTCATGAGCGGATATGCCAGGGATCCCGTTCTTGTGGAACATAAACGCCACGGGTTCAAAGGGGCCCTGAGCAAACCGTTTGAGCAGAGCGAACTGGCAGCCTTGCTGGCCCAACTGCAAAAATCTGAAAGACCCACCGGGTGATGAGCCGCAAACCTGTTCCGACCGCCAAGACTTTGCGCCGCCGCGCCGAGACCGAGTTGCGCGCGCTCGCCCGGGACACGGCCCATCGGCCCATGATGGCCAAACTGGCCCGCGGCGTGGCCGCCCGGCTGCGGGAGCCGCCGAAGCCGGTTCCCACCCGGGCTTCCGCCGACACCCGGACCGTACATGAATTACAGGTTCACCAGATCGAACTGGAGATGCAGAATGTGGAACTCCAGGAAGCCCGGGAGCGGATGGAACTGGTGCTGGAGAAATACACCGATCTCTACGATTTTGCTCCGGTCGGCTACTTCTCGCTGGACAAGGCAGGCGGCATTCTGGAAGCGAACCTGACCGGCGCGGCTTTGCTCGGCATTGAACGGTCCCGGCTCATCGGCCGGTTACTGACGGACTTTGTGGTCCCGGCGAACCGGCTGATATTTCTCACCTTTCTGCAACGGATATTTGCCCGGCCCGGGAAGCAGATTTGCGAAGTGGCATTGGCCAAGGCGGGTGGAGGCAATTTGCAGGCCGGTTTTACCGGCAGCTTCGCCCGGTTCAGCCAGGCGCCGCGGGAATGGTGCCGGGTGGCGGTTTCGGACATCACGGTGCTCAAACAGGCGGAAGCGGCGCAGCGGCGCATCGCCGTGCTGGCGGCCTCAAATCGGAAGCTGGAACGGGAAATCGCCCGGCGGCGGCGCATGGAACAAACCCTCAAGCAGAGCGAGCAACACCAGCGCCGGCTCCTGGCGGACTCGCGCCGCATGCATGGCCAACTGCAGAAATTGACCCGCCTGGTGTTGCAGGCGCAGGAGGAGGAACGCAAGGCGATCAGCCGCGAACTGCATGACGTCATCGCCCAGACCCTGACCGGCATCAGCATCCGGCTGGCGACCTTGAAACACGAGGCGACGGCCAGCACCCGGGGTCTCGCCCGCAACATCACGCGGACCCAGCAACTCGTGCAAAAATCGGTGGACATTGTGCATCAGTTTGCCCGCGAATTGCGCCCGGCCGTGCTGGACGACCTGGGGCTGATTCCCGCCTTGCATTCGTTCATGACTGCTTTCGCTGCGCGAACCGGCCTGCGGACCCATTTGACGGCCTTTGCCGGCGTGGAAGGGCTGGCTCCGGCCCAACGCACCGTGCTCTTTCGGGTCGCCCAGGAGGCGCTCACCAATGTGGCCCGCCATGCGCAGGCCAGCCGGGTGGAAGTAAGCATCCGGCAACAGGCGCCCGGCATCTGCATGACCATCACGGACGATGGCAAATCGTTTCACGTGCAACGGGTTTTGCTTTCGCGCGGAAACAAACATCTCGGGTTGCTGGGCATGCGGGAGCGCTTGGAGATGATCGGGGGTCATTTTGAAGTCGTATCCATCCCGGGCCGGGGGACCGCCATTACGGCGCAAATTCCGTCCGGACCGCCGGTGCGGAAGAAGGGCGGGGGGCCGCCGCGTTCGCCCAACCCTGACCATAAATGATTATGCAACGACTCACGTTTCTGCTGGCACTCTTTGTCGCCGGCTGCACCGCCGCCCCCGTCAGCGGGCTGGCGACCCCGGCGGCGCCGAGCGACCGCAAGCTCCTGATTGATCCCAGTTCCATGCGGGTTGAGGCGGGCAAAGCCACCCTGATCATTGGGGTGCTCGAGCGTCGGGCCGGCGTTTACTCCGGGGATTACCGGATCAAAGTGTTTCCATATTTCTTTAAAAACGAAAAAGGCCGGCTGGCCATCATGGTTTCAGACGAAGCGTTGGCCCGGGTCCGTCGTGGCGAGGCGGTGACGATCACGGGCACCGCCACCACGGCCGGCAAAAATGGCAAGACCCGGCACATTGAGGCCCGGGTCACGCCGGACCAAGGCGACCACGGCACGCTCCGGCTGTGGTTCATGGCGGGAGACCGGAAAATGATCTTTGAGCCCGCCTATCGCCTGGCAAATCCGGAACCGGCGGCGGCAACCTCACCTTGAATTATTATGAATCGAATCACTGTTTTACTGGCGGAGGATCACACGATTGTGCGCGAGGGATTTCGCGCGATGCTGGAACACGAACCCGATCTGGAGGTGGTGGGCGAAGCCCGGGACGGCCGGGAAGCCGTCGCCCTGGCGAAGCAGCTCCGACCCGATTTGGTGCTGATGGACATCGCCATGCCGTTGCTCAACGGCCTGGAAGCAACCCGGCAGGTGCTCAAGGCGCTGCCCGCCACCAAGGTGGTCATTCTCTCCGCTCACAGCGATGACGCGTATGTCAAAAACGCCACCATGTCCGGCGCCGTGGGCTTTCTCCTCAAACAAACTTCCGCCCAGGATGTGTGCCGGGCCATCCGGGAGGTCCAATCCGGAAAAAAGTTTTTCAGTCCCGCAGTTTCCGGCCGGATGGACCGGCTCAACCCGAAGTTACGCGATCGTAAAGGCAAGCTGACGCAGAAGCTGGTTGCCCTGACCTCGCGTGAAATTGAAGTGCTCCAACTCATCGCCGAGGGCAAGGCTAACAAACAGACCGCGGCAGAACTGGGCATCGGCATCAAGACGGTGGAGAAGCATCGCGAACATCTCATGGAGAAACTTGACATCCACGACACCGCCGGGCTGACCCGCTACGCCATCAGCGCGGGCATTATCGAGAGCAGCGTCCAGTTGACCATTATTTGATCCGGCCCGGAACGGCGCGGCCGCAACGAAACTTACCGGCGGGAGCGGGCAGTTTCAGCTCCGAAGCGGCTCCGTGCGGGCGGCGGGGAGGTCCCGCGCTCCGGAGTGCTAAGTGATGCGGAGAACACCTGATGGCGCTTACCGCAACAGGTCGATTATGATTTGGATAATGAGCGATTATCCTGTAACTCCGGCCGGTGTGCGGATGGGTGAGCCACCTCCCCATCAGCCAGATTTAACCCGGCACGTTCTCGTGGCGGAAGATGATGAAGACATTTGCCAGTTGAATGCCCAGGTTCTGGTTCAACTGGGGTGCCGGGTGGACACCGCCGCTGACGGGGCGGCGGCTTGGGCAGCCTTGCAACGGACCCGGTATGACCTGCTGGTCACCGACAATAACATGCCCAAAATGACCGGGGTGGAGTTGCTCCACAAACTTCACGCTGCCCGCCTCGCCGTCCCGGTCATCATGGCCACCGGCATATTGCCCCGGGAGGAATTTGACCGATCCCCGTGGATTAAACCCGCCGCCGTGCTGCTGAAACCTTACACCATTACGGAGCTGCTACGCGCTGTGCAAGCAGCCATGCGCCTGACCGCTCCGGAAACATCAGGTCAATCGCAAACGAATGCCGACAGGCCGCCGCTGCGGGGGGATGCCACAGCCTCCGAACCCGCGAACCCGCTGCCTCCGGTGCCGCCGCCCGCCACCGATGGACAAGCGAATGTCTGACCGGATAACACCGTATAGCGCCGGCCTGGCCATCAAGCGCATTATCAAGTGCGTGGCGGAAATGTGATTTCCCCTCAAGTTGAGAATCCCGCGACGGTAAACCCCGGCAACCTCAATGAAATGCGGTTCCATCGCGGCCCAGACGGGCCATGCCGCCACCCGAGAACATATGTCAACCATCGAAAAAACCATCGAAGTCGGGCGTCCCGTGAGCGCTGTTTATGCGCAGTGGCGCCAATGTGAGGATTTTCCCCAATTCATGAAGGGGGTCAAAAAGGTCCGGCCGATGCCGGAGGAGCAATGGCGGTGGAAAGCCGTGATCGGCGGACGCACCAAACGCTGGGACGCCGAAATTGTGGAACAGGTGACCAATCAACGCATCAGTTGGCGCAGCACCGCCGGTGCGAAAAATGCAGGTACAATCACTTTTGTGGCGCTTACCCCGGCCAAAACCCGGCTCATCCTTTACCTGACGTATGAGCCCAAAGGGATGCTGGAAAGAATCGGTGACAACCTGGGGCTCGTGGCCGCCGGGGTTGCGGCTGACCTGAAACGGTTTAAGGCTCTCATGGAATCCCGGCCGGCTCCGGTTAACCGCAGGCAGACCCCTGAAGCAATTGCTCCGGCACTGCCCTGATTCCGGATAGCCTCCCCGGTTCGGAAGGCGGCCATAACCAAAATCAAAACCAGAACAAATACCAATGAAACACAATCACAACCATGACAACGCTCCGGATCGCGGGCCGCAACTTGTGCCGGTTCGGTTTGAATTCACCCATCCGACGGCCCGCACCGTCTGCCTCGCCGGAACTTTCAACCACTGGCAGCCGGAAGCCAAAGCACTCCATCCCGCCAGCGGCGGCCACTGGTGGAAAGACACCCAACTAGCCCCCGGCAC
>DATJIU010000192.1:0-9465 GCA_035492855.1 Dongiaceae bacterium | reverse complement strand
CCACGCTGCTGCTACTGATCCTGCTGCGCAGGACACAGTCGCGCTCTGGCATAGCTCCGCCCGCGCTGGCCGTCTTTCCTATTCCCGGTATCAGTTGACCAAGTGATACCAGTTGTCGCGCTGGTGCGGTTCGTAGCCGAGCTCGCGGATGAGCCGTTGCATGTCGGCCACGGTCATGCGGAAGGTGGTGCCGGCCTGCGACACCACGTTTTCTTCAATCATGATGCTGCCCAGGTCGTTGGCGCCGTACTTGAGCGCAATCTGGCCGATGGCCTGACCCTGCGTGACCCACGAGCTTTGCACGTTGGGGAAGTTGTCCAGGTAAATGCGGCCCAGCGCCTGCGTGCGCAGGTATTCGTGCGCGCCCACGGTCGGCGCCCGGAGCTTGGTGTGCTCGGCCTGGAACGTCCAGCATATGAACGCGGTGAAATGGCCCATGGCCGCGTTGCCCGGTTCGGCTTTGCGTTTTAGAGAAATGTCCTGCTGCTGGCGCAACCGTTCCAGGTGTTCGATGCGGTCCGCCACGGTTTCCACGTGGCCGAACATCATCGTGGCGCTGGAATAAAGACCCAACCGGTGGGCCACATCCATGACTTCGAGCCAGTCGCTGCTCATGGCCTTGAGCGGGGCGATGCGCTGGCGCACGCGGTCCACCAAAATTTCGCCGCCGCCGCCGGGAATGGAGCCCAGCCCCGCCGCCTTGAAATCGCCGATGATTTTTTCCAGCGGTTCGTTGAACACTTCGCGGAAATGGATGAATTCGCTGGGGCTGAAGCCGTGGATGTTCACCTGCGGGTACTTCGCCTTGATGTGCGCGAGCAGGTCCAGATACCACTGCTTGGTCAGCTTGGGATGGTGCCCGCCCTGCATGAGAATCTGCGTGCCGCCGAGCGCGAGCGTCTCCTCAATCTTCTGGTCCATCTCGGCAGGCGTGATGACATACGAATCGTCGTCCTTTTCGGTGCGGTAAAACGCGCAGAACTTGCAATAGACGTTGCAGACGTTGGTGTAATTGACATTGCGATCCACGTTGTAGGTGATGATCGCATTGCCGCGGCCGGAGTAAGCCTCGGCCTTGACCAGTTGCCTGCGGCGGTCGGCGAGCGCGCCGAGTTCTTCCAGCGGGAGAGCATACAGCCGCAACGCCTCGGCTTCGTTGATGCGTTGGCCGTCCCAGACTTTCTGGAGCAGTTCGTCGAGTGACGCGTCGTAAATCACCCCGGCAATCTACCGGGAAATCCCCAATGAAACAAGGTGCGAACCGAGGACCCGATAATGCCGGACTTGCGCCCTCCGCTTCCGGTTCAGCTCCAATCGTTTCGTTTCAATGATGGTGGCCGCCGGCTTCCATTTCCTTCGTCCAACGCCGACACAGCCACAACGGAATCGCCCCGAGCACGCCAAAGGAGCAGTCAATCAACCGCCACCAGACCGGAATGCCGCGCACAGCGCCAAAGATCATGGCATAGGGAATGACCAGCGCGCACGCCAGCAGGCCGAAGTCGAACAGCCACCGGTTGCGCACCGGATTGCGCAGCACGCCGATGAAGACGATGGCGATGACAAAGTGCCCGAACGCCAGCCAGTCTGTGCCGTAAAACAGCACCGGATGATGATCTTGAGTATCGTGCAGGGCGGTCTGGGTGTTGACCAGCCATACGGCCCACGCCGGGGCGGCTTCGGGCGTCGGAGCGGAGGCCACCCGTTCCTGGGCGCCCGTGGTTCGCACCAGGGCATCCACTTCCATAACCGTGGGGATGGCAGTAACCCCGCTGAAAACCAGACCGAAGATGAACAGCCAGATAAACCAGCGAATGCGGCGACGAAGTTGGGCGGCGCGCGGAGTCATGCCGCTAACATAGCCCAACTTTCCGGCTTTGGAAATAGCCGGGATAATTTTACGATTGGCTATTGCTTATGCTTCGGGCCGAGCTTCCATTCGTTACCGATGTGTTGCAGGACAAATTTATTGCTCTGGTTCAGCCCGTCGGCAAAGACCGTATAGCTGACTTCATCGGCCGAAAGCCTTTCCTGGTCCACAATGCGATAGGCCGTGATGCGCCGGAACTCCTGCCGATCTTGCATGCCAATGTTTCCGGCGTTGGGCACGGCGAGAGCGGCGGCCGACATGCCGGCCCGGGCGGCCGGCTCGTCGTAACGGCTGACCGCCCAGATGACGCTCATGAAGGCGGATTCCGGGTTGGAATAACCGGCGAAGCGCCAGGTGTCCCGGGGAAATTCCGTCTGCCCGGCGGCGACCGGTTGCGGGGCGGGCAAATTATTCGCGGGATGGTGGTGCAGTACGAGAGTGGTGGTGCCGACGGTCAGCAGGATGGCCACGCTGGCCACGATTGCGGTTTTTGCCTGGGTCCAAGCCATAATTTTCAACGCTCCTTTTACCAGGGCCAGAGTTGAACTGCCCGCCGCCGCGCCCTGAGTGACAGCGAGGGTGGAAATGGTATGCGCCAGCCCCGCCGGGGCGGCTGAGACGGAATGGGCGGACATCGCCCCCGCGATGGCGGTGGCCGAAAAGGTATGGCCGCGCCGGGTGAAATACTTCCGCAGCTTTTCCAGCGCCCGGTTCACGCGTTTGCGCGCGGTCTCCTCCGTCAGGCGCAGGGTCACGCCGATTTCGGCGGCGGTGCGGTTTTCAAAGTAACGGAGCACCACGGCGGTGCGGTCGGTTTCGCCCAGGGTGCCCATGGCTTCATCCAGCAAGGGTGCGATGTGCGTCCAGGTTTCCGGTTCCGGTTCCCGCAGGGTGGATTGCATGTAAGCCTCCTGTTCCCGGCGCTGCCGCCGGAATTCTCCTTTGACAAAGTTGGCGGCGGTGAGGCGCGCGGTCTGGTAGAGCCAGCCGGACAACACCACCCGCGGGGACAAATCCTTGGCCTTGCGGGCCAGGATGATGAATACCGCCTGGGCGATTTCCTCGGCGTGGTCCGGATTGCGGGTGCAACGCAGCGCGGTGGAATACACCAGCCCCAGATGCCGCCGCACCAGCGCGGCAAACGCCGCCTCGGCGTTGGCGCGCACAAATTCCGCGAGCAATTGTTGATCTTCCGGTTCCTCGGACATTCACCAGATGATGTCCATGAATACCGAAACGGGACAAAGAATTTTTTGGGGCGGGAAAACGGGCTGCGGGACGGGCGCGCCGGCCCGGCGGCAAATGTTTTTCAGCCGCGCGAGCGGTGCCGTGATGTCCCCGGCCGCGGCGGAAGGTGCGCTGCGGCGGTTACTTGTCCGTGTGCTCGACGACGAGCACCTCGATGGATTCACGGGCGGGAACCAGGACGAGGCCGAGCTGCTCGGACAGGGCACGTTTATACGCGTCCTGTTTGGATTCCCCCGGCTTGGGTTTCCAGTTGAAGTCCACATTATAGCGCCCCTTATAGCCAGTTTCGTCCAGCACTGGCACGCCCAGGAATGATTCGACGTTGCCAAAAAGTCCGCTCAATTCCAGGTTTTTGAGCGTCGCCGACTGATCGCCGCCAATCCACGACGTGTCTGAGTTGCCCCCGCGGCTGGGGGACAGATTCGGCGGATTGCGGTTCTGAACCTTTAGCAGCAGCACGTCCATTTCGCGGTACTCGCGCCGCGCGGTGAGCTGGAAGCGCCGGCGCAGTTCTTTCTTGATGAGCTCGTTGCCGTTGGCGGCACCGGTGAAAACCAAGTCGAACTTCTGGTCTGGCATATTGTCCGGGAAAAGGGTGCGGACATAGGAAGCGCCATAGGCGTTATCTACCAGGTCTTTGACCGATTCATTTCTCAGGAGCATCCGGCCGCCGGCCCAGATGCCGCCGCCGGCGCGAGGAAACCGGGTGGGCCGAAAGATGAACGCGTCGGCAGGGAGCCGGCCCAGGACCTCGCTGTTTAGTTCCCAGTTGCCGGGGTCATCGGCCCACGGATAAGGGTGAATTACTTTTTTAACTACCACGGCGGTGGTGCCGACAGCCAGCACAGCGACCACGCCGGCGACGATTGCGGTTTTTGCCTTGGACCAAGCCATAAGTTTCAATGCTCCTTTGATGAGAGTAACGGTTGAAGTGGATGCGGCAGAATGGACAGCGGCCAGGCCCGCGGCGGTGACGGTGGCGCTCAGGCCGGCGGGTGCGTTGGCGGTGGCCAGGGCCAGCAACGGCGCGCCGGCAGTCAGCGCCGGAGTGGTGAAGCCATGCTGCCGGAAGAATTGCGTCAATTGATCCAGACACCGGCCCACGCGCTTGCGGGCGGCGTCTTCGCCCACGCCCAGGGTGGCGCCCACTTCCGAGAACGTCTGGCCTTCCAAAAAGTGGAGAATCACCGCCTGCCGGTCCGGTTCGCGCAATTGTAATAATGCCTCATCCAGCAGCGGCACCAGCGCGGCCCAGACGGAATCCCCCGCGCCATGGATTTGCGCCCGGTCCACTGCCACCTGTTCCCGGCGGCGGTGACGCAGTTCGGCGCGCAGCCATTCGCGGGATTTGTTCAGGGTGGTCTGGTACAGCCAGCCGGCGATGGTGGGATGCTGCCCCAGCTTGCCCGCCGCCTGCGCCAGCGCCACGAAGACGTTCTGGGTGATTTCCTCGGCGGCGCCGTAATCGCCCACCTGCCGCCAGGCGGTGGCAAAGACCAGGTTCACGTGCTGCCGTACCAGCGCGGCAAAGGCGGCTTCGCTGCGACGGGCGGCAAACTCGGCAATCAAGGTTGTTTCAGACCCGGTCATGGTTTCCACGGGTATATTGCCGCCACCCGTGAAAACCGGAAATGAATCTTTCGCTTTTTGGTCCGCCGGTTACATACCGCCGTCGTAATACCAGCGGTGCTGCGGATTATCACATCGCAGGGACAATTGCCAGGTGCGCAACGTGCCATCCTTCAGCCGCATGGTGTACGGCACAAAAACGCCGCTCGCCGGAAAGTCGCCGTCGGTCTGGCCCTTGAATTGCGGGCGCAATTCGGGTTGCAATTCCAGCAGGGCAGCAATGCGGATGTGCGCCTTGAACGGGGGGCCCACTTTGACCATTTGCAGACCGCCGTAGCGTTGCTTGAAGCTGGCCGGGAAATCGCCCACGGCATTCGGATTGCGACCATCGGTTTGCCAATAGACCCCGGCGCCGGTCCAGTCGTCCGCGGCGCAGAAGTCGAAGAATTTCTGCGCCACCGCGGCCGGCGTGGTGCCGGTGAGGCGTTCGTAATCCGCGTTTTCCGCGGCGGTCAGCTCAGTGGCTTGAGTGAACAGCGAAATGGAATTCGCCGGCCGGGTTTTCATCTGGTGCACGATGATGGGAGTTGCCGTGCCTGCCGCCAGCAGCAGGGCCACGCCCGCCACCACCGCCGTTTTTGCCTTGGTCCATGCCATAAGTTTCAATGCTCCTTTTACGAGGGTTAAGGTTGAACTGCCGGCCGCGGCGCCCTGCGTTACCGCCACGGCGGAAATGGTCTGCGCCAAGGCCAGCGGCGCCACCTGCACGGAATGCAGGGAAATCGTTTGCGCGAGTGCCGCCCCGGTGGAATGCACTCCGCGTTGGAGGAAGAACCGGCGCAGCTTTTCCACCGCGCGGTTCACCCGTTTGCGGGCGGTCTCCTCATTCATCCGCAAGGCCGCCCCAATTTCCGAGGCGGTGCGGTTTTCAAAATAACGCAAGGCAATGACACTGCGGTCGGTATCGCCGAGCGCCGCCATGGCTTCATCTAGCAAGGGGGCGATTTCTTCCCAGGCCACGGGTGCGGGTTCATTCAAGGGCGGTTGCATGAAGGCCTCCTGTTCCCGGTGCGTGCGCCTCATGGCGCCGCGGATTTGCGCATTGGCCGCATACCGGGTGGTTTTGAGCAGCCAGCCGGCTAATGCCGTGTGCCGGGAAATTTGCCTGGCCTTGCGTGCGAGGATGATGAAGACCGCCTGGGCCACGTCTTCAGCCAGTTGCGCGTCCCGCAACTGCCGCAATGCCGCGGAATAAACGAGCCCGATATGCCGGTGCACCAACGTGTTAAAAGCCGTTTCCGACCCGGATTGGGCGTATTCTTGCAACAGGATGTGATCTTCCAGTGATACCATTCATCCATTTAACGCCCGCTAAAAGAAAAACGGGACAGAAAAAGTTAAAATAATGATGGGAGCTCAAAGTGGAATCCGAACGAAGGTGGAGTAAGCCCGAAAACTGAAGTGGGAGGGCAATGTTATTGGGGCGGGGATGTCCCGCCATCTGCAGCAAGGGGCAACGATTGAGGTTACGGACGGTCGTGCGCAAACGCTCTGCATTGCGAGATGTCGTTTTGGTTTCGGATTTACAATTGACAGTATTAATCCGGCATGGCTGAGTCCGGTTTGTGGGGAGATTAGGGCATGGAACAAGTTTGGAGTTTTTTACGCCATAGCCGCAGGGGCCGCCTCTTGGCGGGGGCGCTCATTGCGGCCAGTTTTGGAGTGCTGGCAGCGGTGGAGGTTACGGCCACCATGGCTGCCGTCTGCTCCACTGCCCTTGGTGGTGCGGCGATGGGAGTGCTGGCCGTCGGCCTGCTTGAATGGCTCGACTGGCTTCGCAGCCGGAAACCCGAAAGGCGCTGCGGGGTCAAACACACCGCCGACCTGATTCAGCGAGATAACCCTGAGACTCCACCGGCATTAGGACAGACCGGCGCTCAGGAGCACGAGGCGCAGCGCTTAACTCCGTTGGAATGGTGTGGTGTAATACTTGGCGGGCTTTGCGCTTTGTGTGGGCTGGCAGTGCTCATCACACGGGTCATCCAGTTTTTGAGGAATTGGTGATTGGCCTGCGCTCAATTCGCATCGTTGTTCCTCGTGTAGCGCTGGCGTTTCGCTCAATTGTTTATTCGGACGAATTTGTGTCGGGGAATGCCGAATATATTTTCCGGTTAAACGCCCGGCTGGGATCTCTGGGATTGCCGCGTTGTAAGCCGGGTCACCTGACCCGGCGCTTCGGAGGCGGCTTTCGTGTGCGTTGATCTCCCTCCTCCTGGAGAGGCGGGCGATTATCTAAGAATCTGCGGACCCCAGCTAGCTTTGCGTCCTTGGCGTCCTTGGCGTGAGGTCTGGTTCTCCCCCGTTTTGGATTCAGATCCCGAATACGATTTTGATTACGATTAAGCGGCGGAGGCAGGGCCTGCGTCAGTTGCCGGGCAGCGGGATGTTGTGCTGGCGCTCGAAAGGACCGAAAGGGGCCACGTGGATTTCCACATGGCCGTCGGCGAAACCATAGGCCTTAGCCTGCGTGCCTTGCTCGGACTCCCAGGGCGGGCTCATGATAATGACCGTGGTCGCGGGTGATTTGATGTCGGCTTGGGCGCCTGAAAAGACAATTTGGAACTGGGCGAAATGACGGGTGTCGTTGCCAAGATACGGGGCCAACTGGGCCATATTGGTGGGGAACATGTTCTTGTTATCGGCGGCGAACATGATCATGCCCAGGGAAAACTGCTTGGCGTCGTTCATTTGGTTTATGGCGGTGGCTTTGTCCACCGCGGCGCGATGAGCCGGACGATGCCGGATGACGGTGGTGGTGCCCACGGCCAGCACGGCGATGATACCGGTGGCGACTGCGATTTTGGTTTTGGTCCAGGCCATAAGTTTTAAGGTTCCTTTGATGAGGGTGAGGGTTGCAGGGGGCGCCGCCGCGCCTTGGGTCACGGCCACGGCGGAAATGGTGGTGGCCAGGCCCAGGGGCGCGGCCGTAACGGAGTGGGCGGTCACGGCCCCCACAATCACCGCCGCCGGCAAGGCGACGCCGCGCTTCAGGAAAAAGCGGCGCAGTTTCTCCACCGCGCGGGTGATGCGTTTCTGCGCGGTATCGGGCTGCAAGCCCAGCAGTCGGCCCACTTCGGCCAGCGGTTTCTGCTCGTAGAAGCGCAGCACCACGGCATTGCGGTCGGTTTCGTTCAGCTCGGCCACGGCTTCATCCAGCAGCGGCGCGAATTGCCGCCACACCTCCGGGTCCGGCACGTTGGTGAGCGATTGCATGTGGGCCTCCGATTCGCGGGTTTGGCGGCGGCGTTCGGCCTTGAGGGCGTTGCGCGCCACGAAATGCACCGTGCGGCACAGCCAGCCCGAGAGGATGGTGCGCTGCTGCAGGGTGGCGGCCTTCTGGGCCAGCAGGATAAAAGCGGCCGAGGTGACCTCTTCCGCCAGTTGGGGATTTTGCACCTGCCGCGCCGCCGCCGAATAGACCAGCGCCACGTAGCGGTTCACGAGCACGCCAAACGCCTCCTCCGACTGGCGGTTCACATAGGCGGACAACAACCGGGCATCATCCCATTCGTGCATTCACCCATAATTGTCCGTCATTCCGGAAAACCGACAAACTATTTTTGCGGCCGGTTCCGGGCGGGAGTCACGGCAGCGGCGCACTCGTATGCTGGATCATCCACTGGATGTCCGGGCTGTTGGGATCCGGATTGGGATTCCGGCTGTAAACCACCGGGGGACAGGTTTTGGGGGAACGCCACCGGTGCGATTCGCCATGGCCATCGGCAAAATTAAAAACCCCCGCGCCGTCATGAAAACAGCCCGGCATGTCGTCCCACGCATTGGCATTGTCCATGGCCGTGCGCAACCAGGCGTCATTGACCGTATCCGCGTTTTCATCGGCAAACACCCAGAGTTGCGCCGGATTGAACCGGTTCAGGTCGCCCTCCTTCACGAAGGTGGCATATCCCGGCAGCCAGTATTCGCCGGGCACTCCGCCGCCCTTGAAGAACATGTTCATCGCCACGCTGCGCACCCGTTGCTCCATGCCGCAACCCCGTTGGCTGGGCGAAAGAAACCGGTCCGCCGGGCATTTGTAAATTTTGGGCTGCGGGGTGTAGGCAAAGAGCAATCCCCGGACAATCAAGTCGGTGTTGGTGGTGTCGGGCGAAGCCGTCCAGTCCATGATGCCATAAACCCAGTTGGGGGTTGCGATGGGCTGGCCGGTTTGCGGGCCCGAAAAAGTGGTCCAGCCGTTGAACACGCCGTTGTTCACCAGATGCCCGGCGTTGTCATCGGCATAGAGATGCCAGGCCAGCCCGAGCTGCCGGGAATTGCCTACGCAGGCGATGCCCCGGCTGCGCCCCTTGGCCCGGTGCAACGCCGGCAACAACAGCGCAGCCAGGAGGGCAATGATGGCAATGACTACCAGCAACTCGATCAACGTGAACGCCTGGCTGCGACCTGTTTGGCCCGCACGCATGGATTCATTCCACAATGCGGCAAGACGCGGGACCTGTCTCCGCCTATTTTGCCTTTTCCACCACGAGCATTTCCAAGGGCAGGTTGGTGGCCACCAGCTCCAGGCCGAGCTGGTCAAGCAGACTGCTGCGGGTAATGGCCTGAGCAGCTTTCAGCTTGGGTGAAAATCGCGCCACCGACGGATAATCCAAAACATAGTCAAAACCACCGGTGAGACCTGTGGCGTCCACCACCGGGATATCAAACCGGTTTTCCAGTCTTCCTGCCAGCACGGATATAGGCTCATTGGTAGCGCACAG
>DATJIU010000191.1:0-2630 GCA_035492855.1 Dongiaceae bacterium | reverse complement strand
CATTTGGAGATAACAACTGGCCACCACGGGGGTGAGCGCAAAATTCTCGTCGTCCGGCACCGGCGGCGGCGCGACTTCTTTGAGATCAAAGTGGATGCCAGCGGCTTCTCGGGCCTGGCGATATTCATTCCAAGCCCGTCGGCCGCGCCAGTTTTCCTCGGCATAAAACAACGCGATGAGCGTAATCAAACCCGCCAGCACCAAAAAGCGGCGCCGGAGCATTGCGGCCAGCAGCCGCCGGATGGGGGGAATGCAGGTGAGCAGCAGGCAAAGTGCACTCAGAGTAAATGTGATCAGCAGCCAGGCCAAAGTCAGCAGAGCAACCCGTGCCGGCGATAGGCCGGCAGTGAAACGCGGCAGCTCCGCGAGGATCGCTCCGATGCCGACCACACAAAGCAAAGTGAGCCACCCAAAGAATCGCTGCGGTTCCTGCCAGGTGGCATGCAGGAAAGATTTCAGGCGTTCATTCATAATTTCAGACGGTTAAAAACAAGGGATGACATTCGCTGCGGGGCCGTGGCATCCCGGCTTTTGGCCGGTCGGCCTCATGCGGCGGCACGGCCAGCAGTTCGGCGAACATTTTGTTCTGTTCCCGCAACGCGAGGACGATTTGCGGGGAAACCGGAGCGGCTTGCGCCAGCACCGCGGGCGATTCTTCCCGCTGATTATGATTCAAGGCCAGGATGACCAGCCACACCGCCGCCAGTCCGGCCCAGGGCAGGGCGGATTGCGGCGTTCGCAGTGCTGTGAGGAAACGCAGCCAAACGGCAGCCCAAGCCACCCGTGGCGCGGCCGCTGTCGCGTGCGTGGCATCAGCCGCCTGGTGGCATTCGCGGAGGATGTCCCGGCGCCAGGCGGGCGGTACTTCCCGCAGCGGTTGCTGCCGGAGGTGTGATTCAAATTCGTCGTCGTTCATTTGATTTCCTCGTATAGGGGACGCAGCCGGTCGCGCAATTTGTCTAGGCCATAGCGGTAGCGGCTGGCGGCGGTGTTAGGGGGGATTTCCAGGGCGGTGGCAATCTGTTCAAAGGTGAACCCCTCCCACAATTTCAAATGCACCACGGCGCGCTGATCGGCGGGCAGTTCGGCCAGCGCCTGGGCTAGTTCGGCGCGAAAGGCCGCCGTGTCGGGATCGGCCGCGGAACTGAACAACGCCACCTGTTCCGCGCCAAATTGCCCGTAGTTGCGGTCGCGGGTGTCGCGCCGCCGGATGAGGTCCACTGCGGCGTTGCGGGCCAGGCGCAACAGGAAGGCGCGTTCCTCGCGCACGTGCTGGAGCAGGGCAGGTTGCCGGGCCAGCTTGGTGAACACCTCCTGCAGCAGGTCGCGGGTGTCGGCCTCGTCGCGGGTGAAGTTCAAAAGGAATGCGAACAACGATTGGGCGTGGTCGTCGTAAAGCCGTTCCAAGTCCGGATACATGGTTCTGTTGCCAAGGACGTTGGCGGAGGGCAAATTTGTCTGCTCAATATTCCGCAAAATGTTTAATAAAGCAAAAACCATCCGGTCTCGGGTGGCCGTGATCGCCGCCAAGCCCCCCAAACGAAGCCAAACGAACCCAAATTAATTTGGCGGCATAAATTGATGTAAGTCTTTTTTCCATAGTTAAATCCGAAATAATTGCGCTCCAAAAAGATTGGGTTCGTTTGGTAATTTGGCTTTTGCCGGCGGCCCAGGTAAGTGCGGAGTGCGGAATGGGCCGGTGCATGGTCAAGCGATTGGCGGGCATAAAAGTGGTTTGATCTGGTTTGATTGGGCCGGATTTAGCGGATTTCCGGAGCGCGGATGACCCGCTCGCCGAGACCGTCGCGAATCCCTGACTTCCCATCTGACCGCCGGTATTCCTTGAAAGCCGGGAACGGCTCGCGAGGACGCTCGCCCCACCGATTTCCGGGACACCGCACCGGTCGCCTTGCTGCAAACGGATTGGCATGACGCTCTCCTCGGCCCGGAGGCCGGCTCTGGCTGCGGTTTTTCGCATACCATCCAGCATTCTATCACGGCCCCAACCAGCATGTGGTTTAACCATTAACCCAATTTTTGGAGGCAAAAAACGAGGGTTTTATAGTTTTAAGGTAATCCGGGAGAATGGGTTGCAAATTTGAAAAACTGAGAAAACGCAAAATCATTGTTAAAACAAAATGAGGGGTGAACCACCCAGAAACCAAGAAAACCAAGGCGGAAAGAACCTCACGCAAAGGACGCCAAGCGCGCAAAGGGAGAGGTTTTTTTGACGTCAACGACTACTGATCCGGCGGGGCCGGCGAGATGCTGATCCTTATTAAAAATGGCGCTCCACCCTCGGAATAATTTTTTCCGGGCGGCACGACGTTTTGGCTGACATCTTGCCGCGGTGGCGATATCACCCCGGAAAATTGAACTGCAGCGTTCAGCTAAGGTTGCGCCACGCTGGCATCCGTTCCCGGGGCGAGGGGCGCATTGGTGATCGGGCTTTCAAACCGCACCACGGTTTCGCCGGGCTTGGCGTAACCGAATTTGTCGCGGGCCAGACGTTCGACGGTCTTGGGGTCGGAACGCAGGGCGTCGATGGAAGCTTTCAGGTCGCGGGCGGTGGCCTCTTCCTGCCGGATCTGCTCGTCCTTGCGCCTGATTTCTTTGCGCATGCGTTCATT
>DATJIU010000190.1:0-16012 GCA_035492855.1 Dongiaceae bacterium | reverse complement strand
TTCGTTGGCGGGCGCCGCGGCCATGAGGGCAAACAGGTGCAAGAGTTGGGCCAGCCGCGCCGGGCCGCCACGCTGGGCGAGCGTCTCCAGACCTTCGCGCAAGGCAGTGGCGGTGCGGCCCGTGTAGCGCAAGCCGCGGGTGGCGGATTGGAACAGGTTCGTGAGCGCGAGATTTTCCGGAAAGCTCCAGAAGCAATGGCTGGGCGGGAAATGCCAGAGCACGGCCAGTCCGGCGGAATTTCCCCGCGCATGCCAGTAGTGCGGCAGGTTTTCGCCCAACAAGACCACATCCCCGGCGGCAAATGGCGCAATGTTGTCGCCGATGAAACTGGTGCCCTCACCGGTGGTGAAACAAGTAAGCTCCATGGCGGCGTGATAATGCCAGTGGTCGCCTTCGCCGTGGAGCCGCCGGGCGGTGCCCGGGGTCAGGACCATTTCCACTTCGCGCACGTTCCGCGCCCAGCGCAGGACTTGAAACGAATGCCCGCCTTGCAGGTGAATTTGTTCCCGGTAACCGCGCATGGTGGCAGCAGGATAGCAGCCGGACGGGGAGAGGCAAGCGTGAGACAATAGTCGCAGCGGGTGAGATTATCGGCGTAGCGGGATGGCGCCGGGGCTGTCATGCTGCGAACATGAAAGCCAACGCCCCCACCACCTACCGGTTCTCCTTTGGTCCCTGGAACATCAGCGAAGGCGGCGACCCGTTCGGGCCGGACAGCCGCAAGCTGTTCCCGCATGAAAAGAAATTTGCCCTGTACCGCAAGCTCGGCTTTGAGGGCGTGCAGTTTCACGATGATGACGTGGTGCCGGGGTTGGATGACCTCACGCCGGAGCAGATCCGCCGCAAGGCCCGCGCCATGAAGACGCGCCTCGCCAATACCGGGTTGACGCCGGAATTTGTGGCGCCCCGCCTGTGGTTCGCGTCCCAGACGGTGGATGGCGCCTATACTTCCAACAGCGCCAGCGACCGCGCCTACGCCTGGAACCGGACCGAGAAGTGCATTGACATTGCGCGCTACCTGGGTTGCAAGGCCATTGTCCTGTGGCTCGCCCGGGAGGGCAGTTACATCCGGGAGGCCAAGGACGCCAAACTGGCCTACGACCGCCTGCTGGAAGTGGTCAACCGGATGCTCGATTATGATCCGTACATTGAAGTGTGGATTGAGCCCAAGCCGAATGAACCCACCGACCAGGCTTACGTGCCCACCATCGGCCACGCCATTACGCTGGCGTATGCCGCCAAGGACCCCAGCCGGGTGAAGGGGCTGATTGAATCGGCGCACGCGCTGCTCGCCGGCCTGGACCCGAGCGACGAAATGGCCTTCGCCCTGGCGCATGACAAACTGGCCAGTGTGCATCTCAACGACCAGAACGGTTTAAAATTCGACGAGGATAAAAATTTCGGCGCGGTCAATTTGCGCGCGGCGTTCAACGTGGTGCGCGTGCTGGAGGAGAACAATTATGGCCGGCGCGGCGAGTTTGTGGGACTGGATGTGAAGACCATGCGTCCGCAGCGCGGTTATCCCGTCACGGAACATTTGCGGAACAGCCGCGCCTTCTTCCTGCTGCTGGTGGAAAAGGTCCGCACGTTGAACCGGAAGCTGGTGCAACAATATCGCACGGACCGCGATTATGAGGCGCTCGAAGCCTACATTGTGAAACATCTGCTGGGAGCCAAGTGAGCGGCTCCAAGCTTATGACCAGAAAATCATCCAATCCCTTGCGGCGGGGTGTGCTGGCCGGAGGCAACTGGATCATTGACCACGTCAAGGTCATTGATGCGTGGCCGGCGCAGGACGCGCTCGCCACCATTACCGACCAGTCCGATGGCAATGGCGGCGGCCCTTACAATTTGCTGATTGATTTGGCCCAGATGAACTGCGGTTTTCCGCTGGCCGGGGTCGGTCTGCTGGGCCGCGATGCCGATGGCGAGCGCATCCTGCGGGATTGCGCCCTGCATGGCATTGACCGCAGCAGCTTCCACGAAACCAGTGAAGCCCCGACGTCTTATACCGATGTGATGACGGTGAGCGATACCGGGCGGCGCACTTTTTTTCACCGGCACGGCGCGAATGCCCGGCTGGGGCGGGAGCACTTTGACCTGGCGGCATCGTCCGCCCGCATTTTTTACCTGGGTTACATGTGCCTGCTGAAACGGCTGGATGCCGTGGGCCCGGACGGGCAAACGGAGGCGGCGCAGTTGTTTGCCGAGGCCCGGCAGTTGGGTTTCAGCACCATGGCCGACCTGGTCAGCAGCCAGAGCACCAATTTCAGCCGGGTCGTCAACCCCAGCCTGCCGGAACTGGATTACCTGTTGCTGAATGAATATGAGCTGGGCCGCCTGGCGGGTCGGGACACGCCCGCCACGGATGAGGCCACGCTGACGACCGAGGCGCAAGAGGTGCTGGCGCGAGGCGTGCGGCAGGCCGTGATTGTGCATTTGCCCGCGTTTGTGTTGTGGGTGGGCCGGACCGGCGCGGTGGTGCGGCAGCCGGCCGTCATTATGCCGCAGGAATTGATTCGCGGCACGGTGGGGGCAGGGGATGCCTTTGCCGCCGGAGTGGTGTTTGGCATTCATGAGGGCTGGGCGCCGCAGGAGTGCCTGGAGCTCGGGGTCTGTGTGGCGGCGACTTCCTTGCGGCATCCCACCAGTTCCGGCGCGGTGGAATCCTGGGAAGTGTGTCTGGCTTTTGGACGCAAACTCGGGTTTAATGGGCGCGCCTGAAATGAGTGCCCAGCCCAAACCGAATTATGCTCCGCTCCCTCGACCGTAAGTTGGCGGCCCTTCGCGCCAAGCCGCAGGTCACCCGCGAATTCATCCTGGCCGACGCGAAGGATGCGGACATGGCGTTTGGGGTGCGGGCGCCCGGCCCCCGGCGTTATCTGGCCCGCGCCGGGGCGCGGCCCGCGCAATTTTCGCCGGAGGTTTGGACCCGCGAGGAATATGGCTATCGTAATTTGCCGGAGTTTCTCGACATCATCCGCGAGGTGACGCATCAGGGGCTGGTGGACATCATGCTCATGTCCGCCTACGTCAGCGAGCAACTTACCATCAAGGAGGGGTTGTTCCGGAATTCGCCCGTCACGCCGGCTTGCCGGGCCAATGATACCACTGATGTTTGGGCGGTGCGCCACGGCTGTTACACGCGCGAGCCGTCCCAGCCGTTTCGCTCGGCGACCATTGACCAGATTCAGTGCGGCGAAATTGATTGCGACCGCAACCAGGAAGTTCCCGGGGCCAACCTGGGGTTGTATTCCGTGACCTTCCTCAATGATTTGGAACAGGACCGCGAGGCGCTGCTGTGCTACAAGGCGTTTCGCGAGGAAGCGGAACGCAAAGGTTTCCGGCATTTTCTGGAAGTGTTTGACCCGAATGTGGCCAGCGGCATCGCCCCGGAAAAGCTCGGTGAGTTTATCAATGACAACATCATCCGCACGCTGGCGGGCGTGCCGGAATCGGGGCGGCCGGATTTTCTGAAGATTGTGTATCACGGGCCCAAGGCCATGGAGGAGTTGGCGCAATATGATCCCAACCTGATTGTCGGCATTCTCGGCGGCAGCGCGGGGACGACGTACGATGCCTTCAAGCTGCTGCACGATGCCCAGAAATACGGGGCCCGGGTGGCATTGTACGGGCGCAAGATCAACCAGGCGGAGCACCAGCTGGCATTCATTGAAATGCTCCGGCTCATCACCGAGGGGAAGATTGGGCCGGAAGAAGCGGTGCACGCGTATCATGGCGTGCTCCAGGCCAAGAGAATTACTCCGCACCGTACGCTGGAGGCGGATTTGCAATTGACCGACCAAGCGATGAGTTACGATGGCAGCGCGACGCGACGCGCGACGGTGGAAGTGCGGAACAATCCGCTGGCACCGGCCCGGCCGGAAGCGGGTGAAAAAGAAACGACGGCGTCTGGTTGGCCGAAACGGGCCAACGGCCTGCCGGACTTTGACCGCATGACCTCCGAACAGCGCCTGGCCTACGCCCGCTCCCGGTTGGGATAATGGTTATGCTGTCGGAAACGCAACTTGCCGAATTGCGCGCCCTCCTCGGTGCTGCCAATGTCCTGACCGAGCCGGAGGATTTGATTCCTTACGGTTTCGACGGCACCGCGGGGCTCAAGCAACGGCCGCAATGCGTCGGTTTCGCCACAACTCCCGAACAGGTGGCGGCAGTCATCAAGTGGGCGCGCCGTGAGCGGTTGCCGGTGGTGACACGCGGCTCGGGCACGGGATTGAGCGGCGGCAGCGTGCCGGTGGCGGAGGGGATCGTGCTGTGTCTCGTCAAAATGGACCGCGTGATTCGGTTGGACGAAAAGAATCTCACCATTCTGGTGGAGGCCGGAGTCATCACCCAGAAGATTGCCGACCTGGCCGATGCCGCCGGACTGCTGTATCCGCCGGATCCGGGTTCGCTGAAAATCTCCACCATCGGCGGCAATGTGGCGGAAAATTCCGGCGGCTTGCGCGGCCTGAAATATGGCGTCACCCGCGATTACGTCATGGGCCTGGAAGTGGTGTTGCCCGACGGGCAAATCGTCTGGCTGGGCAGCCAGTGCGTAAAGGATGTGGCGGGTTATTCGTTGAAGGATGTCTTTATCGGTTCGGAAGGCACGCTAGGACTCATCACCAAAGTTTTGCTCAAGCTCGTGCCCAAACCGGCGACCAAACAAACCCTGCTTGCCACGTTTTCGCAAATGGACCAGGCGGCGGAGACGGTCTCGGCCATCATCGCGGCGAAGATCATTCCCTGCACGTTGGAATTCCTGGACCAGATCACCATTCGCTGTGTGGAGGATTTCGCCAAAATTGGCCTGCCGCGGGATGCTGGCGCTTTGTTGCTTATGGAAGCGGACGGCCATCCCGCCGTGGTGGCAGACGAAGCCCGGCGCATGGAAGCAATCGCCCGGGAAAACGGGGCGGTGGCGGTGACGCTCGCGCAATCGGCCGAGGAAGCCGCCCGGCTGGCGACCGCCCGGCGCTCCGCCTTTGCCGCGCTCGCTCGCATCGCGCCCACGACCATTTTGGAAGACGCCACCGTGCCGCGCAGCGAACTGGCGAAGATGATTCGCTTCATCCAGGAAGTCGGCCAGCGGCATCAATTGCGCATCGGCACGTTTGGGCATATGGGCGATGGCAATTTGCATCCGACCTTTCTCACCGATGAGCGCAACTCGGAGGAGATGCACCGGGTGGAACTGGCCATGCAGGAGATTTTTGACCAGGCCATCAAATTGGGCGGCACCATCACGGGTGAACATGGCGTAGGCCTGGCCAAAAAGAAATACCTGCCCGGCGCCATTGGGAATGCGAGCCTGGCGCTGCTGCGGCAGTTCAAGCGCGCGCTGGATCCCGACAACCTGTTGAACCCCGGGAAAATTTTCGACGTGTGAGCGCCCCGCCGCCAGCCCTGGCCCGCCTGGATTATTCAGTGCTGCAACAGTGCATGCATTGCGGAATGTGCCTGCCCACGTGTCCCACCTACGATGCCACGCGGTTGGAACGTCACAGCCCGCGGGGCCGCATCTCCCTGATGCGCGCGCTGGCTGATGGCGACCTGGACCTGCGCCGGGCCTTTGGCGAGGAGATGTATTTTTGCCTGGGCTGCCTCGCTTGTCAGACGGCCTGTCCTGCCGGGGTCAATTACGCGGAGCTGTTTGAGGCCGCGCGGGCGGACATCGAGACCGATGGCGTGTTGGCCGGGCCCAAGCGTAATTTCATCCGCTGGCTCATGGTGAAAGTCGTTTTTACGCGGCCCCGTCTGCTCCGGATGCTGGGACGCTTGCTTTATATTTATCAGGCCACCGGTCTGCAAACAGGGGTGCGAAAACTTCGGCTCACTGCATTGTTGCCGCCCAGCTTGCGGGAACTGGAACCGCTCACGCCGACGGTGCGGCGACATTTTTCCGACGCGCTGATCCGTGAGATGGAGGCGCCCCAAAGCTCGCGGTATCGCGTGGCGTTGCTGACCGGTTGTGTGCAGGACCTCATTTATTCGGAGGTCAACCGTGATACGGCGGACGTGTTGCTCCGGCACGATTGCACGGTCATCACACCGCGGCGGCAACATTGCTGCGGTTCGCTCCACGCGCACAACGGGGAGACCGGGTTGGCCCGGGAACTCGCCCGGCGCAACATACGCGCCGTGGAACAATCCGCCGGTCCGCTAGAACAGTTGGACGCCATCATTACCAATGCCGGCGGTTGCGGCTCACATCTCAAGCATTACGACCATTTGCTGCACGACGACCCGGATTACGCGGCGCGCGCGGCCACGTGGTCCCGCAAACTGAAGGACATCCACGAATGGCTGGCGGAGATAGGGATGAAGCGGCCCGCCGGCGCCGCGCCCGCGGAGCGAGTGACTTATCACGAGTCCTGTCATTTGTGTCATGGGCAGAAGATCACCCGCCCGCCGCGCGAGTTGCTGCGATTGATTCCCGGGCTGGACTTGGTGGAATTACCGGAATCGAACTGGTGTTGCGGCAGCGCGGGCATCTACAACATTACGCAACCGGAGATGGCGCAAAAACTTCTCGACCGCAAGCTCGGGAACATCCGGCAGACAGGCGCGGCAATTATTGCCTCGGCCAATCCGGGTTGTTCCGTGCAACTGGAAGCCGGGTGGCGCCAGAAGGGACAGACGCTGCGGGTGGCGCATCCCGTATCGTTACTGGCGGAAGCTTACCGCCGGGAAAAGCCCCGCCAAGCCTGAAGACTTTGAAAAAACGCGAAGCAGGAATGCGGTGGTCTTCTTGAATGGTTCGCAAAATTGAAGGCTTCAGCGATGGCGGAAGGGGTGGGATTCGAACCCACGGTAGGGTTGCCCCTACTCCTGATTTCGAGTCAGGTGCCTTTAACCACTCAGCCACCCTTCCCGCCGTTTTCTGGCAATTGCTTGCCGCAATACGTTATCAGCGGGATTGGCTTTGGGAAGATTAAAATTGATGGGCGGGCCGGCCAAAAGGCCCGCAGGTGGTGGAGGCAAGCATCGCTCTGGCTTGGCGGTATGGGGTTCAGACGGTTCATGGGAATACGGCACCGGATCTCCGCCAATCATTCCTCTCGTTGATTTCCCTTGGTCATTTGCGGGGGAGTGGACTTTTGAAGGAGGTCCCCTTAGTTTTCGTTTCGTGAACCCTCGCAAGCGTGACTTCAGGCAGGGCCTCCGGCGTTCCCGGAGGCTGGCGGTACTCTTGGCCGCCGCCCTGTTTATGACCGGAGGCGGCGCCAAGGCCACGGTGCTATGGAGTCATCCGGAGCCGGTGGTGGTGCGCGACAACGGCAAGGGCGAGGACATCCTGCACGGTGCCATCAAACCCCGGGATGCCAATTCGTCCGGCACGCTTTATTTTCGGATGAAGGTGGACCCCATTGCCGACACGGCCACCAAGGTGATCAGCAAGTTTGAAGCGGGCTTCATGCTGGTAGAGAAAGGCCAGGAACATCTGGGGATGGGCGACAGTTGGGAAGCCATGGCGTACTCCGCTTTAAATGTGCCCAAGGCGCCCAAAGGGTTTCAGGATTTGAATTCGCGCCTGCCGGAACCGCCGTATCCTTACGAATACATGCGGGCGGGCACGCCGCGGTACCTGGTCTGGAAAGTTGAGTATGTGCCCAATCAAGATGCGCGGGTGACGGCGTGGTTGGATCCCGATCTTTCCATCGGAGCGACCGAATTCAGCCAGGCCACGGATATTGTGGTGCGGTTTGAAGCGAATGCCAACTTTGATGAGTTTCACCTGGTGCACCGGGGGTCGGGCAACGGCTGGAAGTTCAGCCAGATGGTGGTGGGCACCTCGTTTGAAGACCTGCTGGTGCGGCATTTCTGGCAGGAATGGTGGTTTTTTGCCGGATGCGTGTGGGGGATGCTGGTGCTGGTGGCCGGCACGGTGCAGCTGTTTGAACGCCGCCGGGCGCGGGCGCAAATTCAGCGGCTGGAACGGGAACGCGCGCTGGCCACGGAGCGGGCGCGCATTGCCCAGGATATTCACGATGAAGTGGGGGTGAACCTCACCAAGATCAGCAAGCTCAGTGAGGCCATGGGGCGGGAGGCGGAACGGGAATCGCAGGATGCAGAGGCCCGGCGTACCATTGTGGCCACGGCCCATGATACCATCCGGGCCATGGATGAAATTGTGTGGGCCATCAATCCCCACAATGACACGTTGAAGGAGATGGCCGACTATCTGGTGTATTTTGCGAAAGATTTTCTGCAGGCCACGGGGATTGGCTGCAAATTGGAAGTGCCCCTGGACCTGCCGGATATTCCGGTGGCCACCGAGGTGCGGCACAGCACGTTTATGGCGGTGAAGGAGGCTTTGAACAATGCGGTCCGGCATGCCCGCCCGGCGGAAATCCGGCTGGCTTTGGCCGTGATTGAAAATGAAATCACAATCACCATCGCGGACGATGGCAGTGGCTTTTGCCTTGATCGCGCCTCCGGGGTAGGAAACGGTTTGGAGAACATGCAAAAGCGGATGCACGACATTGGGGGCCGGGTGGAATTCATAACCCAAGCCGGCTCCGGCGCCACTGTGACCTTTCACGTGCCCCTCACCATGACGGTTGCGCTGCCATGAAAGCTGCCGACAGTCCCAGCCCGCCGCCGGCGGCCCCGATCCGGGTGGTGGTCATCGAGGACCAGGCTTGGATGCGCGAAAACCTGGTCCGGGAAATCAACGGGGACCGCCGATTATCCTGCATTAAGGCCTACCGCACCGCAGAAGCCGCCCTGCAAGGAGTAGTCGCCGACGCTCCGGATGTCGTGCTGATGGATATTAATTTGCCCGGAATGGATGGAGTGGAGTGTGTCCGGCGAATCAAACAATTGTTGCCGGAACTGCGCTGTCTCATGCTGACGGTGTATGAGGAGAGCGAAAAAATCTTCAATTCGCTGCTGGCCGGCGCCAGCGGTTACCTATTGAAACGTACGAGCACTGCCGAATTGCGCGAAGCCATCTGCCAGGTTCATGGCAGCGGTTCGCCAATGTCCAGCAGCATCGCCCGCAAAGTGGTGGCTTACTTCAATCAAATGGGCGCGGCCAAGGCGGATAGCGTGGCGGTGCTTTCGCCCCGGGAGCAACAGGTGCTGGAACTGCTGGCTCGGGGTGCGGCCTACAAGGACATCGCGCATCAACTGGCGCTAAGCATAGATACGGTGCGCATGAACGTGCGACATATTTACGCCAAGCTGCATGTTCACTCCCGCAGTGAAGCCGCAGCCAAGTATCTGCAAACTCCCACGTTTAGGACGGGGAAGCCCGATTAAACCCGGTCGGCTGGAGCGAAGCCTTTTCGGGCGCGGCTCGCGGGGTCCCATACGCATCTTCATGTGTATTGTTCGCGGGGAGGTTGGGCCTATGCTGATAGAAATCCGCTGGACCAGTCATAGCTGACGGGTGCGGCGTCTTTTTAACTAAATCAAGCAAACCCTAATCCAGCCCGTAATATGAAATTCTCAGCCCATTTGAAGGCCTTGTTTCCCTGGCCGATCCCGCGCCTTACCGGAGTTCTCGCTCTGGGAGCGTTAGTGCTTGCCGGGGGGGCCAACCTTTCCGCCCAAGTGGTAACCAATGCGTACGACGAAGCGATTGATCCCGCCTATGCCGGCGCCGGCGCTCCCAATGGGCTTTACCCCGGAGGCCAGAACGGGGGCTATGGTTTCGGTGCCTGGATTTTTAATGAAACCGGTAACGGCGGGGCCTTTATCCAGACTTACGGGCCGAGTGGGGCTTCCTTCGACCTGTGGAATGTTTCGGCCAACAGCAGTACGGTGGCGATTCGTCCCTTAAACACGCCACTTTCCGCCGGAGACTCATTCCTGGTGAAACTGCGATTGAACAGCCTGGATAACAATGGCACCACCAATCAATTTGCCTTGGAAGATGCGGAGGGCAATATCCTGTTTAGTTACTGGCATTGGGGCAATGAGCCCAATGGCGCGGTGAACGGCTGGTATAGCGACGCCACCAATCCCAATGGCGTGGCGACAAATTTCTCCTACGCCTATCAGCAGTTTGTGACTTACAAATTCACTTTGAACAGTGCCACGACCTACACCTTCACGGATCAGGGAACCGGGGCGAGTTTTACGGGCAGCATCTCCAATGCGGCCATTGCCCAGGTGGCCTTTATCCGGGTCAACGGCAGTGCCGCCCCCGGCAATGGCCAGGATTATCAGTTTGACCAGTTGACTGTGATTTCCGCCACGCCGCCATCGTTCCAAGCGGTTTCCCCCGGAGCCGACGCCTTGAGTGTGGCAACCAACGCCACCATCAGTTTGGATGTGGCCTCCGGCGGCGTGCCGCTCAATTTGAATTCCGTTTCGTTGACCCTGGATGGCAATGCGGTCACGCCTGGTGTCACGGGCAATTCCAGTCTCCTGAGCATCAGCTACACGCCGGCGGCGGCGTTTGCCTATGAAACCACCCACACGGTGCAAGTGGTAATACAGGACAACAACACGGCATCCTATACCAATACTTGGAGCTTCACGACCGGTCATGCGAATTTGCCGGTGACCTTGGCCGGGCCGTTCACTACGGGGGGCGGGAATGATTTCACGATTATGACGGCTACCGGGGAAGGCTGGCTGGGTGCGAATTATGACACGAATTCCACCCGGACGCTGTACACCCGGTACAGCATGGTGTTCACCGACCTCAACGGTGAAACCGGCAGCGGTGGCGGTTACGGTGGCTTGAATTTTATCCAGGACAACGCGCACCGGATGCTGGCCGGAAACGGCTGGCAGTCTCTGAACTGGAGCATTGATGACGGGATGGGCCAGGGCAACTCGCAGCAGGATCTCACCCCGGCAACGCCGGTCGTCTTGGGCGAATGGCACACCATCGTGGAGCGGGTTGACTATGTGCCCAATGGGAATGATTCCGTGAAAATCTGGCTGGACCCCGACTTCAGCAAGCCGGAAGAGGCCCAGGCAAACGTGTTTTCCTGGAGTTCTGATAATTCGTTCAACAAGGTCCAGCTCCGGTGCGGCAACGGCACGGCGAGCGCCACGTGGACCAATATCATCATGGGCGCGCACCCTACGGATGTCGGATTCCCGCCCACGGTGGCACCGCAATTCCAGGCGCAAACTCCGGCGGCAGGAGCATTTGATATCGCAGCCACAACCGCCCTTAGCGCCCAAGTGGTGGCAGGTGGTTACCCCATCCAATCCGTCTCACTGAGCATTGATGGTGGCCCCGCAGTCACCCCCACCACGAACCAGGTTTCCGTGAGCATCCTGGGGGTGAGTTATCAGCCGCCGACGGCGCTCAGCTACGGCGCCATGCACACGGTGCAATTGGTGGTCACAGATGCAAATAATAGCTCATTTACCAACACGTGGAGTTTCACCACCGGATTTGCCGCGTTGCCGCTCACCTTGGCCGGACCGTTTGCCGCCAGCAACAATGTGGACAATATCATCTTCACAGCGACAAATGATCCGTGGATTGGCACCAATTATCAGGGCGGCCTCAGCAAAACCCTGTATCTCCGGTTCAGTGCGGCATTCACCAAGGCCAATGACTCCGGCGCCACCTGGGGTGGCCTGGAGTTCTACCAGAACAACAACGAACGGCTGCTGACCGCGAAGGGCGGTGCCTCCGCCAACTGGAGTGTCGCGGCGGCGGTTCCGGACACGGACATACCGCCGACCATACCGTTTGCCACCAACGAATGGCACGTATTTGTGGTGCGCGCCGACTATGCCGCTGGTGGGGGCAACACCGCGGTGAAAGTGTGGCTGGATCCGGACTTCAGCCAGACGGAAGCCAACCAGCCGGTCGCGCCGTTGGACCTCTCTTTTGACAATACCTTTGACAACATCCGCCTGCGTGCCGGTTTCGCGCCGGCCACGGCCCTGTACTCCAATATCATGGTGGCGGCGACCCCGGCGGGCGTGGGTTTCCAACCAGCGGTGGAGGCAACCTTCCAAAACTATGTTCCGGCAGCCAATGCTTCCTCCGCCC
This sequence comes from Dongiaceae bacterium, assembly GCA_035492855.1. Classification (GTDB taxonomy): domain Bacteria; phylum Verrucomicrobiota; class Verrucomicrobiia; order Limisphaerales; family JAFMIX01; genus JAFMIX01. The sequence continues at coordinate 4,031 of DATJIU010000190.1, read as the reverse complement.
CGGTGGGCACCCCGGTCGGCGTGGAGGTGCTGTTTGGCAGTTATGGCATCGCCACGAATGCGGTAACGCTGACCCTGGACGGCAACGTGGTGGCCCCGAGCTTTACGGTGGGTACCAATTCCCTGGGTATCAGTTATCAGCCGGGCACTCCGTTTGCTCCTGGCACGGCCCATACTGTGGAGGTGAATTTGACCGACTTGAATGGCACGCCATATTACACCAGTTGGTCCTTTACGGCGGATGCCTATCCCACGCTGCCGGTCAGCATGGATGGGCCGTTCGATGTTTACGAGGGTACTTCGGTTACGCTTTGGAACTCACAAAACGGTTGGCTGGGCGGCGGCTATGGTCCGAATGCAACCGGCACCCTGTACACCCGGTTCAGCATGGCGTTTATTGACTACCCCCAAACCGATGCGAATGCTGGCGGCTCGTTCGGCGGCTTGCAATTCTTCCAGGACAATACTGAACGCCTGATCACGGGGAATTCCTGGACGAGCACCAACTGGAGCTTCGACGCCAAGGAAAGCGGGCAAAAAGACATGGCGCCAGCCACGCCCATCGTGGCAGGCGAATGGCATACCTTCGTCATCAAGAGCGTGTATGCTTCTAACGCGCCCACGGCCGTGTCCATCTGGTTAGACCCTGATTTTTCCCAGACCTTGGAAAATCAGCCCCAGGCACCGACCACCACCTCCCTGAACAACACATTCAACCAGATCCGGGTGCGTTCCGGCAACGGGTCCACCTTTGCCGAGTTCACCAACATCGTGGTCGCAGCGGCCGTGACGGACCTGGGTTTCCCGCCGTCAGTAACCCCGGGCTTGCTGAGCATTCAGAATGGGCAGCTCTCCTGGACCGGAGGGGGCACGTTGCAGGCCGCGCCAGCGGTGACCGGCCCTTGGACAAATGCGGTGAATCAAACGAATCCCCAGGCCTTGGCGCCCACCCGGCAGGCGGAATTCTACCGGTTGCAGCAGTAGCAAAATGGAATCAATGGTGTTCTGGGGGGACATCATTGAGCCGGCAGGCGGGGCGGGAGTCCCGCCTGCCGGTTGGTTGCCCTCCGGCAAATAAAATGGCAATTTAGCAGCACAAAATGAGTTGTAGGACGTTGACCCGAATTATCCGGCCCCAAAAACGGCAGGCCGGTTTCACCTTGATTGAATTATTGGTGGTCATCGCCATTATTGCCATTCTGGCATCATTGCTGTTGCCGGCGTTGGGGTCGGCCAAAAAGCGGGCGACGCAGGCCGCCTGCCTGAGCAATCACCGGCAACTGGGCCTGGCCTGGGTGATGTATGCCGGAGATAACTCCGACCGGGTGGTGGGGTTTAGCACGTTGCCGGGAGCGAATCCCCCTAACTGGAGGGTGGAGGCCGATTTGGTTACGGCGGCCCCGCCGCCGGGATTTACGGGAACGGACGCCAGCAAATGGCGCTTTCAAAAAGGCTTCCGGGACGGCCCCCTGTTTGCGTATGCCTCCAATCCCGATATCATTCATTGCCCCGGGGACACCCGGGGGCTGGCAGGCGGGATGTTCTGTTGGGCGAGTTATTCCGGGGCGGGCAGTTTTGTGGGCGGCGACGCCGGTCTGGACAACCGGCTGGGGGCCATCAAAAAAGCCACCCAGGTGCTCCACTCCAGCGAACGGTTCCTTTGGGTGGAAGAGTGCGCCTCCCAGGTATCGGGCGGGTTGCCTTTCATAGAGAATGTCCATGCTTGGGACCTGCACCCCGGCGATCCGGCCACGGATTTCACCACGGCGCGCTGGATTGACTCACCGGCGGCGTTTCACGGTTCCAGCAGCACGTTCAGTTTCGCCGATGGACATGCCGAGTCGCATAAATGGATAACCGCGGAAGTCATCGCTTACGCCAAAAGTTTGGATCGGAACAAGTATGCGAGTCCGCCCAGCATCACGGCGACCCGCCCGGACCTGTACTACGTGGCCAGTCATTTTGCTAGCGCGGTCAATCCGTGAACTTGCCCGTCGGATTTGGTTACGGCTTTCCCGCCTTCCAGGTTTTCATCTAATCAATACATCTGATAGCGACATTTGACAGATAACAATGCCATGAGATTTTTAACCGCTGGTTTGTTTGCCGGTATATTTGCCGGGTTGGCCAGCCAGCCCCTGCTGGCCGCGGACACTACGATTGTGGGCACGGTACGGATTCAATGCCTTTCGGACAGCCTGGCCCGGCTGGAGGTGCGGGGAGCGGAAGGATTTGAAGATCGTCCCACGTTCCATGTGGTTAATCGCGATTGGCCCGGTACCACGGTCACCACCAATGCCAGCGCGGCGGAAGTGGTGGTGCGCACGCCGAATTACAGCGTGCATGTGCCGGCAGGTGCGACCTCGCTGGCGGGGGTATATCTGACTTCAGCCGCGGGGCAAACCCTCTATGCATATGATGGCAAGCTGAACAATAGCGTGTGGCTGCCGGGACCGGCCGCGAAACCGCAGGCCTGGTCGTTTGCCGACACGCCGCGGTTGGTGCCTCCGGCCTGGGGAATAGCCCCGGCGCCCGCGGGAGCACCCCTGGCAGCCTCCAGCGGCTGGGATACCAACAATGACGCCGCCGATGTTTATGTCTTTGTGCCGGGTGGCAGCTATCAACAACTGCGCCAGGATTTTTTGAAATTGACCGGCCCCACGCCCCTGATTCCATTATATGCCTTGGGGGCCTGGGACAGTCGTTGGTTTGATTACAGTGAAGCCACGGCCTTGGCGCAGGTGGATGCCTACCGTTCGCGCCAGTTCCCTCTGGATGTGCTGGTCTGTGACACAGGCTGGCGCGTGAATGCCTCCACCGGTTATCAGCCCAACACCAATCTGTTTCCCGACCTGCCGCATTTCTTTGCCGCCGCGCATGCCAAAAACGTCCGGGTCATGTTCAATGACCATCCCGAGCCGGTGGCAGCGGGCGCGCTCGACCCGCAGGAGGTCACCTATCGCTACACCAATCTGACCCAATTGCTGGGCGAAGGTCTGGATGTCTGGTGGTATGATCGCAACTGGAATATCAGTCTTTTTTCACCCGCTTCAAACCTCCGGCACGAAGTGTGGGGCATGCGGGTCTATCACGATGCCACGGCAGCCACCAATGCCACCTTGCGCCCGATGATCATGGTCAATGTGGACGGCATTGATAACGGCATGCGCAACCGGCCGATGAACGTAGCGGCACACACCTATCCGATTCAATGGACCGGCGATATTGGGCCATCTTCCCTGTATTTGAAGAATGCCGTCGAAAACGCGGTGCATTCGGGAGTGCAGGCGCTGTTCCCGTACGAAAGCGACGACTTGGGCGGCCACACCAGTGATCCCACGCCGGAGGGCTATATTCGCTGGATTGAGTACGGGGCGCTATCTCCCATCTACCGGCCGCATTGTACCTACAACCTGACCCGCATGCCGTGGACCTTTGGCCCGGAGGCGGAATGGACCGCCCGCCGGTTCGTCAACCTGCGCTACCGGTTGTTGCCGGTGTTTTATGCTGCTGCCCGGGAAAATTATGATACCGGGGAGCCGATACTGCGGAGGCTGGATCTGGATTACCCGCAGTACCCGGAGGCCAGTCAGGAGGACCAATACCTGATCGGACATTCGCTCCTGGTCGCTCCGGTAATTGGTGACAGCGGCACCCCGGTGCCGGCAGCCTGGCTGACGACCACGACCGGCCAGCCCGGCTTGAACGCGGCCTATTATGCCAACACGAATCTCGCCGGCGCCCCGGATTTGGCGCGCGTTGATGCCAGCATCGATTTCAACTGGAACAGCGCCAGTCCAGGCGGCACCGTGCCGGCGGTGAATTTCACCGCCCGTTGGACCGGCAACATTACCGTTCCGCCCGACATGGGGAATATCAGCCTGGCTGCTTTGTCTGATGACGGAGTACGCGTCTGGCTGAACGGTCAGTTGTGCATTGATAACTGGGGCCCCAATGATTCCGTGACCACGGGTGCCACCAATGTGCTTCAGGCCGGGCTGACATATGCCCTGCGAGTGGAGTATTTGCAAC